>JAEWKP010000153.1 GCA_023393655.1 Pseudomonadota bacterium | reverse complement strand
AACTGAGCGGCGGGCCCCATGCGGGCGGGCCCTTCTCCATCTGCGGCCGAGCCATGTCCAAGCTGACCTATCCGAACTACACCAACCATTGCGGCTGGAACGCGATGCTTCCCGCACGCACGCCGCGCGCCGCTCTGAGCGAAGACATCACCGTCGACTATGCCGTCGTCGGCGCCGGGTATACCGGCGTCGCAGCGGCCCGTCGCCTGCACGAACTCGACCCGCAGGCCCGGATCGTCCTGCTGGAGGCGACGACGGTCGGCGAAGGCTCCTCGGCCCGCAATTCAGGCTTCACCGCCCCCGATGTCCTGCCCCGCACGGCGTCGATGGAGATGGCCGAGAAGGCCCGCACCCAGACCCGGCTCTTCACCGAAGCCTTCGACTGGCTGACCGGCATCCTCCGCGACAACGCCATCTCCTGCGACATGCAGAAGGTCGGCTCGATCCGCACCGCCGCGACGGAGGCGGGAGAAGCCTCGCTGCGCAAGGTTGCGGAGGTGGCACGGGCCAACGACCTGCCGCACACGATCCTGAACCGGGCGGATATCCGCGAGCGGATCGGCGCCGATTACTACCGCTACGGCATCTATCTGCACGATACCTGGCTGCTGCAGCCGGCGGCGCTGATCCGCGGCCTCGCCGACGCGCTGCCGGGAGGTGTCACGCTCCATGAGAACAGCCCGGTGCGCGAGATGCGCCGGGAAGGCGCCGATTGGCGTCTCGTCACCGAAGGCGGCGCCGTCCGCTGCCGGACGGTGGTCCTCGCCAATAACGGCTTCATCCCGAAGCTCGGCTACCTGAAGTCGCGGATGGCGACGATCTTCACCTATGCCGCCGTCACCGAGGCGGTGAAAGAGAGCGATATCGGGCATCTCGGCCAGTCCCCGGCCTGGGGCGTGCTGCCCTCGCACCGGCTCGGCACCACTTTGCGCCGCATCGGCCGCGACCGGCTCATGGTCCGCTCGCTCTATGCCCATGACGCGGAAATCGCACAGGCCACCGCGGTGCGGGAACTGCGCGATCGTTTTCATCGCCGCTGGCCCGGGCTGCGGCATGTCGATTTCGAATTCGTCTGGGGCGGAACGACGGCCTTCACCATGAACGGCGCGCCCTGGTGGGGTAAGCTCGAGGACGGGCTCTATGCCTCGGGCGGCTGCAATGGCAGCGGCATCGCCAAGGGCACGATGCTCGGCCGCAAGCTCGCCGATCTGATCCGTGGCGTCGGCACGCCCGGCGAGGTCGAGGCGGTCATGGGCGCGGCAAGCTGGATCGCGCCCGAGCCGTTCCGGTCGATCGGCTTCCAGGTCATCTCGGCGCTGGAAAGCCGAAAGGCGGGACTGGAGGCCTGACGATTGTTCCGGTAACCCGGTAGACGATGAAGACCCTGATCGACTCCACCCATGCGCTGGTCGGCGGGCTGGCCGCGATCCGCCGGCAATATGACGTTCCCGATGAGTTTCCGCCCGCGGTCCTCGCGGCAGCCGACAGCGCTGCCCGGCGCCAGCCGACCGCGCATGCCGATCGCACGGACCGCCCCTTCGTCACGCTCGACCCGGCGACCTCGACGGATCTCGACCAGGCCTTCGCGATCGAGCGCAGCGGCAACGACCTCCTGCTGCATTACGCCATCGCCGATGTCGCCTGGTTCGTCGGGGATGGCGATGCGATCGACCGGGAAGCCTGGCAGCGCGGCACGACGATCTACCTGCCGGACGGCCGGGCCGGACTGTACCCGCCCGTTCTCGCCGAAGGTGCCGCGAGCCTGCTGCCCGCCGTGGCCCGGCCTGCCGTGATCTTCACGACCCGGATCGACGCGGATGGCAATGTCCATCTCGACGGCGCCGAGCGTGCCATCATCCGCAGCAGCGCCAAGCTCGCCTATGACGCGGTCAAGGCTTCGGACCTGCCTGCCGATTTCGATGAGCTGGCCCGCCGCATCGAGGCTGCCGAGAGCCGGCGCGGCGCAGCGCGCGTGGACCCGCCCGAGCAGGAGGTCGGCGCTCTCGGCGACGGCCGCTACCAATTGCTCTTCCGCCCGCGCCTGCGCTCCGAGGAGCAGAACGCGACCCTGTCGCTGGCCAGCAACATGGCCATCGCAGACGCGCTCCTGGCAGCCCGGACCGGCCTGTTCCGGGTCATGCCGGAGCCGGACGAGCAGGCCGTGCAGCGCCTGCGCCAGAGCGCGCGGGCACTGGGGCTGTCCTGGCCGGAGATGGAAACGCTCGTCCAGTTCGAGAAGACGCTCGATCCCGCCGACAGCAGCCACGCGGCCTTCATGCTGGCGGTGCGCAGGGCCAGCGGCGGGGCGAGCTATGTGCCCTATCGCGACGGCATCGTGCCCTGGCACGCCCCGATGGCGGCGACCTATGCACATGCGACGGCGCCGCTGCGACGCCTCGCGGACCGCTATGTCGTGCGCGCCGCGCTCGCGGTCGCCAACGGCCAGCCGGTACCGCCGGAGGTATCGACCGCATTCCAAGAGTTGCCGGCGGTGATGGCGCGGGCCGATGCGCGCGACGGGCAGATCGACCGGAACGTGATCGATCTGGCCGAAGCCCTGATGCTGCAAGGCAGCGAGGGCACCACCTTCGACGCGGTGGTGACCGATGCGGACGAGCACGGCCTGCGCATCCAGCTCTGCGAATTGCCCATCGTCGCGCGGGTTCGCGGGCCAGGCGAGAAGCCGGGCGACAGGATACGGGTCACGCTGACCTCCGCCGATCCGCTGCAGCGCCGGATCATCTTCGAACGTGCGGGCTGATCCGGCATCGCCCAGCGATGTTCTAACGCCTGGCCCAGGTGGAAACCGCTTCGGCCATGGTGGCGAGGTGGTCGGCGGCTGAAAACCCGGACACCCGCTTGCGGGGTTTCAGATCATGGTCGCCATCCTCCAGCCACAGGATGTCGATCTCAGGCGAAAGCCCATAGGTCGAGACCTCCTCGCGCGTGCCGAACTCGTCCCGCGTTCCCTGCACGATCAGCGTCGGGGTCTTCAGGTCCGCGAGATGCGCGGTTCGCAATTGCCCGGGCTTGCCGGGCGGATGGAAGGAATAGCCGAGGCACAGAAGGCCGCGGATCCGGCCCTGCGCGAACAGCTCGTCGGCGACCATGCTCGCGACGCGGCCACCCATCGACTTGCCTCCGATGATCAGCGGCCCCGCAGCGCCGAGCGCGTCCACTGCGGCGAGGTATTGCGGGTTGAGCTTCTCGGCGCGCGGCGGCGGGGTCCGCACCGCTCCGGCTCGTCGCGCCGCCATGTAGTCGAACTCGAAGCGCGCCACGCGAAAACCGGCCCCGGCCAGCGCTTTTGCAGCCGCCGTCATCGAGGCCGAGTCCATCGGTGCTCCGGCTCCATGTGCCAGCAGGATGGTCACATCGGCCTCGTCGCGACCGTCGAAAAGAAACATGGCGCTGTCCTGCTTCGGCGAGCCACGGGGCCGGGCTGCCGCAGGCCAACCTAGTCCAACAGCCCTGCCGCGTCGAAAGCTTCCTGGCTAGCGGCGGCAGGTTTGCCGGCGCCTCGTCAAGGCGTCGGGTGCGCATCGGACCTGCCAAAGCTCGCGTTGACCCCTCGCCGCCTGAATTTTATATAGATGCTTATGATCAGCACGCCTAAGACTCCGCCGCCGACCGTGGGCTTCCTGCTCCACGATGTCGCGCGCCTCCTGCGCAAGCGCTTCGAGCAGCATGCGCGCGATTCCGGGCTGACCCGTTCGCAATGGCAGGTGCTGGCCTATCTCGACCAGAATGCCGGCATCCAGCAGGGCGCCCTGGCCGAGCTGATGGATGTCGAGCCGATCACCGTCGGGCGCATCCTCGACAAGCTCGAAAGCTGCGGCCTGGCGGAACGCCGCCCGCACGCCACCGACCGCCGCATCTGGCAGCTCTACCTGACCGAGAAGGCCCGGCCGAAGCTGACGGAACTCCGCGCGCTTGGCGACGTCACCCGGTCCGAGGCTTTCGGCGCGATTTCAGCCGCCGACCGCGAACAGCTTCTCGCGACGCTGGGACAGATGAAAGCGAATCTCACGGCCGCCTGCCAGATGCCGGTGGCCGAAAGGCAGGCCCACCATGGATGACGCAGCCAGAAACACCGAAGCGACCGCCCGCGAGGAGGCCGAGCAAGGCTTCTCGGGCGGCGGGGCGGAAATCCGGCAATTCGAGCCGAAAACCCTGCCCCGCGCCGAAACGGTTGCGAAGGAGGCGCCGGAGACGAAGCCGGAGATGCCTGCGCAAGTCGCGCCCGGCCCGACGCCGCGGCATCGACGCAACCGCACGCGCCGGCTGCTCTTCGCGCTGCTGCCGATCGCATTCGTCGTCGGAGGCTATTACTACGTCACCGGCGGGCAGGTGATGTCGACCGACAACGCCTATGTGCAGGCGGATATCCTGGGCATCTCGACGGATGTCGCCGGCATCGTCGGCGAGATCGACGTGCGCGACAACCAGGCGGTGAAGGCCGGCGACGTGCTGTTCCGCCTCGACGACAAGCAGTTCCGCTTCGCGCTGGAGCGGGCCGACGCCCAGATCGGTGTGGTCGGCAACGATCTCGCGGCGCTGAAGGCCAGCTACAAGGGCATGCAGAGCCAGATCGAGCAGGCCCATAGCGACATCGCCTTCTACGAGACCGGGTTCAAGCGCCAGCAGGACCTCGCCACCAAGTCGGTCGCATCGCAGGCGACCTTCGACCAGGCCAGGCATGATCTCGACAGCGCCCGGCTGAAGCTGGCGCAGCTCGAAAGCCAGCTCGCGGGCATCGCCGCCAATCTCAACGGCAAGCCCGATGCGCCGGTCGAGGACCACCCGCGCTACAAGGATGCGGTCGCGGCCCGCGCCGAGGCCCAGCGCCAGCTCGACCATACGACGGTGCGCGCGCCGATGGACGGCATCGTCACCAATGTGCCCTCGCTGCAGAAGGGCCAGTATCTGGAGGCGGCGACCAACGCCTTCAGCCTGGTCTCGACCGACCATGTCTGGGTCCAGGCCAATCCGAAGGAGACCGAGCTCACCTGGGTGAAGCCAGGTCAGGAGGCCGAGATCTATGTCGACACCTATCCGGGCGCCGTCTGGAAGGGCACGGTGGACAGCATCAGCCCGGCCTCGGCCGCGAGCTTCTCGTTGCTGCCGGCGCAGAACACCAGCGGCAACTGGGTGAAGGTCGTGCAGCGCATCGCCATGCGCGTGAAGATCGAGACGCCGCCCGACCAGCCCCGGCTTCGTGCCGGCATGAGCGTCACGCTCGATATCGACACCGGCCATGCCCGCGGCCTGCCGGGCTTCGTCGGCGAGGCCGTCGGCAAGGCCAGCCAGTAAGAAAAGGCCGCCTGCCATGGCCAGCGCCGCCACTCCGGCCGCAGCACCCGTCGCCAATCGCGGTGCCATCACCGCCTGCGTGATCCTCGCGGTCATCATGCAGGCGCTCGACACCACGATCGCCAATGTCGCGCTGCCCTATATCCAGGGCAGCGTCTCGGCGAGCGCGGACCAGATCAACTGGGTCCTGACCTCCTATATCGTCGCCGCGGCGATCATGACGCCGCCCTCCGGCTTCCTCGCTGCCCGTTTCGGCCGCAAGCGCGTGCTCTCCGTGGCGATCATCGGCTTCGTCGTGGCCTCGATCCTGTGCGGTGCTGCGCAATCGCTGACGCAGATCGTCGGCTTCCGGCTGATGCAGGGCTTCTTCGGCGCCTCGCTGGTGCCGCTCTCGCAGAGCATCCTGCTCGATATCTACACGCCGGAGGAGCGCGGCTCCGCCATGGCCCTGTTCGGCATCTCGGTGATGGTCGGGCCGGTGCTCGGGCCCGTCCTCGGCGGCTGGCTGACCGAGAACATCTCCTGGCGCTGGGTGTTCTACATCAACCTGCCGCTCGGCATCCTGGCGCTGGCCGGAGTCTCGGCCTTCGTCACGGAGACCCGGTCGAGCGCGCTGGCCAGGCTCGACTGGACCGGCTTCGGGGCGCTCAGCATCGCGATCGGCGCGCTCCAGCTCTTCCTCGACCGCGGCGCCCAGCTCGACTGGTTCGACTCGCCGGAGATCATCGTCGAGGCGGCGGTCTGCGTCGGGGCGCTCTACATCCTCGTCGTGCACACATTCACGGCGGAGAATTCCTTCATCAAGCCGCGGCTGTTCCTTGATCGGAACTTCAATGTCGGCCTGATCTTCATCTTCATCGTCGGCATCTGCTACCTGGCCTCGCTCGCGCTGCTGACGCCGTTCCTGCAGACGCTGCTGGGATACCCCGTGGTGACCGCAGGCATCGTCATGGGCCCGCGGGGCCTCGGCACGATGGCCTGCATGTTCCTGGTCGGCCGGCTGATCGGCAAGGTCGACACGCGCATCCTGCTCGGCGCCGGTTTCCTGGTCAGCGCCTGGGCGATGTACGACATGGCCGGCTGGACACCGGATGTCTCGCAGCAGCGGATCATGTTCACCGGCTTCGTCCAGGGCGGCGGCCTCGGCCTGCGCTTCGTGCCGCTGACGACGATCACCTTCGCGACGCTGCCGGCGGAATATCGCGGCGACGGCACCGGCCTCTACAACCTCTCGCGCAACATCGGCTCCAGCGTCGGCATCTCGCTGGTCAGCTATCTCCTGACCCGCAACGTGCAGGTCAACCATGCCGAGATTGCCAATTACGTCACGCCCTTCAACCGCATCTTCGAGATGCCAGCGATCAAGCATGCCTGGGATCCAACGACGCTGGCCGGACGCGCGGCGCTGGACGAGGTCATCACGCGGCAGGCGACGATCATCGCCTATGTCAACGACTTCAAGCTCCTGATGATCCTCTGTCTCGCCGCCCTGCCCTTCCTCGTTTTGCTGCGCACGCCGCGCCGGGAGGCTGCGCCAGCCGACGATCACACCATGGTCATGGAATAGCGCAGGGCCGCGGCGGAACGCCGTACGATGCAGGCAAGACCAGGGGCTCTGTCAAAAATAGTCAGTCCGATGAGCCGGCACATGGTTGCCGTGGCCGCCTGCGGGCAGCAAAGGAAAAGCCCGCCTCGGCTGGGAGAGACGTCCTTTGCACATGTCGAAGACTGCCGGCGCCACGATCCGTTCGGGAATCGGACGCGCGCCCGAAGCGCCGCTGATGGCGCGCCTGCGAGCGGGCACGGGCCTGATCCTTCTGGCGGCGAGCCTTGCCACCCCGACATCGGCCTTCGCCCAATCCGTGACCGGGACCGGCGGCATCGACCCCGGCTTGCCGGGGCCGCCTCTGCCCCATTGGAACGTCGGTTCGGACCTCGATATCGGGCGCGAGATCGATGCCACGCTGACCATCGCGGGCGGCGGCACCGTGACCAGCCAGACCGGCCGGATCGGCTACTCCCTGAACAGAAGCGGCACCGTCGCGGTCACGGGCACCGGCTCGAGCTGGACCAATAGCGGCGACCTCCACATCGGCTATTTGGGCGCCGGCAACCTGACCATCGCCAATGGCGGCAAGGTCGGCTCGATCGCGACGTTCCTGACCACCGACGCCGCATCGAGCGCCACGCTGGAGCTTCTCGGCACTGCCGCAAGCGGGCGCGGCGTGCTGGAAACCGGCCAGATCATCAACGGCTCGGGGAACGCCACGCTCACCCTGAATGGCGGCGTCCTGCGGGCGACGCGCGATGAGGCCGCCTATCTCAGCGGCTTCCCGGCGTTGACGATCGGGGGCAACGGCATCTCCTTCGACAGCAACGGCCATGCCATTGGCGTCTCAACCGATCTCTCCGGCTCCGGCGGCCTGACCAAGCTTGGCACCGGCACGCTCGCCCTGTCCGGCATCAACAGCTACACCGGCGATACGGTGATCCAGGCCGGCCGCCTGGTCAGCGACGGCGCCGCGAGCCTCTCGCCGGATTCCAATGTCACGATCGCAACCGGGGCCACGCTGGAAATCGCCAGTTCGCCCTTCCTCTTCGCGACGATCGGCTCGCTCTCGGGCACTGGCGCCGTCACGATCGGCTCCGGCGCGACGCTGATCACCGGATGGACCGATGCGAGCCGGACGTTCTCGGGCAGCTTCTCCGGCGACGGCGCGCTCGGATTCACCGGCGCGGGAACGCAGATCCATACGGGCACGGGCACGCTGGGCGGCGGCTTCACCACCTGCGCCTGCACGAGCGGCCAGTTCGTCATTCGCGGGGGATCGCTGAGCTTCGGCGGCGACGTCCAGATTCTGGGCGGATCGCTTCGCGTCGACCAGGGCGGCCGCCTCGACAACAACGGCCGGACGCTCTTCATCGCCTCCAGTGCCACGGTCGACGGCATCGGCTCCTCCATCGCGACCGGCATCACGCTCCTTCAGGGCTTCACTGGCACGACCTCGCTCACGGTCTCGAACGGCGCGGCCCTGACCGGCAGCGGAGGCGCCAGCCTGATCGGCTTCGGCGGCACCGTCGAGGCCCTTGTCACCGGAACCGGCTCGCTCTGGAGCATCGGCGGCGGGGGTCTCTCGATCGCTCCCGGCGCGATCACCGCGACATCGGTAACGGTCTCCGACGGCGGCGAGCTCCGCGTCACGTCCGGCGACCTTCAGATCGCAGCGCCCGGCCGGCTGAACATCGGTACCGGTGGCCGTGCCGGCAGCGTCAATGTCATGGCCGGGGCGATCGTCAACGATGGCGCCATCGTCGCCAATTTCGCCGACAGCTACACCCAGCCCGGCGAGATCGCCGGCAGCGGCTCCCTGACGAAAACCGGCACGGGCACGCTCACCTTGAGCGGGACCAGCAGCTATACCGGCGCGACGACGGTCAATGGCGGCGCCTTGCTGGTGAACGGCTCGATCGCGGCGTCGTCCGGCGTTGCCGTGGCGGCCGGCGCTCTGATCGGCGGCGCAGGCAACCTGCCCTCGACGGTCATCAATGGTGGCACGCTCTCACCCGGCAACTCACCAGGGACGCTGACGGTGAACGGCAACCTGACGCTCAATCCCGGCTCGACCTATCTCGCCGAGATACAGGGCGCGAGTGCCGACCGCGTCAACGTGACCGGCACGGCCTCGCTGGCGGGAAGCTTGCGGATCGTGCCGCTGGGCGGCGCCTATACCTTCTCCACGCCCTATACCCTGCTCTTGGCAGCGGGCGGGCGGTCGGGCGTCTTCAACCCGGTGGATACGGCCGGGACTTTCGGCTACGGCGTGACCACGACAATCAGCTACACCGCCAATGACGTGCGGCTGACGCTGGCGCCGAAGCCGCTGACGCCGGTCGACCCGCCGGTCGGTCCCCCGCCCGCGCCTCCCGGTCCGACCCTGATCGGGGTGACGGGACCGAAGAACGCCTACGTTGTCGGCAAGGCCATCGACCGGGCGGTGGCGGGTGGAGCCGACCCGTCCATGCTGTTCGGAATCTACAACCTGCCGGCGGCCTAGATCCCGGCGGCGGTGAACAGCCTCTCGGGCGAAGTCCATGCGGCAGCGCCAGCGATGGCCAATGTCGCCTCGGACCAATTCCTGCGAGTGATGCTCGACCCGACCGCGGCCGGGCGGCTCGGCAGTAGCGGCGCCGGCCCGAGCATGGCAGGCTATTCCGGCCTGGTGCACAAGGGCGCGGATCAGCCGGCCGGCGCTTCGCGGCTCGACATGCCGTTCTATTCTGTCTGGGGGGCGGCCTACGGCTCCCATGGCCACACCGACGGCGACGCCGCCATCGGCTCGGCCAGGCGCATGATCGACGACGCGCATCTGGCGACGGGCATCGATGTCCAGGTGCTGCCAGGCATGGTGGCCGGCGTCGCGGTCTCCGGCGGCAAGGCGCAGGCTTCGCTGCCGGGCCTGATCGGCAAGATCGACGCCAACGTGTTCCAGGCGGGCCTCTATGGGCTGGCCCGGTTCGGGCCGGCGAAGATCGGCGCCGCCTTGAGCTATGCCCGGCTCGAGAACGACGTCAGCCGCGCGATTCCCGCGCTGGGCTCCAGCCTCTCCTCCTCCTATGCAACGACGGCCTGGAGCGGACGATTGCAGGCGAGCGCTGCTGAACTGGAATGGGCTGTCAATTTCGCCGCTGGCCGCAATTCAGGGCATACAAGCCCGCAATCCGGCGGTGGTCGAGGCGAACTGGGCCGGCGCCAATGCCGGATCGCTGGCGCTGGCCAGGCGCAACGACATCACCGCGCGCGGCGACCTCGGCCTGCAGGTCGATGCCGACACAGTGCTCGGCCACATAGCCGTGACGGGTCATGTCCGGGCGGCGTGGGCGCATTATGTCCAGCGCGATGCCGACCTTTCCGCCAGCCTGGCCGGGCTGCCCGGCGCCAGCTTCACCGCAACCGGCGCCAGGCTCGACCGCAACAGCGCGCTCGTCAGCGCCGGCATCACGGCCCGCCTCAGCGAGCGCATGACGCTCGGCTTCAATCTCGACGGGGAATTCTCTGCCAACACCAACCGGATCGGCGGAGCGGCACAGCTCAGGGTGAGCTTCTAAGGGACGGCGGCTTGCAGCGCTCTAGCCGTGGCGGCGCTCTGTAGCCCCCAAGGAGCCGCCCGGCCACGACAGGAAGACCCGCCCCTCTGCCGGCGGACATATCCGGGCCCAGGGGCGGGTTGTAGCGAGGCGAAGCGCGGGCGCCGTATCAGTTCCAGCCTGATTCCTGCTCGCAGGCCTTGCGCGCATTGGGATTGGCCTTTTCCCATTGCGTGATCGAGCGGGTTTCGTTGTCGCTCATCTTGTTATTCATGCAGCCGCAGTAGGACGCCACGACGGCGGCCGCGACCTTGGCCCCCTGGTTGTCCGCCAAGCACTGAGTGATCCACTTCTTGTCATCCGCGGACTGCGCGAGAACGGTCGAGGCAAAGCAAATGCCGCCGACGAGCAGCGGCGCCAACAGTTTGAGTTTCATGATGAGCCCTTGAAGTTTGGCCGCCAGTCATGACGGCGGCCTCGACAATTCGTTCTCTGCGATGCTTCAGTCAATACGATCCGACTTCATAAGCCGCGCGATTCAAAAATAGTCAGATGCGCCGGCTCTGAGAGAAAAACCTCCGATCTTTCACTTGTCGGCTTCTCGATCCGACGTTTTCGTTCAGCCGGAGAGCGAAATCCACGGCTGGCTTGCGCAAGACATCATCATTGGCGCGCGCTTGAAAGCCAGCCTTGATCGGACGCCCCGGCCTCTCCGGCATCTGGCCCCCATCCCATCGGCATCATGGCCGCAGAGAGTGATTGCGCTGCGGGGTGCTCCCGGGCAAGAACGGGGATCATTGGACACCGGAATCGTTTTACGGGGCCGCCAAAAGCTGCCTGGAAGGTCAGATGGTCACACGCGCCGAATTGGCATCCGGGGTAGAGCGCGCATTCCTCGACTACGGCTACCAGTACCTGACGATGACGGCCCTGGCCGACGCCATCGATGTGACGCGGCGAACGGTCTACAACTACTTCCGCTCGAAGGAAGAGGCCTTCAGGTTCCTGATCGAGGACGCCAATGCCCGCGCCGTGGAAGCCGGGATGGCCGCAGGCCGGGCCGGCCTGGACCAGGGGCAGGATCTCGTCGAGATCCTCGCAACGGTGCTCGACGTCCGATACGGCGATAACCGCCGCCGCCTGGCGAAATCGCCACATGCCGTGGAGATCAACGACCAGGCGTTCCGCCGCTGCCGCGATCTCATGATCGCCTCGGCGGTCGCCTTCCAGGCGGAATTGGCTGCGTTCATTAGAGAGCTGCAGGCTCACCGGCCGCTTCAGCTGAAGCCGGAGGTCGATGCCGACGTCCTGGCCCAGCTGCTCGCCGACGGCGCGCGCGGCACCAATCAGAGCCTGCCCCCGACCGACCCCGAGACGCTGAAGTTGCGCTACCGCGCCATGGTCGGCGCGATCCTGTATGGAACGGCGGCCCAGCCCTGAGCCATCGCCACGCCGACGATGCGGCAACATAAGCCACTCTTCGCTATCGCGGCGGATTTTCAGGACAGCGCGGCCTTCTCAGGTCACACCCTTCTCAAGTTTTGAGTGCCTGCATCGGGTAAGCCCATCCCGGCGCGCGCCCTGGCTCATGTCTCATTCAAAAATTCTCAAATTGCACGATAATGTGCAATCTGCTTTTAATAGCCTCAAGCGGCGGGAAAGCCGCATGAGGTTGGGGGAAAGCATGAGAACGATGGAAGACCGGACCGCGAACCTGCTCGCCTTCCCCGGGTTCGATCGCGTCGCCCATGGCCTTGCAAGCGGATTTCTTGCCGTACACGAAGCCGCACCGCGGCTGGCCGCGCTGTTCTCCACGCAACAGCGCTGGCTGATGTCGCATGTGGCGCTCGCCCGTCATTTCGCCGGGGTTCGCGCCGGCAGGCCCGGCCTGTCCCGGCGCGAATTCCTCGAAGACCTCCAGCCCCTGGGCCTGGCGAGCCGCAATACCGCGGCGGCTTTCTTCACCGAAGCCCTGCACTACGGCATCGTCCAGCCCAGCCCTGCTGCCGGGCGCACGACCGATCTCGTCGTCCCGGCGCCAGCGACGCTATCGGCCCTCACCGAGTGGTTCGCGCTGCATCTCGGGGCGCTCGACCGGCTCGACGGCGGGAGCCGGCTCGCGCATTTGCGCCGGAGCGAGGAATCCTTGTTGGCGAACATGCAGCCTCTGGTCGCCGGTGCGCTGCTCGGCAACCGCACGGTCCGGACGCCGCCGCAGACCTACGCGATCTTCGCCTCCATCGACGATGGCGGGAGCCTGATGGACCGCCTCATCTCCGGCCTCGATGTCGACACCGCACCGCGCCAGGATCGCGCGCTCACCAATGTGACCTCGGTTTCAGCGCTCGCCCGGCCGCTCAATCTCTCGCGCACCCATGCCGGGCGGACGCTGGCCTCCGCGATCGCGATCGGTGCCCTCGGCTGGAGCGGCGCGCCCGGCCATTCCCGGCTCTGGCTTTCCCAGGATTTCCGCAGCGATTACGCCCGGATACAGGCCGAAAAGCTCGCGATCATCGACTTCGCTTTCAACGCAACCGTCCGGAGCGAGGAACCAGAGATCGGTCCGGAAGTGCTTGGCTGGCATTTCGAAGACGCAGGAATCAGCCCGGCGCTTTGAACGAGCGGGTTCGCCGGCCGGGCTCAGGCGACCGGACGCCGCGTTCGCCCCTGCGGCCCGATCGTGACCACGAGCAATGCGCTGAGGCCGATGGCGGCGGCGATCAGGCCGAACATCGCCCAGGGGCCGAACCTGTGGAGCAGGGCGAAGAAGACCAGCGGCACGAAGATCGAGACGAAGCGCCCGATTCCCCAGGCCAGGGCGGTCCGCGACGAGCGCTGCGCCGTCGGAATGATCTCGGCGGCGTAGACGCCGAGGACGCTGGCATAGATGGCACTGCAGAAGGCGAAGGCGACACCTATCGTGACCAGGGGCAGGAATTCGGTGGCGGCGGCAAAGCTCAACCCCAGCAGGGCCATCGCGATGGCGGTGGCGACGAGGCTGGCCTTGCGGTCGATGCGGTCGATCACGAGGGCCATGAGCAGGTTGCCGATCACCGGGCCGAACATGATCAGGCCGGCCGCGACGACGGAATCACCGAGGCTGAAATGCTTCTTCAGCATCACCGCCCCGCTCATCAGCAGGAAGCCGATCGTCGCCCAGGGCGAAAGCGCATAGAGCGTGCAGAGCAGGACGAACCGGCGGTGCAGGCTGATCTGATCGCTGTCGTCGGGCGCAGCCGCCGGCGGCATCGCCGCACGCGGGGCGATGGCCGCCTCGGCACCTGACACCCCGAAACGGCGCAAGGCCGCCTCGGCCTCCGCGATGCGGCCGGCGGCAGCCAGCCAGCGCGGTGATTCCGGCAGCAGCAGCAACAGCCCCGCGGCGATGATGGCGAGCAAGGAGCCGCTGCCGAGGGCCCATCGCCAGCCCTCCAGCCCGAGAAAGCTCGGCGACGTCGCCCGCATCAGGAAGATGATTCCCGGCGCCCCGAGAAAGGCGAGGCCGGCACAGATGCAAATGAGCGCTCCGCGCCAGCGCGGCGGCATGACATCGGCCAGATAGGCGGCGATCAGCGGTGGGCAGGCGCCGATGCCGAGCCCCGAGAGAAAGCGAAAGCCGATCAGCGCCACCGGGCCATCGCTCGCCGCCGCGCCGAACGAGCCGGCCGCGATGACGAGAAGGGCCAGCTGCAGGGCCAGGCGCCGGCCTGTCCGGTCCCCCAGCAGGCCGAAGATCGGGGCTCCGGCCGCGCCCCCTGCGAAGATCGCGGCCAGGAACACCGAGACCTCGGCCCGCGTCATGCTTCGCGGCGGCGCCTGGAACACGGCGCCGAGCGCATTGCCCAGCGCGACCTCGGCGATATCGGCGAAAAGCGCGAGGGTCATGACGCAGAGGATCGCGAGCCGCAGCCGGCAGAACGGTGCGCCATCCAGACGCGCCGCTATGGTCGCGGCCGCCGGATGGGCGGGTGACGACGTCTCCTCCGGCTTCCTCAGCATTCCCAAGGGCCCCGGATTGACCGGGCCAAGCAGGGGGACCTCGCGAAAACCGCACCGCAAGCAGGCTTCCACGCCCGCGACCGCTCTCGCCTGGAAGCCCGCTCAGAGCCCCGGCTCGCCCCTGTCCTGTCCATCAGCCTTCATCCCCACCGCCGTGAATACAGCACAGATCCGCGGCGATCGACACCTTGCATGCGCGCCGGGGGATGCCGGCCAGCCATCGCCGATCGCGCCCGCTGTGGAAGCCCGGGCGCTCGCTATCGTCGATAGGCGATGCTCCCGCCGGCTATTCCATCGCCTTGAAGCGGTTGAGATAGGTTTCCTTGTTCGTCGCGGCCTGCGACGGCGGCAGCCTGAACTTCCAGGTCTCGGTCAGCGTGCGGTCGCCCAGCTTCAGGACCGCATCGAGATCGGATGAGGCGGCCGGGTTCTTCAGCTTGACCCGATAGGTGAGACGCCAGCCCCTAATCGCCGGATTGGGCTGCAGTTCGGTGCCGACGATCTCGACATTGTCGCTGGCGTTGACCACGGCGGCCGGCCGAACGCCCTTCGGCAGCTTGCGCAGCGACGGCCCCTGGAAATCGATCAGGAAGGCGAGCGTGCCGTCGCCGGCACGGATCAGGTTGGATTGATAGATCTCGCCGGTCGCGCGCATCGTCTGCGCGACATGGGAGACGTCGCCCTTCATCAGCGCCGGCTCGTCCATCGTCCAGTGCATGCGATAGTCGAAGCGCATCGGCTCGCCGAACGGGGGCCTGCTCTCCGGCACCCAGAGCGTGACGATATTGTCATTGGTCTCGTCGGCGGTGGGAATCTCGACGAGGCGGACATTGCCCTTGCCCCAGTCATTGGTCGGTTCGATCCAGGCGCTGGGGCGCAAATCGTAGCGGTCCTTCAGATCCTCATAGCGCGAGAATTCGCGCCCGCGCTGGAGCAGGCCGAAGCCCTTCGGATTCTCCGCCGCGATGTCGCTGATCGCCACCATCGACGGGTTGACCAGCGGGCGCCAGATCCACTCGCCATTGCCGCCGCGAACGGCAAGCCCGTTGGAATCATGGATCGCGGGGCGGAAATTCGGGGTCTGCGACGGCTGTTGCGGGCCGTAGAGGAACATGCTGGTCAAAGGCGCGATGCCGAGCGTCGTCGGCGAGGCGCCCTGCCGCAGGAAAATGCGCGCCTTGACGTTGAGCACGGCGTCCGAGCCCGGCACCAGCGTGAACTCGTAGGCGCCGGAAGCCCGCACCGAATCCATCAGGGCGTAGAAGGTCAGGTGCCGGTCCTTCGGCTTCGGGCGGCGCAGCCAGAATTCGCGGAAGGCGGGGAACTCCTCGGCGATCGGCAAGCCGGTATCGATCGCAAGGCCGCGTCCCGACAGGCCGTAGATCTGGTTCTTGCCGATGACGCGGAAATAGCTGGCGCCGAGCACGCTCATGATCTCGTCGAGCTTGCCGGGCTGGTTGATCGGATAGACCACGCGGAAACCCGCCCAGCCGAGCTTGCTCGTCGCCTCGCGGTCGAAATGCAGATCGGCGAAATCGAAGCGCCCGGCATCGTAAGGGATTTCATGCGCGGCGCCGTCGACGATCTCGCTGATCTTCACCGGTGTGTTGAACTGCATGCCCTGATGGTAGAAGGCCAGCTTGAAAGGCGTCTTGTATTCCATCCAGGCGAAGCGCTCGGGCTTGGGCTGCATCTTCTGGTAATCGGCGAACTGCATCTTGCTGAAGACGTCGGGCAGGTTGCTGACCGGCGCGACATAAGGCGCCTCCGCCAGCGCCTTCGCCTTGGCGACCACGTCATCGAGCCCGAATTTCGGGCGCTGCTGCGCGAAAGCCGCCGGCCCGGCGAAGGCCGTCACTGCCAGCCAGCCGAGCGCCATGCCAAGCCGCGCGACGCCGGGCCTGCCCCGGACCGATCCACACCAGGCCAATACCGGCATCAGCAGGCTTCGAGCCGAGGACGAAAACCGGGCCGCGATGCGGACCAGGCCAGCGGAACGGGTCGACAAGTTCAAGCTAGCTCCTTAAAGGTGATATCGACGGGACGGAGCGCGCCCGCCCTACCTTGGCAGTGGCGCACCCGAGCACAAATGCCCATCATCGCCACAAGGGTCAAGGAATGAGCGCCGTTCTCCCCGAACCGCTCCCGCGCTATTCTTCGCCGCCCTCCATCCAGCCGCCCTCTCTTCTCAAGTGAACGAACTCAGCATGGATCATTCGAACGGTGCGCCGGCTTCCCGTGAGCTGGAGACGGTGTCCTGCAAGGACGAGACAGGGAACGGCCTGTCCCGCCGGCAGGCGCTCGGCGCCATGGCGACGGCCGCCTTTGCGGCCGGAATGGCCGCGTTTCCCGCCGCGGCCAGGCCCGGAAAGGCCCGCGCCACCGATCCGGCCGCCGCGAAGAAGGCCTTCGTCGACAAGCTGCTCGCCCGGATGACGGTCGACGAGAAGGTCGGCCAATTGCGGCTGATCAGCATCGGCCCGGAAATGCCCCATGCCAAGCTGATGGACGAGGTCGCGGCCGGGCGGATCGCCGGTTCGTTCAACACCGTGGTCCGGCGCGACAATCGGCCGCTCCAGGAGGCCGCCGTCAACCGCAGCCGCCTGAAGATCCCGCTCTTCTTCGCCTATGACGTGGTGCACGGCCATCGCACCACCTTCCCGATCCCGCTCGGCCTCGCGGCAAGCTTCGATATGGCCGTGATCGAGCGCATGGCCCGCGTCTCGGCGGTCGAGGCCTGCAATGACGGCGTCGACATGACCTTCGCACCGATGGTCGACATCAGCCGCGATCCGCGCTGGGGCCGCACCTCGGAGGGCTTCGGCGAAGATCCCTATCTCGTCAGCGAATGCGCCCGGGCCAGCGTGCGCGGCTTCCAGGGCACCTCGCCCGACCAGCCGGATACGATCATGGCCGCCGTGAAGCATTTCGCGCTCTACGGCGCGGTCGAGGGCGGGCGCGACTACAACACGGTCGACATGAGCCCTCTGCGCATGCACCAGGTCTATCTGCCGCCCTACAAGGCGGCGATCGACGCGGGTTCCGGCGGCGTCATGGTCGCGCTCAACTCGGTCAACGGCGTGCCGGCCACGTCCAATACCTGGCTGATGCAGGATCTGCTGCGCAAGCAGTGGGGCTTCAAGGGCGTCACCGTCAGCGACCACGGCGCGATCACGGAGCTGACGCGCCACGGCGTCGCACGCGACAACCGTGAGGCGGCCAAGCTCGCGATCAAGGCCGGCATCGACCTCAGCATGGCCGATCAGGTCTATCTCGCCGAGGTCCCCGGCCTGATCGCCTCGGGTGAGATCAAGATGGCCGAGCTCGACGCCTGCGTGCGCGAGGTTCTCGGCGCCAAATACGACATGGGCCTGTTCGCCAACCCGTTCCTGCGCATGGGCAAGGCACAGGACGATCCCGTCGATGTGCGTTCCAACGACCGCCTGCATCGCGAGCCGGCCCGCGAAATCGCCCGCGAAACCATCGTGCTGCTGGAGAACCGCAACCAGACCCTGCCGCTGAAGAAGCAGGGCACGATCGCGCTCGTCGGGCCGTTGGCCGATTCCGGGCTCGACATCCTCGGCAGCTGGTCGGCGCAGGGCGTCGCCGAGCAGGCCGTCTCGGTCAAGGCCGGCATCGAGAAGGCGATCGAGGGCAAGGCGCGGCTCCTGACCGCGCGCGGCTCCAACGTGCTCGACGACCCGAAGATCGTCGAATACCTGAACTTCCTGAACTGGGACAAACCCGAGGTCATCCAGGACCCGCGCCCGATCGACGTGATGATCGAGGAGGCCGTCACTGTGGCCAACGAGGCCGATGTGGTGATCGCAGTCGTCGGCGAGGTGCGCGGCATGTCGCACGAATCCTCGAGCCGCGTCACCATCGAGATGCCGGGCTCGCAGCGCAAGCTGCTCCAGGCGCTGAAGGCGACCGGCAAGCCGCTCGTCGTCCTGCTGATGAACGGCCGGCCGCTCGCGATCGGCTGGGAAAAGGACAATGCCGATGCGCTGCTGGAGACCTGGTATACCGGCACCGAGGGCGGCAACGCCATCGCCGACATCCTGTTCGGCGACCACAACCCTTCGGCCAAGCTGCCGATCAGCTTCCCGCGCTCGGCCGGCCAGATCCCGACCTATTACAACGCGCTGCGCATCGGGCGCCCCTATACCGAGGGCAAGCCTGGCAACTACACCTCGCAATATTTCGAGGAGGAGCAGGGCGCGCTCTATCCGTTCGGCTTCGGACTGAGCTTCAGCACGTTCACCCTGACCGACCTCAAGCTCTCGGCAAATCGCATCAAGCGCGGCGAGAAGCTGACAGCCGAGGCGACGCTGACCAATACCGGCAGCTTCGAGGGCGCCAATGTCGTCCAGCTCTATATCGCCGACCCCTACGCTTCGATCGCGCGGCCGGTGAAGGAGCTGAAAGGCTTCCAGAAGGTGACGTTGAAGCCCGGCGAAGCCCGAGTCGTGCGCTTCGAGATCGGTCCCGACCAGCTCAAATTCGTCAACGGGGACCTGAAGGAGGTCATCGAGAACGGGCAGTTCAACGTCCAGCTCGGCCTCGATTCCCGCAATGTGCTGGAGCAGTCGTTCCTGCTGGCGTGAGCGGGCCAGGCAGGAACTCGGGCAGTGATCGCGGCATGACGGAGGCCCGTATCGCGTAACGTCGTGGAAAGGTCACCTGCGGTATTGTGAGGCCACACTCCAGGAAGTTCTCCTGACTCACGGAATGATCGTTCGACAAGCTCTGTCGAACGCCCGCCATAGAGAGTCGTGCAGGTCTATCGCCCATGTCTTCGAAGATTATACCTGTCGTGATGTGTGGTGGCTCCGGGACGCGGCTGTGGCCGGTTTCGCGCGACACGATGCCGAAGCAGTTCATTTCGCTTTTCGGTCAGGATTCCACTTTCCAGCGGGTCATGAGGCTGGTTTCGAACGACAAGGTCTTTGCGCCTGCGATCGTCATCACCAATGCCGCGTATCGCTTTACGGTTCAGGAGCAGATCCAGGCCTGCGGGGCGACGGGACAGATCGTGCTCGAACCGATGCGGCGTGATTCCGCGGCAGCCGTCGCAGCCGCGACCGAGCTTGCGCTTGCACGCGACCCTGATGCCATCGTCGGCGTTTTCGCGGCCGATCATGTCGTCCAGGATGGCGATCTTTTCGTTGAAACCTGCCGCGTCGCGGGGCTCGTCGCCGCAGGGGGACAGATCGTCACGATCGGCATCCCTCCGACCTCCCCGGCCACCGGCTACGGCTATATCCAGCCCGGCGACGAGCTCCAGGACGGAGCCCGCCGCATCGCCGCCTTCGTTGAGAAGCCCGATGCGAAGCGCGCAGCGGAATATCTGCTGGACGGATATCTCTGGAATTCCGGCAATTTCATTTTCGACGCGGCCACCATGCGGGCCGAACTCGAGACATTCGAGCCGGATGTCATGGCTCCGGTTTCCGAGGCCATTGCCCGGGCCGAGCCCGATCTCGATTTCCTGCTGCTCGATTCCGCGGCCTTCGGCCAGGCCAAGACCATCTCGATCGACTATGCGGTGATGGAACGCACCCGGAAAGCGGCCGTCGTCGCCGGCCATTTCGGCTGGTCGGATGTCGGCGGCTGGTCGGCGGTCTGGGAGCTTTCCGATAAGGATCCGGATGGCAACGTCATCGACGGGCGCGGCTATGTGCTGAACGGCGCGAACAACCTCATCCGCTCCGAAGATGCGGTGGTCGCCGTGATCGGCCTCGACGACATCGCGGTGATTTCGACACGCGACGCCGTTCTCGTCGCGCCCAAGGCGAGGGCCGATCAGGTCAAGGAGATGGTGGCGCTGATCACCGCCCATGGCGAGTCGGAAGCCGGCGCCCATCGCGAAATCCAGCGCCCCTGGGGGAAATATCTCTCGGTCGACACCGGCGCGCGCTATCAGGTCAAACGCATCACCGTGAAGCCGGGCGGCATTCTTTCCCTGCAGAAGCACTATCACCGCGCCGAGCATTGGGTAGTGGTGCGCGGCACTGCCGAAGTCACGCGCAACGACGAGACCATCGTCGTGCATGAGACAGAATCGATCTATCTGCCGATCGGCTGCCTGCATCGCATGGCCAATCCCGGCAAGATACCGCTCGAACTGATCGAGGTTCAGGTCGGCTCCTATCTGGGCGAAGACGACATCGTTCGTATCGAGGACATCTACAGGCGCGTCTGAGAGGCGCTGCGAAGCGCCTCCCGGGATCGCGTCGGATTCCTGAACTGCGGCTCAGCCCTGCGCCGGCTTCCAATCGGCGGCGGGGATGGTGTTGATCATCCAGGGAATGCCGAATTTATCAACGAGCGAGCCGAAGCCCGGCGACCAGAAGGTTTCGCTGAACGGCATGACGGCCCGCCCGCCGGCACCGAGCTGGTCGAACCAGCGCTGCCCTTCTGCCTTGTCGCCGGTATGCAGGGTGACGTCGAAGCCGTTCTTGGGCTTGTCGACATTGGGGGCCCAGGCGGTATCCATATCGGCGCCCATCAGGGCCTGATCGCCGACCTCGAGCCAGCAATGCATCAGCCAGGTCTTGTACTTCTCGTCGGTGATCGGCATGCCCGGCGGCGCGTCGCCATAGGGTATGGCGGCAGTGATCTTTCCGCCGAGGACCTGGGCGTAGAACTCGAATGCCGCCCGGCACTCTCCTCGGAAGCTCAAGCTGGTCACGATCTTCATGGTCGTCTCCCTTCTGTTGGGGCCTCGGGGCGCCACCCGCGGGGGC
>JAEWKP010000142.1 GCA_023393655.1 Pseudomonadota bacterium | reverse complement strand
GCAGCGCACGATCCAGATCCTGTGCCGCCGCCAGAAGAACAACCCGCTGCTGGTCGGCGACCCCGGCGTCGGCAAGACTGCGATCGCCGAGGGCCTCGCCCTCAAGATCACGCGCGGCGAGGTGCCCGAGGTGCTGGAGGACGCGACCGTCTTCTCGCTCGACATGGGCACGCTGCTTGCCGGCACGCGCTATCGCGGCGATTTCGAGGAACGCCTCAAGCAGGTAATGAAGGAGATCGAGCAGCACCCGAAGGCGATCATGTTCATCGACGAGATCCATACGGTGATCGGCGCCGGTGCGACCTCGGGCGGTGCGATGGACGCCTCGAACCTGCTGAAGCCGGCGCTGGCCTCGGGCTCGCTGCGCTGCATCGGCTCGACCACCTACAAGGAATACCGCCAGTATTTCGAAAAGGACCGGGCGCTGGTGCGCCGCTTCCAGAAGATCGACGTCAACGAGCCGTCGGTGCCGGACACGATCGAGATCCTCAAGGGGCTGAAGCCCTATTTCGAGGAGTTCCACAAGCTGCGCTACACCAACGACGCCATCAAGGCGGCGGTGGAGCTCTCGGCCCGCTACATCCATGACCGCAAGCTGCCGGACAAGGCGATCGACGTGATCGACGAGACCGGCGCCTCGCAGATGCTGGTGACCGAGTCGAAGCGCAAGAAGACGATCGGCGTGAAGGAGATTGAGGCTGCGATCGCGACGATGGCGCGCATTCCGGCCAAGACCGTCTCCAAGGACGATGCCGAGGTGCTGCGCAATCTGGAGACCACGCTGAAGCGCACGGTCTATGGCCAAGAGAAGGCGATCGAGGCCTTGTCCTCGGCCATCAAGCTGGCACGAGCCGGCCTGCGAGATGGCGAGAAACCGATCGGCAGCTATCTCTTCGCCGGGCCGACCGGCGTCGGCAAGACCGAGGTCGCGCGCCAGCTCGCCTCCTCGCTCGGCGTCGAGCTGATCCGCTTCGACATGTCGGAATACATGGAGCGCCACACCGTCTCGCGATTGATCGGCGCGCCTCCCGGCTATGTCGGCTTCGACCAGGGCGGGCTCTTGACCGACCAGATCGACCAGCATCCGCACTCCGTGCTGCTGCTCGACGAGATCGAGAAGGCCCATCCGGACCTGTTCAACATCCTCCTGCAGGTGATGGACCACGGCAAGCTGACCGACAACAACGGCAAGCAGGTCGATTTCAGGAACGTCATCCTGATCATGACCACGAATGCCGGCGCCGCCGACATGGCCCGCAACGCCTATGGCTTCACCCGAACCAAGCGCGAGGGCGACGATACCGAGGCGATCAACAAGCTGTTCGCGCCGGAATTCCGCAACCGGCTCGACTCGGTCATCTCCTTCGGCCATCTGCCGAAGACGGTGGTCGCCCGCGTCGTCGACAAGTTCGTGCTCCAGCTCGAAGCGCAGCTCGCCGACCGCAACGTCACGATCGAGCTCTCCGACGAGGCGCGCGAATGGCTGGTCGAGAACGGCTATGACGAGGCGATGGGCGCCCGGCCGATGGCCCGCCTGATCCAGCAGACGATCAAGACGCCGCTCGCCGACGAGGTGCTGTTCGGGCGCCTGAAGAGTGGTGGTGCGGTCAAGGTCGTCGTCGTCCAGTCCGAGACCGGCATCAAGGTGCTCGGCCTCGAATTCCCGGACGGGCCGGCCAGGCCCAAGCCGGAGAAGGATGTCGAGGCGGCCACCGCCAAGCGCGTGCCGAAGCCGCGCACGAAGGCTGCGGCTGCCGGAAAAACGACCAAGACTCCGCCGCGGCGAGCGCCTAAAGGTGGCGGCACTCCGGGTGGGACGGGTGGCGCAGCGAAGGCCTCGGCCAAGACCGTCCGCACCGTTCCGAAGGTCCCGCTGACGAAGGCGTAAGGCACCGTGCTGTTCAAACGAAAGACCGCAAGCCTCGCCGCCGAGAGCGGCGAGGTGCTTCAGGAGGCTCCGGCCCCGGCTCCCGCTCGCCCGGCCAAGGAAAAGCTCGGCTGGTTCGAAAAGCGCGACCGCCGCCGGCGCCGCCGCAAGATTTTCGAGGAAGTGCTGGGCTGGATTCTGGTGCCGGCCCTCATCTACCTGATCTATCTGGGCGTCCAGGCTGTCGGCGGCATCCCCAAGGAATTGATCGACTTCGCCAACGAGATCATCGCCATCGCGCTGAAGGGCGGCAAGGGCTGAGAGGCGGCACGATCCGCTCTTGCAGGAGATGCAGAGCGGGCCGGCCTGCCGGTGCCTAGGCAAGCGTCGCGTGCATGGGCGATAGAGGAATCGGCTCGAACTGTTCCGGGCCGGAAACCTGTCGAACTCACTCCCGCCCCGATGGCCTCATGAGCGTATCCGCCGACTGGAGCTGGCAGCGCGTCGCGCTGGCCGGCATGCGCGATGCGCTGATGCTGCCGGCCTGGATCGTCGGCTTCGGGCTGATCGGCATCGGCTCGCTCGCCCGCGATGTCGGCTATCCCGTCGATGTCGCCGTGCTCTCTACGATCCTGGTCTGGGCCGGTCCCTCGCAGGTGCTGTTCTTTGCCTCGATCGCCGCCGGTGCGGCCTGGAGCGCGATCGTGATCGCGGTCGCCTTCGCCTCGCTGCGCTTCCTGCCGATGACGATGGCGATCCTGCCGCTGCTGCGCCGACCCGGCCAGAGCATCTGGCAGCAGCTTCTGCTCGCGCATTACGTCGCCGTCACCGCCTGGAGCGAGGGCCTGCGGCGCCTGCCGGCCATCGCCCCGCATCAGCGCGTCGCCTATTTCCTCGGCTTCGCCAATACCTGCATGGTGGTGAGCTCGATCGGCACCTTCGCCGGCTATTACCTGCTGGGTGCGCTCCCGATCCCCTTCGCGGCAGGGCTGCTCTGCCTGACGCCGATGTTCTTCCTGGTCTCGCTGATCGCGGGCCTGCGTCATCGCGGCGATGTGGCGGCGCTTGTCCTCGGTCTGGCCTTCGCACCGGTCTGCGAACGCTTCATCGGCGGCGGCTTCGACCTGATCGTCGCCGGGCTCATCGCCGGAAGCCTGGCCTTTCTCCTCGGGCGGAAGTGGAAGCCGGCATGACCCAGCCGATCGCCATGCTCGACGGGCCGCTCTGGCCCTATCTCGCGCTGATGCTGTTCGCCGTGCTGCCGACGGAGATCTGGCGCTGGCTTGCCGTCGGGTTCTCGCGCGGGCTCTCCAACGATTCGCCGTTGCTCGAATGGGTGAGGGCGGTCGCGACCGCGCTGCTTGCCGGGATCGTCGCCAAGCTGATGGTCTCGCCGCCGGGCGTGCTCGCGGCGGCTCCCGGCTGGGTGCGCGTCGCGGCGCTGGCGGCC
>JAEWKP010000138.1 GCA_023393655.1 Pseudomonadota bacterium | reverse complement strand
TCAGCGCACGGGTATACTCGTGACGCGGCTGGTCCAAAACCTCGGCGGCCGGCCCCATCTCGACGACGCTGCCGCGCTGCATCACCATCACCTCGTCGCAGATCTGCGCGGCGACGCGCAAATCATGCGTGATGAAGAGCACCGCGAGATTACGCCGCTCCTGGATTTCGGCCAGCAGCGCCAGAACCTGCGCCTGCACGGAGACGTCGAGCGCCGAAACCGCCTCATCGGCGACGATCACCTCCGGCTCCATCATCAAGGCGCGTGCGATCGCGATGCGCTGGCGCTGGCCGCCGGAGAACTGGTGCGGGAAGCGTTCGAGGCTGGAGCTCGGCAGGCCGACCACCTCCATCAATTCGCCCGCACGCTTCAGCGCGCTCTCGCGATCCTCGCCGAGATTGAGCGGCCCCTCGATCAGGCTCTCGCCGATACGCAGGCGCGGGTTGAGCGAGCGGTTCGGGTCCTGGAACACCATCTGCACGCGCCGCCGCGCCGGCGCCAGGGCCTGCTGACCTTGCAGGTTGGCGATGTCCTGCCCGTTGACGCGGATCTCGCCGCCGGTCGGGTGTTCCAATCGCATCAGGCAGCGCGCCACCGTCGATTTGCCCGATCCGCTTTCGCCGACGATGCCGAGCGTGCGTCCGCGCGCCAGGCCGAAGCTGACATCCTTCACCGCACGCACGCTGCGGCTTTCGCGGCCCATCAACCTCCCGAGCAGCGAGCCGAAGCTGAAGGTCTTTTCGAGATTGTTGATCTCCAGCACCGTTTCGCCGCCGGACGAAGCGCGCGGCGCGCGCGGCGTCAGCGACGGCACGGATTGCAGCAGGTCGCGCGTATAGTCCTCGCGCGGCTGGCTCAGCACCTGCTCGACCGGGCCGGTCTCGACGATCTCGCCGCGGCGCATCACGCAGACCCGGTCGGCGATGTCGACGACCACGCCCATGTCGTGGGTGATGAACAGAACGGCGGTGTTCTGCTCGTCCTGCAATTCGCGGATCAGGCTGAGGATCTGCTTCTGCGTGGTCACGTCGAGCGCTGTCGTCGGCTCGTCGGCGATCAGGAGCTTCGGCTTCAACGCAAGCGCCATCGCGATCATCACGCGCTGGCGCTGACCGCCGGAAAGCTGGTGCGGATAGCTGTCATAGATCCGTGGGGGATCGGGCAGATGCACGGCTTCGAACGCGGCGAGCGCGGCTTCCTTGCGCTCTTTTGGACGCATCTTCGTGTGAGCCCAGTAAACCTCGTCCATCTGCAGCCCGATGGTCAGCACCGGGTTCAGCGCGGTCATCGGCTCCTGGAAGATGATCGCCATCTCGGCTCCGCGCAGCGCCTTGGTCCGGGCCGGTGTCGCGGTCAGGATATCCTCGCCGTTGAGGCGGACGGAACCGGCCGTCGCGCGCAATTCATCGCGCGGCAGCAGGTCCATCGCGACCAGCGAGGTCACCGACTTGCCGGAGCCGGATTCGCCGACGAGGCAGAGTGTCTCGCCGGGATGGATGTCGAAGCTGATGCCCTTCAGGATCTCGCTGGGCCAGCGCCCGCGCGTCGCGACCTTGAGGTCGCGGACGGAGAGGACGGGGTGGGTCGCGGCGGTCGCCATCACGGAGCCCTCCCCTGCATCTTCGGGTCGAGCCGGTCGCGCAGCGCATCGCCAAGCAGGTTGATCGAGAGGATGCAGAGCGAGAGCACGATCGCCGGCCAGAACACCAGCCAGGGATTGATCGCGAAATAGAGCCGCCCCTCGGCCATGATGTTGCCCCAGCTCGGAACCTCCGTGCCGATGCCGACGCCGAGGAAGGACAGCGCCGCCTCGGTCAGGATGGCGGAGGCGTACATATAGGTGCCCTGCACGATCAGCGGCGCGATCGTCGTCGGCAGCAGGTGCCTGCGGATCAGCTTGCCCGGGCGGGTGCCGAGCAACACGGCGGCGTCGACATAGGTCTCCTCGCGCGCCGCGATGACCCGTGCCCGGACGAGGCGCACCACCTGCGGTATCGCCGGGATCATGATGGCGATGATGACGGTGACGAGTCCGCCCCGGACCAGCGCGACGATGGCGATGGCGAGCAGGATGCCGGGAATGGCCATCAGCCCGTCCATCATCCGCATCAGCACGCCGTCGATGCCGCGATACCAGCCGGCGATCAGGCCGAGCGGCAGGCCGATCACGATGGCGCCGATCGCGACGCCGGCGCCGACCAGAAGCGAGACCCGCGCGCCATAGACCACGCGCGAATAGAGGTCGCGACCGAAGGAATCCGTGCCCAGCCAATAGGTGTCGGAGGCCGGCTTCAGCCGCATCGCGGCATTGAGCCTGGTCGGTTCGAAATTGGCGAGCAGCGGCGCGAACACCGCCATCACGATCACGGCGACGAGGACGATGACGGCGAGCACCGTGGTCCAGTGCGGTGGGTTGTCGAGCAGGCGGCGGCGCGGCAGCGCGCCCTGCGCGGGATTCGACGAAGCGCTCATTGGTAGCGGATCCTCGGGTCGGTCAGGGCGTAGGAAAGATCGATCAGGAGGTTGATCAGCACATAGGTGCCGGCCGTCAGCAGGATGATCGCCTGGATCAGCGGATAGTCGCGCGCGAGCACGCCATCGACCACCAGCCGCCCGAGACCGGGGATGTTGAACACGGTCTCGGTGACGACGACGCCGGAGACCATCATGGCGAAACCGGTGCCGACCACGGTGAGGATCGGGATCGCGGCATTGCGCAGCGCGTGGCGGAACAGCACGATCCGCTCGCCCAGCCCCTTGGCGCGGGCGGTACGGACATAGTCCTCGCGCAACACCTCCAGCATCGAGGCCCGCGTCATCCGCGAGACCAGCGCGACATAGAAGAAGGAGAGCGCCAGCCCGGGCATCAGGATGCGGTGGAAGAACGGGCCGAAGCCATCGGCCAGCGCCTTGTAGCCCTGCACCGGGAACCATTTCAGGTTGACCGCGAAGACCGCGATCAGGACGTAGCCGATCACGAAGATCGGCACGGAGAAGCCGACGACCGAGAGCGCCATGACGAAGCGGTCGACCATCCCGCCATGGCGCCAGGCGGCAAGCACGCCGAGCGGCAGCGAGATCACCACCGTGAAGATCATCGCCATCACCGCGAGCGCCAGCGTCGGGCCGATGCGCTGGCCGATCATCTCCAGCACCGGACGCTGCGAGATCAGCGACGAGCCGAAATCGCCCTGCGCCATATTCGTGATCCAGGCGACGAACTGGCCGGCGATCGGCTTGTCGAGACCGAGATTCTCGCGGATGGCCGCAAGCTGCGCCGGCGTCGCCTGGTCGCCGGCGATGGCCTGGGCCGGATCGCCCGGCGTCAGGCGCAGCAGCAGGAAGACGAACAGCGCCACGAAGAACATGACGGGAATCGCCATCATGAGCCTGCGCAGGAAATAGGAAGCCATGAAGCTCTCCACGCGCCTGGGCATCCGCCCGATGGACGATGCCGGAAACCGGGCCGGTCAGGCCGGGCGGTGGACCACCGCCGCCCGGCACCTCGGTGTTACTTGCTGACACCCCAGAACAGGGTGATCGGGCCGGGCTGGAGGTTCTTCAGCTTGGCATTCCAGGCAGCCACGGACTGGAATTCACCGGCATTGAAGTAGAAGCCCTCGTCGAAGGCGATCTGCTGGATTTCCCGGGCGATCTTCTTCTGCTCGTCGAGGGACGTTGCGGCGTTGTAGGCGGTGCGCAATTCCTCGACACGGGCGCTTTTCGGCCAGCCGGCCCAGGCGGTATCGGAGCCCGAGCCGTCGAGCAGCGCATGCACGGTCGGGTTCCAGATGCCGGAGACGCCCCAATAGGTGAAGAAGAAGTTCCAGCCGCCCTGCGCCACCGGCTGCCAGCCGTTCTTGCGCGACTGCAGCGTCGCCCAGTCCATCGAGGCGACATCGACCTTGAAGCCGGCCTCGCGCAGACGTTCGGCCGCGACGATCGGCTGGGTCGAGAGGATCGTCAGGTCGGTCGGCTGCATCATCAGCACCGGCGTGCCGTCATAGCCGGAGGCCTTGAGCAGCTCCTTGGCCTTGGCCATGCGCTCCTTGGCGCTGCCCTTGAGATATTCCGAGCCGGCATCGGAGGCGAGCGGCACGTCGCAGCCATAGACCGAGGCGCAGAGCTTGTAATACTGGCTGTCGCCGATCGCGGTCTGCATCAACTGGTCCTGGTCCAGCGCATACATCGCCGCCTGGCGGACCTTCGGATTGTCGAAGGGCGGCAGGCGATGGTTGAAGCGGCCGGTGACCTGGCTGCCCAGCGCGTTGATGGCGCCGGTCTTGATCTCGTCATTGGCCTTGAGCAGCGGCAGGAGGTCGATCGTCACCTGCTCGATCAGGTCGACATCGCCGGATTGCAGCGCGTTGATCGAGGTCTGCATGTCAGGCATCGCCTTCCACACGACCTTGTCCACATTGATGACCTTGCCGCCGGCGGTCCAGCTCATCGGCTCGGAGCGCGGCTTGTAGTCCTTGTTCTTGACATAGACGGCCTGGTCGCCAGGCCGGTACTGCTCTGCGACGAAGCGGAACGGGCCGGAGCCGATCATCTCGGTGACCTGCTTGCCGGCCGGCGTCTCGGCGAGGCGCTTCGGCATCATGAAAGGCGGCACCGGCGAAGGCTTGGCCAGCAGATCCAGCACCTGCCCGAAGGGCTTGGCCAGCTTGATCACCAGCACCTTGTCGGAGGTCGCCTCGATCGAGGCGACATGCGTCATCATCGTGCGGGCGGCGCCGTCATTCTCGCCCCAGCGCTTCAGCGAGGCCACGCAATCGGCGGCCGTGACCGGCGTGCCGTCATGCCATTTCAGCCCGTCGCGCAGCGTCAGCGTATAGGTCAATTTGTCGGCCGAGACGGCGTAGTCAGCCATCTGCGGCTGCGGATTGTACTTGGCGTCCATGCCGAGCAGCGTGTCGAACACCATGAAGCCATGCGTGCGCACGATCTGGGCCGTGCTCAGGATCGGATCGAGCGTCCGGAGCGGCGCCTGCATGACGACATTGAGCGTCGTCTCGGCGAAGGCCGGCATGGCAGAGAGGGAGCCTGCGAGCAGCGCGGCGGCGCCGAAAGTCTTGAACCGAAACGTCATTGTCATCCCCTTGTTTTTGGTTGCTTGGGTAGGTCGGCGTCGTCAGGCGGGAGCCTCGCTCCACGGATAGGCCCTGGCCGTGTCGAGCTGGCGGTATGGGATCAGCCGGACATCGGCTGGGCCGAGATCGGGCGTGTCGACCACGAGAATCCGGTCCGCCATCGGCTCGTAATAGTCGCGAAAATGCGTCTTCGAGCGCAGCAGGATGACGTCGTAATCCTCGGGCTTCTCGCCGAAGATGAAGAACGGATCGCCATCGACGGCGAAGGCGAAATGCGAGACCACGGAGACGCGGATCGCGCCGATCTGGATGAACGCGGTGAGCCCGAGATCGACGAAGGAGCCGTGCTGATAGCGCCCGGAAACGTTGAAGGATTTCGGCCCCGACCAGATGACCCGCGCCACGGCCTCGACCGGCCCGCCGGTCTCTTGCGCCGTCTTGCCGGCGAGCACCACCTTGATCTCGGCGCCCTCGCCTGCCGCATGGGCCTGCGCGGCGGTCTCGGGATCGAGCAGGAAAGGCACATTGACCCGCCCGACATCGCGATTGAGCAGCGCCCGCAGCAGATGGGTCGAGTCGTTCATCCGGTCGGCATGCTCGAGCAGCACGATCGGACGGCCCTGCGCCGGCTTGCGCGCGACATCCGCTATTGCTTCGTCGGCACTCAGGATCGGAATGGCATTGGCGATGGCTTTCCGCGCCGCGCGCAAGCGGTCCGAGAAAGCCTGCGCCTTGGCCTCGGCCGCCTCCTGCCCCGCCCAGTCCAGGCAGATCACCGACATGCCGGTATTTGCGCTGTCGGCATAGGAGAAGCCGGCCATGATCGAGATATCGCAATCGCCCGCCTGCTCGGCGGCGCGCGCCTCGGAGATGATCGAGGCCAGAGGCTGAAGCGCCGTCGCCGACATGATCGAGGGAATGACGACACCCGGCCGCGCCACCGCGAGATCAGGTCGGCGCTCCTCGCGCAGCAAGCGGATCAGCGCGCGCGCTGCCCGCTCACCGGTCTCGCCCATGTCGATATGCGGAGAATGGCGGTAGGCGACGGCGATATCGGCGCCGCGCAGCGTCTCGCGATCGATATTGCCGTGATAGTCGAGCGCGACCGCGATCGGCAGCGCCGGAAAGGCCGCGCGCACCGCATCGATGACATGGCGCTCGACATCGGGGTAGCCCGCCGCCCAGCAGGCGCCGTGCAGGAACAGGATGACGCCGTCGAGCAGACCGCTCCTGCCGAGTCCTTCTACGATCTCCCTCGTATAGTGTTCGACCGCCGCGTCCGCCGTCGGGCCGAGCGCGCCGAGCAGCGTGTGGAACAGCGGCACGAACTCCGCGCCTTCCCCCTCGCAGATCTTCAGGCAGCCACCCGGCACCGTATTGGTGCCGCGAAACCGCTCCGTCAGCTCTCGCCCACGCACGCAGACGCGCTCGAACTCCGCCAGCTCCACGATCTGCGGAACGGCCGTGACCGATTCGAGATTGAAGCCGGCGAAGGCGATACGGAGCGTCATGGCGGCGTCAGCCCCTGACGGCCGCGTCGATGGCGCCGGCGATCCGCACGACGATCTGATCGATCTCTTCGGGGCTGATGATGTAGGGCGGCGCCAGCAGCACATGGTCGCCCTGGCGTCCGTCGATGGTGCCGCCCATCGGGTAGCACAGCAGGCCACGCGCCATCGCTTCCTTCTTGATCCGGGCATGGATCTTCAGCGCCGGATCAAAGGGCGCTTTGGTCTCCTTGTCGGCGACGATCTCGATGCCGCGGAACAAGCCGCGCCCGCGGATATCGCCGACATGGGCATGCTGGCCGAGCCGCGCGTCGAGCCCGGCCTGCAGGCGCTCGCCCATCAGGCGGACATTCGCCAGCATCTCCGGCTGCGAGATCAGCTCGACGACCTTGTTCGCCGCCGCCGCCGCCATCGGATGGCAGATATAGGTGTGGCCGTGCTGGAACAGGCCAGAGCCTTCGGCGAAAGCGCGATAGATCTTCTCGGAAAGCAGCACCGCGCCGATCGGCTGATAGCCGCCGCCGAGCCCCTTGGCGATCGTCACGAGATCGGGCGAAATACCCTCCTGCTCGCAGGCGAACATCGTGCCGGTGCGGCCCATGCCGCACATCACCTCGTCGAGGATCAGCAGCACGCCGTATTTGTCGCAGATGCTGCGGATGCGGGCGAAGTAATCCGCGACCGGGCCGACCGCGCCGAGCGTCGCCCCCACCACCGGCTCGGCGATGAAGGCGATGACCTCGTCCGCACCGAGCTCGAGGATCTTGGCCTCCAGCTCGTCGGCGAGCCGGGCGGCATAGGCCTCCGACGTGTCGCCGTCCTTCTGGTCGCGATAGGCGTAGCAGGGCGAGACATGATGGGTCTCGGGCAGGATCGGCTGGAATTGCGCCCGCCGCCAGGCATTGCCACCGGCCGCCAGCGCGCCCAGCGTGTTGCCGTGGTAGCTCTGCCGGCGCGCGATGAAATGCCGGCGCTGCGGCTGGCCGATCTCGACGAAATACTGCCGCGCCATCTTCATGGCAGCCTCGACCGCCTCCGAGCCGCCAGAGACGAGATAGACGTAGTCGAGCCCCTCCGGCGCCAGCCCGACCAGCCGCTCGGCCAGTTCCTCGGCGACATCGGTGGTGAAGAAGGAGGTGTGCGCGTAGGCGATCCGGTCCATCTGCGCGCGCATCGCAGCCATGACCTCAGGATGACCGTGGCCGAGGCAGGAAACGGCGGCGCCGCCCGAGCCGTCGATATAGCTGCGTCCCTCGCTGTCGGTGATGAAGATGCCCTGCCCCGCGGCGGCTTGCGGCAGGCGGCCGCCGATCGAGCGATGGAGAATCCTGGTCATCTCGGCATTCCCGGACTGGCGCGGGCAGAACGCCACGGCGCGCAGCGCTCATGACATGCCTGATGAGTGAATGCAACATTTGTTTTATATGATACAAATCAGATACGATTGAGTCTTAAACTGTTTCAGCGAAACGCTCTGTTGCAACGCCCTCAAGGCTGAGGGAAAGCCGAGAAACCGTTTGAAATCCATCCGCCGCGCGGGAATGGTCGCGATCGGACAGAGAAGGGCGCGATTCAAATGTTGCAGGCCGATCCCTTGCGCGAGCGCATCGTCAGCCTCTTCGAGGGCATGTCCCCGCAATTGCGGCAGGCGGCGCGCTACATCATCGAACACCCGCAGGAGGTGGCGCTGGTCTCGATGCGCGAACTCGCGCGCAACGCCGGCGTGCAGCCCTCGACGATGACGCGGCTCGCCAAGTTCCTGGGCTTGGCCGGCTATGACGACATCCGCGCCCATCATGCCGAGGCGATCCGCTTCCGCGTCGACGGCTTCGCGGCGCGCGCGATGCAGAACGACGACAGCGAGCAAGACATGGCGGCCGCGCAATTGTCGCGCCGCATGCTGCAGGGCCTCGCGGCCCAGATCGCGCGCCTGACGGAGCCTGCCTCGCTGGAGCGCCTCGCCACTGCCGCCGACCGCCTCGCACAGGCCCGCCGGATCTACGTGCTCGGCCTGCGCTCATGCCATTCGGTGGCCTGGCATTTCCATTACGTGATGACGCTGCTCGGCGAGAAGACGGTCCATCTCGACGGCCCGGCCGACACGGTCGGCGACGGGCTGATCCGGGCCGGCGCAGAGGATGTGCTGCTCGCCATCTCGATCAACCCCTACGCCCTGCACAGCCTCGAGCTGGCGCAGCTCGCGCGCGAGAAGGGCCTCGGCGTCATCGCGATCACCGATAGCGAGGTCTCGCCGCTGGTCGGCATCGCCGATCTGGCGATTCTCTGCTCGACCGAGAGCCAGAGCTTCTTCCATACGCTGGCGCCGGCGCTGGCGATCTCCGAGGTGCTCTGCGGCCTGCTCGCCAACAAGGACCGCACCGCGGCGCTCGCGGCGCTCCAGCGCGCCGATCGCCACCTGCTCTCCCTGAACACCTATGCGACGGCGATCCCGCGCCGCCGCATCTGAGCACTCCTGCGCGACTCGCTTCAGGGCACCGCGCAGCTACGATCAGCGGCGACAGCGCAGTGATACGGAGCTGCCGCTGACGTTGAGAAGCCGGCCTGCGCCGGCCTGGAAGAAGGAGACGCCTCGTGCCTGATACCCTCTTGATTCGGAATGTCCGCCCGGCCGGCGACGCGGCAACGGACGTGCTGGTCCGTGACGGGCGCATCGCCGCAATCGGCGCCGGCGCGACCGGGGGCGACGCGAGTTTCGATGCCGGCGGCCGGCTGATGATCTCCGGCCTGGTCGAGGCCCATACCCATCTCGACAAGAGCTTCTGGGGCATGGGCTGGCACAAGCACACCGCCGGCCCCGCCCTGATCGACAAGATCGAGACCGAGCGCCGCAACCGCCGCGAGTTCGGCATCGACGCCGACCGCCAGTCCGGCCGGCTCGTCGCCCAGATGGTCAAGCTCGGCACCACCCATATCCGCAGCCATGTCGATATCGACACCGAGACCGGGATCGCCGGCATCGAGGGCGTCATGGCCATGCGCGAGCGGCTCAAGGATGTGATCGACGTCGAGATCGTCGCCTTCGCGCAGTCGGGCCTGCTGATCCGCCCCGGCACGCTCGAACTGCTCGACAAGGCGATGGCGATGGGCGCCGAAATCGTCGGCGGTCTCGATCCTTGCGCGGTCGACCGCGACCCGAAGGGCCATCTCGATGCGATCTTCGGCATCGCCCAGAAATACGGCCGCCCGCTCGACATCCACCTGCACGAGCGCGGCGAGATGGGCGCCTTCTCGATGGATCTCATCCTCGAGCGCGTGCGCGCCTTGGGCATGCAGGGCAAGGTCGCGATCAGCCATGCCTTCTGCCTGGGCATGCCCGATATCGACCATGTCCGCCGGCTGATCGACGATCTCGCGAAGGAGCGCATCGCGTTGGTCACCACCGCGCCCGCGAGCTCGCCGGCCCCCTCGGTCATGGCCTGCCTCAAGGCCGGAATCGTCATCGCCGGCGGCTCCGACGGCGTGCGCGACAGCTGGAACCCTTACGGCATGGGCGACATGCTGGAGCGCGCGACGCTGGTCGGCCTGCGCAACAATTTCCGCCGTGACGAGGAGATGGAGCTGGCGCTCGACGTCTGCACCTATCAGGGCGCCAAGGTGATGGACATCGAGAGCTACGGGCTCAGCGTCGGCTGCACCGCCGATTTCGTGATCCTGCCCGGCGAGACCGTATGCGAGGCCATCGTCGAGCGCCCGGCTGACCGCACGGTCGTCAAGCGCGGCAGGATCGTCGCCCGCCACGGCGAGCTGACCCAACCGATCGCCTGACGAACCAATCCGCATCACGAGCGGCGGCGTGGGGCCTCAAGCCTCGCGGCGCCGTTTTCACTGAAGGTCCTGCGCCCGGGCGAGCTCGGCCTGCGCCTCCGCCTCGCGCCCGAGCAGCTGGAGCGACTGCGCCTTGTGCCGGCGATAGAGCGGATTGCCGGGGTCGGCCGCGATCGCGACCTCGATCGCGGTAATCGCCTCCTCGTGCCGGCCGAGCGAGCGCAGGCTGTTGCCCTTGTGAAAGGCGAAATCATAGCGGCCGGGATCGCGCCCGAGCAGTTCGTCCATCACGGCGACGGCGGCCTCGTGGCGACCGAGCTCCCGCAGATAATTCGACTTGTGATAGCGCAGGAAGGGAGCTTCGGGCTTCTTCGCCACGCCCGCATCAAAGGCCGCCAGCGCGGCTTCCGGCTGCTTCATCGCCCGATAGGCATAGGCGATGTAGAAATGGAATTCGACCTCGCCAGGGCACGAGGCCAGCACCGTCTCGAAGATGTGAATCGCCTCTTCATGGCGCCCAAGCTCATGGAGATAATAGCCCTTGTAATAGGTGAGATCGGCATCATCGGGATGATGCGAGAGCGCGGCTGCGATGATGGCCAGCGCCTCCGCGTAATGCTCCGCCTTCTCGGCCTGTTTCGCCTGCCGGATCATGGCCGCGCCCGGACCGGCCGCGGTGCCCTCGCCCCGGAAAATCGCCAGCACGCGCTCCTGGCCGAGAGCCTGCGCATGCTCCAGCGCGGACTTGCCGTCGCGATCCCTGAGATGCGGATCGGCACCCGCCCCCACCAGCGCCTCGACCACGTCGCCATAGAGCCGGCCGCCATCGCCGAGGATCACGGCTTCCAGCAGTGCCGACCAGCCGAGATCATTGGCGCGGTCCACCGGGATGCCGGCGGCCAGGCAAACCCGGACGGTGCGCAGGAAACCCTTCTCGCTCGACGGCAGCAGCGGCGTGCCGCCGAAGCGGTTGACGCTATGGGGATCGGCGCCCGCGGCGATGGTCAGCTTCAGGATCTCGTTGAAGCCGTTCGCTCCGGCGCAGAGATAGGGCGAGAGCATGGTGATGTCGCGGGCATTGACGTCGCTGCCGGCCGCGATCAGGCGCTGCGCTAGAGGCAGGTCGTTCTTCTGGGTCGCCGCCATCAGCGCCGTCCGGCCGGTCTTGTCCCTGGCGTCCACCGAGGCGCCTTCAGCGAGGAGGCGTTCGATGGCGGCCATGTCGCCCGTCTCGGCGGCGGTGATCAGGGGTGGCGTGGCGGACGCAGCGTTCATCGGTCTTCCCTATCCCCGCAGGCGCGCCCGCACCAGTCTCGTCGAGACGACGCGCGCCCCGAAAACACCCCGCAGTCGGCTCGGCAAGGTCGCGGCGATCGACCTCGATATCCCTGAAGATGGAAGATGCGGCGGAGACCGCATGACGCAGTGAATTCCTGCTCCGGGCCTGCGAAAACTTGGAACTCCGTGCGATTGACCCGACCCGAAAACCCCGGGATGCTCGAAGCTATCGGAGCGATCCGGTCGCGGGATTTGTCGGAGCAGCTTGCGCCGCGTCAACAACGCTAAAAGCACCACGCGCTAACGTGGGCTCCCGAGA
>JAEWKP010000476.1 GCA_023393655.1 Pseudomonadota bacterium | reverse complement strand
GCCCATCTCTGCGACATCGCGGAATTGCCCTTCCGCGACGGCCTGCACGTCTTCGGTCACTCGGAGATCGATCTGGTTTCCGCCCGCAACGAACGCGAGAACCTGCTCGCCGCGCTGGATGGCCGCTTCGTTGCGCCCGGCCCGGCCGGCTCCCCCCATCGCGGCCGTCCGGACGTGCTGCCGACGGGGCGCAATCTCTCGACGCTCGATCCGCGCGCCATCCCGACACGCGCCGCCAGCCGCCTCGGCCAACTGGCGGCGCAGGCGGTGGTGTCGCGCCATCTGCAGGACCATGGCGACTATCCCCGCCGGATCGTCATGGACCTCTGGGCCTCGCCGACGCTGCGCTCGGGCGGCGAAGATATCGCCCATGCTCTGGCGCTGATGGGCGTCGAGCCGCTCTGGGACAAGGCCTCGACCCGCATCACCGGCTTCAGCATCATCCCGCAGCCGAAGCTCGCCTTCCCGCGCCTCGACGTGACGGTGCGCATCTCCGGCACCTTCCGCGACACCTTCCCCGGCCAGATCGCCCTGATCGACCAGGCCGCGCGCGCCGTTGCGGCGCTGGACGAACCCGACGACTGGAACGAGCCGGCCGCTGCCCATCGGCGCGGCGAGCATGGCGCGCGCATCTTCGGCGCTGCGCCCGGCCGCTACGGCGCGGCGATGGCCGACCGCGCCCTCGACGGCGACTGGACGCACCGCGACGAGTTGGGCGCGGCCTATCTCGCCGCCTCCGACCATGCCTATGGCGGGCCTGAGGGGTTGGGCGCGGCCGATGCCGGCTTCGCCGAACGCGTCCGGACCTCCGACGCCTTCGTCCATGTCAGCGACACGGCCGGGCGCGACATCCTCGAAGCGACGAGCGCTGCCGATGCCATCGGCGGGCTCGCGGCGGCCGCAAAGGCGCTCGGTGCCGACCCGGCGCTCTACAGTCTCGACAGCTCGAACCCCGAGGCGCCGAAGGCACGCACCCTGGCCGAGGATATCGCCCGCATCGTTCATGGCCGCCTGACGCATCCGCGCTGGATCGCCGGCCAGCTTGCCCATGGCTGGCGCGGCGCGGCGGAACTGGCCGAGGCCGTCGACACCCTCTTCGTCTTCGCGGCGAGCACGAATGCCGTCGCGGACGGGCTGTTTGACGCGGTGTTCCAGGCCTATTGCGCCGATCCACAAGTCTGGTCCGCGCTCGAAACCGCCAACGCACCGGCCGCCGCCGCGATCCGCTCGCGATTGGCCGAAGCCGCACGGCGCGGGCTCTGGACCAGCCGGCGCAATTCGGTCGGCGCCTTCCTGGCGCGGGAAGCGGCGGAATGAGCGTCCTGCCTCAGGAGGCGCTGCGGCGGGGCTGGTGCCCGAGCACGCTCAGACCGATGGAGACCGGCGATGGCTGGCTCGTCCGCCTGCATCCGCCGGGCGCAAAGCTGACGCCCACGCAATTGCGGCGGATCGCGGTGCTGGCGGCCGAGCATGGCAACGGGCTGATCGAGATTTCCGCCCGTGCCAATCTTCAACTTCGCGGCGTGACGCCCGAGAGCCATCCAACGCTGGTCGAGCGCCTGCTGGCGGAACGCCTCATCGACGAGCATGACGGCGACGGGCCGCAGCGCGTGACGCTGGTCTCGCCACTGGCGGGACGGGACCCGACCGGTCTGATCGCCGCCGCAGCACTGGCCGCACAGATCGAGCAACGCGCCCGCGCCATCGGCGGCTTGCCGGCCAAGCTCGGCGTCGTCGTGGACGATGGCGGCGCGCAGGCGCTGGATGATTATCCTTGCGACATCCGGCTCGTCGGCATCGCGGCCGGCCACGCGGCCCTGTGCCTCGGGGATCGCCTCTGGCATGGTCCGGTTGCCGAGGTTGATGCTGCGGCGGTGGTCGAAGCCGCCCTGCGCCGTTTCGCGACCTTGCACAAAGCCGCGCCTGATCATCTCCGCCGCCTGCGCGACTTGTCGCCCGAGGAGCTTGCCGGGCTGACCGATCTGCCTGCAACCGGCGCTCCCTCCCTGCGCCCGGCTTCCCGGCGTGCGGGGCTATTCGCCTGTGGCGATGACCGGCTCGCCGCGCTCATCGGCCTGCCCTTCGGGCGCTGCGATGCAGCCGTGCTCGACAGGCTCGGCGCCACGGTTGAGACAAGCGCGGCCGATATCCGGCTTTCGCCCTGGCGCGGGCTCGCCTTCCGCGATCTCGACCGCGCCGGGGCCGAGAACCTGCTCGCGCTCGCCAACGATCTCGGCCTGATCACCAGCGACGACGACCCTCGCCTTTCGGTGCAGGCCTGCGCCGGCAGCCCCGCCTGCTCCCGCGCCGAGGCGCCGACCATGGCTGATGCGGCCGTGCTCGCCGACGCTGCCGCCGATCTGCTCGCACAAGGCGCAACGCTGCATGTCTCCGGCTGCATCAAGGCCTGCGCCCATCCGACAGCCACCGATCTCACCCTGATCGGGCGAGACGGGCGGTATGACGTCGTGCTGGGCGGGAGGACACGGGACAAGCCGTTCGCGACGCTTGACCTTTCGACGCTGCTCACGCGATTGCAGCCCGGACAGGATATTCACGCCCGGCTGAAGGCCGCGCGTTCGACGGGATCGCAGGGTTGAGCAAGGCATACGACTACATCCAGGACGGCGCGGCGATCTATGAGCGCTCCTTCGCCATCATCCGCGCCGAGGCCGACCTCGCCCGCTTCAGCGGCACGGCCGAGCGCGTCGTCGTGCGCATGATCCATGCCTGCGGGATGACCGACCTGCCCAGGGATGTCGACATGTCCCCCGGTTTCGCGGAGGCCGCGCAGGCCGCTCTCAGGAACGGCGCGCCGATCCTCTGCGATGCCAAGATGGTCGCTAATGGCGTGACCCGTGCCCGCCTGCCGGCAAACAACGAGGTTCTCTGCACGCTCGACGATCCGCAGGTGCCGGCGCTGGCGGCGCAGATGGGCACGACGCGCTCCGCCGCCGCGATGGAACTCTGGAAGCCCCGGCTCGCGGGCGCCATCGTCGTCATCGGCAATGCACCGACCTCGCTGTTCCGTCTGCTCGAAATGCTCGATGCCGGGGCGCCGAAGCCGGCGGCCGTGATCGGCATTCCCGTCGGCTTCGTCGGCGCGGCGGAGTCGAAGGACGCGCTGGCCAAGGATGGGCGCGTGCCCTTCGTCGTCGTGCACGGCCGCCGCGGCGGCTCGGCCATGGCGGCTGCGGCCGTCAATGCGCTGGCGCAGGACAAGGAATAGGCGATGAGCGGGACGCAGAAGACCCTGCTCTATGGCGTCGGCCTCGGGCCCGGCGCACCGGACCTGATGACGGTCAGGGCACGCGAGATCATCACCACGGCCGATCGGCTGGTGCATTTCTGCAAGCGCGGCCGGCGCGGCAATGCCCGCAGCACGGCGGACGCCATCATCGCGCCCGATCCGGCCCGCGAGATCGAGCTCGCCTTCCCGGTGACGGTCGAGGCCAACGTCGGCGAGCCCGATTATGACAAGCCGATCGCGGCCTTCTACGAGGAAGCCGCCGAGCGGCTGGCAGCGGAGATGCAGGCCGGGCGGACCCTCGCCGTGCTCTGCGACGGCGATCCCTTCTTCTACGGCTCCTTCATGCATCTGTGGCGGCGGCTCTCGCAGCGCTTCCCGACCGAGGTGGTGCCCGGCGTCACCGGTATGACCGGCGCTTGGGGCGAGGCCGGGGCGCCGATCACCTGGGGCGACGACGTGATGACCGTGCTGCCCGGCACATTGCCGGAAGCGGAGCTGGCGCGCCGCCTCGCCGATACCGACGCCGCCGTGATCATGAAGCTCGGCCGCAACCTGCCGAAGGTGCGCCGCGCGCTTGTCGCCGCCGGGCTGGAGGGCCGAGCGATCTATGTCGAGCGCGCCACGATGGCGCGGCAGGTGGTGGCCCGCCTCGCCGACAAGGGCGACGACGAGGCGCCCTATTTCGCGATGGTGCTGGTGCCCGGCGAAGGGCGGCGCCTGTGACGGGCTCGCTCACCATCGTCGGGCTCGGGCCGGGCACACCGGACTGGCTCACGCCGGCCGCGCAGGCGGCGCTCGATGCCGCGACCGATATCGTCGGCTACGGCCCCTATGTCGATCGAGTGCCGGAGCGGGCCGGCTTGATCAAGCACGCTTCCGACAATCGCGTCGAGGTCGAGCGCGCCTCGCATGCCCTGCAACTGGCGGCGGAAGGCCGGACGGTCGCGGTGGTCTCGGGCGGCGATCCCGGCGTCTTCGCCATGGCGGCGGCGGTGTTCGAGGCGCTGGAGGCCGGGCCCAACGAATGGCGTGCGCTTCCGATCACGATCGAACCCGGCATCACCGCCATGCTGGCGGCAGCCGCGCGGGCCGGTGCACCGCTTGGTGGGGATTTCTGCGCGATCTCGCTCTCGGATAACCTGAAGCCTTGGGACGTCGTGACCGCGCGGCTGGCAGCCGTTCTGGCCGCCGATCTCGTGATCTGCCTCTACAACCCGATCTCGAAGGCCCGACCCTGGCAGCTCGGCAAGGCGCTGGAGCTTGCGGTGAAGCATCGCGATGCGGCGACGCCGGTGCTCTTCGCCCGTGCCGTCGGGCGGCCGGACGAAAAACTGCGCATCCTGACGCTGACGGAAGCCGTTGCCGCCGCGAGCTCGGCCGACATGGCGACGCTGGTGATGATCGGCGCTTCGAGCACGCGGCTGATCGCGCGCGAGGGCGCAGCGCCTTACGTCTACACGCCGCGTTCGGTAGCGAAGAGCCCCTGCGCCACCAGCCAGGGCAGGACCTGATCGATATGATCGACGGCCTCGACATCGGGCTTGGGCGGGCGCTCCACCATCACCACCGGCAGGGAGAGCCGGCGCGCCGCCACGAGCTTGCCGACCGTCGCCGGCCCGCCCGAATTCTTGCTGACCAGGATTTCGACGCCCTCGCGGCGCATCAGATCCTCCTCGTCATCGGCGTCGAAGGGGCCGCGCTGCTGAATGACGTCGACATGCGGCACCGGCAAACGGTCGCCGATCGGCTCGATGGCACGCACGAGATAGCGATGCTGCGGAGCATCCGCGAAGGCGGGCAGCTCGAGCCGGCCGACCGTCAGGAAGACGCGGCGCGGCTCGTCGCCCAGCGCCTGCGCGGCAGCCTCGATATCCGGCACGGATTTCCAGCGGTCGCCAGCCCGCGGCTTCCAGGATTCGCGCCGGATCGCCAGCAGCGGCACGCCCTCCGCCTTGCAGGCATGCTCGGCATGGAAGGGCATGATCGCAGCGAAGGGATGGGTCGCGTCGACGACGGCGACGATGCCTTCCTCGACCAGATAGCGCCGGAGACCCTCGACGCCGCCGAAACCGCCGGTGCGAACCGGCAGATTGGTCGGACGGGGGTCGACGGTGTGGCCCGCCAGCGAGATAATGGCGCGAATATCGGGAGCCTGATCAGCCAGATGCTGGTCAAGCGCGGCAGCTTCAGTCGTTCCGCCAAGGATGAGGACGGTCATGACGACAGTTTTGCGTGAATCGGAGTCTCTGTCGAGCGATGAGACGCCCGCGCCCTGGCTCGCGCTGATCGGTCTGGGCGAGGACGGCGCCTCAGGCCTCTGCCGCGAGGCCCTTGCCGCACTGAGCGAGGCCGAGATTGTCTTCGGCGGCGAGCGGCATATCGCGCTGGTCGGCTCCGTGCCCGGCGAGCTGCGCCCGTGGCCGCAGCCCTTCCGCAATGCGCTGCCGCAAATCCTCAAGGAGCGCGGCCGCAAGGTCTGCGTGCTCGCGACCAGCGATCCGTTCCACTACGGCATCGGCAACAGCATCAGCCGGGCGATCCCGGCCGTGGAGATGCGGATCATCCCGCAGCTATCCTCCTTCTCGATGGCCTGCACGCGGATGCGCTGGCCGCAGGAAGAATGCGCGCTGGTCTCGCTGCATGGCCGCACGCTCTACCGGATCGTGCCGCATCTCCAGCCGGAAGCGCGCATCCTCGCCCTCTCCTGGGACGAGACGACGCCGCGCGCCGTCGCCGAGCTGATGACCGCACGCGGCATGGGCGCGAGCCGCATCACCGTGATGGAATCGCTCGGCGGGCCGCAGGAGCGCATTCGCGAATGCCGCGCCGATGCCTTCGCCCTCGACGATATCGTGCCGCTCAACCTGATCGCGGTCGAGGTCGCGGCGACCCGCGATTCCCGCATCCTGCCGCTGGCGCCGGGGCTCGACGAGGAGTGGTTCGCCCATGACGGGCAGATCACCAAGTCGGAAATCCGTGCGATCACGATCTCGGCACTGGCCCCGCGCGGCGGCGAATTGCTCTGGGATGTCGGAGCCGGCTCGGGCTCGGTCGCCGTCGAATGGTGCCAGCGCCATCTGCGCAACCGCGCCATCGCCTTCGAGGCGAAGTCGGAGCGGGCCGAGCGGATCAGGCGCAACAAGCTCGAACTCGGCGGGCTCTCGGTCGAGGTGACCGGCGAGGCGCCGGCCGGCTTCGTCGGGCGCGAGGCGCCGGATGCCGTCTTCATCGGCGGCGGTTTGACCGAGGAAGGCCTTTTCGACGCCGCCTGGGCGGCATTGAAGCCGGGCGGGCGGCTCGTCGCCAATGTCGTGACGATCGAGGGCGAGGCCAGGCTCGCCGCGCTTCATGCCGAGCATGGCGGCTCCTTGCGCCGCATCTCGATCGACCGGCTCGCGCCTGTTGGCGGCAAGCATGGCTGGCGCCCGGCCATGCCGGTGACGCAGTGGCGGGTCGAGAAGCCTTGAGCACCGGTCGCCTCGTCGCGGGCATCGGCATCCGGCCCGGCACCGAGGCCGCCGATATCCTCGCCTGTCTCGACCAGGCGCTGACGAGCGCCGGGCTGACGGGTGCGCAGACGCTGCGCTTCGCCACGCTCGCGAGCCGCGTCGCGGAGGCTGGCATGGTCGCTGCCGCCAATGAACGCGCGGCCGAGCTCATCGCCATTCCCGACGAAGCGTTGAAGGGTTTCGAGGCCGCCTGCGCGACGCGCTCGACCCGGATCGCCTCGCTTTATGGCGTCGGCTCGGTGGCGGAAGCCGCGGCGCTGGCGGCGGCGGGTCCGGGCGGAGAGCTGGTGCAGCCGCGCATCGCAACCGCGCGCGTCACCTGCGCGCTCGCCAGAAGCCTCGCATGACCATCCATTTCATCGGCGCCGGCCCCGGCGCGCCCGATCTCATCACGCTGCGCGGACGCGACCTGATCGCGGCTTCGCCGATCTGCCTCTATGCGGGCTCGCTGATCCCCAAGGCGATGCTCGACTGGTGCCCGCCGGGCGCGCGCATCGTCGACACCGCCCCGCTCGATCTCGACGCGATCATCGCCGAGATGGAGGCCGCACATCGCGCCGGGCAGGACGTGGCGCGGCTGCATTCCGGCGATCTCTCGATCTGGAGCGCCTGCGGGGAGCAGATGCGCCGGCTCGACCGATCTGGCATTCCCTATACGGTGACGCCGGGGGTGCCGGCCTTCGCCGCCGCCGCCGCCGTTCTGAAGCGCGAGCTGACCTTGCCGGGCGTGGCACAATCGCTGGTGCTGACGCGCACCTCCGGGCGCGCCTCGGCCATGCCGGAGAAAGAGAAGCTCCCGACCTTCGCCGCTTCCGGCGCGACGCTGGCGATCCATCTCTCGATCCATGTCATCGAACAGGTCGTGACGGAGTTGACGCCGTTCTACGGCGCGACCTGTCCGGTCGCGGTGGTATTCCGCGCGACATGGCCGGATGAGACCGTGCTGCAAGGCAGGCTCGCCGACATCGCCACCAAGGTTCGGCAGAGCGCGCTCGAGCGCACCGCGCTGATCCTCGTCGGCCCTGCCCTGGCAGCCGATGATTTCGGCGAGAGCGCACTCTATTCGATTGACTATGACCGCCGCTTCCGGCCGCGGGGCGGACAATGAGCGCGCGCGGGCTGCTCATCGCCGCGCCGCGCTCCGGTTCCGGCAAGACCACGATCACGCTGGGATTGCAGCGCGCGCTGGTCCGCCGGGGCTTCACGGTTCGCGGGCTGAAATGCGGGCCGGACTACATCGACCCCGCCTTCCATGCCGCCGCGACCGGTGCGCCCAGCGCCAATCTCGACAGCTACGCGATGTCGAATGGGCTGCTCGGGCGGATCGCGCACGAAGCGGCCGAGGCCGCCGATATCGTCATCGCCGAGGGCTCGATGGGGCTGTTCGACGCGGTGCCCGGCGAGGTCGGACATACCGGCGCCAGCGCCGATACCGCCGCACTGACCGGCTGGCCGGTCGTGCTCGTCATCGATGTCTCCGGCGCGGCGCAATCGGTGGCGGCGGTCGCGCTCGGCTGCAAGCTCTACGATCCGCGCATCCGCGTCGCCGGCGTCATCCTCAACAAGGTCGCAAGCGCCCGGCATGAGCGACTGGTACGGCAGGGTATGGAGCGGATCGGGCTGCCGGTGCTGGGGGCCCTGCCGCGCGAGGCGAGCCTGATTCTGCCGGAGCGCCATCTCGGACTGGTCCAGGCCGGCGAGACCGCTGATCTGCATGCACGGCTCGATGCGCTTGCGGAAGCTGTCTCGAAGGCGGTCGATCTCGACGCGGTGATCGCTGCTGCCGGCGCCACGTCGCTTCCGAGTACGGCCGGTGACGGCATTCCGCCCCTGCCCCCGCCGGGACGACGGATCGCCATCGCGCGCGATGCTGCCTTCTCCTTCGTCTATCCGCATGTCGAGGCAGGCTGGCGCGCGGCCGGCGCGGACCTCGTGCCGTTTTCGCCCCTCAAAGACGAAGCACCGCCGGAAACCTGCGATGCCTGCTGGCTGCCGGGCGGCTATCCCGAGCTGCATGCCGGCACGATCGCAGCGGCAAGCCGCTTCCTCGGCGGTCTGCGTGCCTTCGCCGCAACCCGGCCGGTGCATGGCGAATGCGGGGGGTACATGGTGCTCGGCCGCAGCCTGATCGATGCCGATGGGGCCACCCACGAGATGGCCGGCCTGCTCTCGGTCGAGACCTCCTTCGCCAAACGAAAGATGAATCTCGGCTATCGCCGGGCGATCCTGGAAGCGGACGGCCCGCTCGGACCGGCGGGCGCTACGCTGACCGGCCATGAATTCCATTATGCGAGCATCGCCGCACAAGGCGAGGACCTGCCTTTCGCCGTGGTGACCGATCCGCATGGCTCGGCACCGGCCCCGGCCGGAAGCCGGCGCGGGCTGGTGACGGGCTCGTTCTTTCATGCCATCGCGACGGCAGGCCCGGCGTGAGCCAGGCACCGGTCTTCGATGCAGCCTTTGCCCGGCAGTTCGAGGACCTGCTGCGCTGGCGGCGCGATGTCCGGCGGTTCACGCGCGATCCGGTTCCGGCCGAACTGATCGACACCCTGCTTGCCCAGACACGGCTTTCCCCTTCCGTCGGACATGCGCAGCCCTGGCGCTGGCTTTCCGTCGCGGCGCCAGCGCAGCGCGCGGCCGTGCAGGAGAGCTTCAGCCGCTGCAATGCGAACGCGCTCGCCTCCTATGAAGGCGAGCGGGCGGCGCTCTATGCCCGCCTGAAGCTGGAAGGGCTGCGGGAAGCGCCCGTCCAGTTCGCCGTGTTCTGCGACCACGCTACCGAGCGCGGCCATGGCCTCGGCCGGGCCACCATGCCGGAGATGCTGGATTATTCGGTGGTCGCGGCGATCACGCAGTTCTGGCTGTCGGCACGTATCCACGGGCTCGGCGTCGGCTGGGTCTCGATCCTCGACCCCGGCGAGATCGGCAAGGCGCTCGATGCCGCGCCGGAATGGAAGCTCGTCGCCTATCTCTGCGTCGGCTGGCCAGAGGAGGAATGCGACGAGCCCGAACTGGTCAGGTCCGGCTGGGAACGCGGCTGAGCCCGGGAGCGTGGCGTCGACCGTTCAAATCAGGTCGCGGCGCAAGCCGAAGGAGGTCAGCGCCGCCAGGAGGGCGAGGATCGCGACCAACCCGGCCGCCCCCGTCCAGCCGATGCCGGAAATCACCAACCCGACCACGGCCGGCCCGAGGACCTGACCGAGATTGCTGCCCTGCATCAGGAGCCCGATGCTGGCCGGTACCAGGTTGGGGCGCGGCGCCAGCACAGCCGCGGTCGAGAGCAGGGTCGCCGGGACGAAGCCCCCAGCCGTCGCAAACAGAATGCTGCACAGGAAAGCGCCCGTCGGCGGCAAGAGCGGGAGGAAGACGAAGACGGCGGCCAGCCCCATCGCGAAGCTCGCGCCGGCAAGAACGCCGAGCCGCGATACGCCACGAGCCAGCAGCACGCCGGCAAGCAGGTTGCCGACGATATTGCCGGCGGTGGCGAGGCCGCTGAGCAGCCCCGCGACCGTGAGCGAACTGTGCATCCGCTCGATCAGCAGGACGGGCAGGAAGCTGAGCACGGCAAAGAACATCATCGCGTAGAGTGCGAAGCATAAAGCCAGGAGCAGCGGCGCCCGCGTCCGGAACATGCGGCCGGCATCGGCCGCGAGCTGCCGCCATGACACCGCCTCACCCGCCTTTGCCGGTGGCACCCTCAGTGCGACGGCCATGCCGGCCACGAGCGCGAAGCCCGCTCCCGCCAGCCAGATCGCGCGCCAGCCGCCGAAGAGCGGCCCAAGCAACATCGCCAGCGCCATGCCCGCCGGCATGAAGCAGCTCCACAGCGCCATCGCGATCTCGCGGTCGCGCTCACCGACGCAGCGGCGCAGCAGGGCCGGCCCGGAGACGCTGACCATCAGGAAGCCCGAGCCTTCGACGACACGACAGGCGAGAAGAAAACCGAGACCGGAAGTCGCCGCCCCCAACGCACTGCCGATGGCGAGCATGACGAGCCCGAACAGCAGGATCCGGCGATCGCCGAAGCGCGTCGCCAGCGCGCCGACCGGCACGCCACCAAAAAGGCCGAGCACGGCAAAGATCGAGCTGACCCAGCCGAGGACGGCGAGATCACGCCCTGTCTCGACCTGCAGCAGCGGGATCGCGATCGCGGCCTTGCCGATCTGGAGCGATGCGGCGATGCCGGCCGCAACGACCAGCACGACCATCCACCAGTCGGTTCGGCCGGCTGTCGCGCGCCCGGCCGTTTCATCGATCTTGCGCAAGACACATCACCTCGTTGCCGGACCTTGTGATGCACCTCCGCATCAATCGACAGAAGTGAGATAATTCTCATCGAAATGATCTATGAGATCGATCATGCTGGATAACCTCTCCCTCGACCAGATGCGCATGTTCAGGGCTGTCTGCGACAGCGGCAGTTTTCGCGCCGCCGCGAAGGAGCTCGGCCGCGTCCAGTCGGCGGTCAGCCACGCCATCGCCAAGCTGGAGGACGAGCTCGGCGTCAGGCTGTTCGACCGCTCCGGCCATCGGCCGGTGCCGACGCCGGAAGGCCGGGCCCTGCTCGCCAATGTGCGCGACGTACTGCTGCGCGTCGATGCGATGCGGGCGCGGGCGCGAGGGCTGCGCGAAGGCGTCGAGCTGGAATTGTCCCTGACGATCGACGTGCTGTTCCCGCCCTTGCTGGTCGGCGCCGCGCTGGCGGAGATGAGCCTGGCCTATCCGTCCGTCGCGATCCGCCTTTCGGCCGAGGCGCTGGGCGGGCCGATCACGGCGCTGCTGGAGCAACGCAGCCAGGTCTCGGTCATCGTCGGCGAGAGCTTTCGCGATGCGCGCATCGCGATCGAGGCGTTGACGTCGATCGAGATGATCGCGGTCACGGCGCCGCATCACCCGCTGGGGCGGATAGATGAGCGGCCGCTTGATGCCGCCGCGCTCGCCGACCATCTCCAGATCGTCCAGTTTGACCGTTCGCCGCTGACCGACCAACGCGATATCGGCGTGATCTCGCCCCGAACCTGCCGGGTCGGGGGACAGGACATCAAG
>JAEWKP010000467.1 GCA_023393655.1 Pseudomonadota bacterium | reverse complement strand
GATGGTCGGGACAAGCCCGACCATGACGTGTGAAGCAGCCTGGCCCTTCACTCGTGCCGCTCCATTGCCGAGGCGTGCTTGGTGTCGCGCATGGTCGCATAGACCAGGAACGACAGGAAGATGATGCCGGCGAGGTAGTAGTAGAACCATTGCTCGTGGCCCTGCTGCTTGAAGAACAGCGCGATGGCCGGCGCCGTGCCGCCGAAGATCGAGACGGTCACGGCATAGGGCACCGCGACGCCGGTGGCGCGGATCGCTGTCGGGAATAGCTCCGCCTTCACCACGGCGTTGATCGAGGTGTAGCCGGCGGTGAAGATCCAGGCGCCGCAGATCAGCAGGAAGGCGGTGAACGCCGATTTGGTATCGGCGAGCGCCGTCAGGATCGGCACGGTCAGCAGCGAGCCGGCCAGCCCGAAGAAGATCAGCATCGGCTTGCGGCCGATCCTGTCCGAGATCATCCCATAGACCGGCTGCAGCACCGCCGCGAAGATCAGTGACCCCGCGATGACATAGGTCGTGGTCATGTCGGAGAGCCCGACCGTCTGCCGGACGAAGGTCTGCATATAGGTGGTGAAGGTGTAGAAGGCCGCGGTTCCGCCGGCCGTCAACCCGACCACGATCGCGACCTCGCGCGGATATTTCAGCAGGCCCTTGAGCGAGCTTTCCTTCTTCATCGTCGCCTTGGCGGCCTCGAAGGATTCGGTCTCGTGCATGTGCCGGCGCATCAGCATGGCGGTGACGGCGAGAACCGCGCCGATGACGAAGGGGATGCGCCAGCCCCATTCCACCAACTGCTCATGGGTCAGGAAGACGTTCTGGAGCAGGAGTAGCACGAGGATCGCGGTGAGCTGTCCGCCGATCAGCGTCACGTACTGGAAGCTCGAATAGAAGCCGCGATGCGCGGGATCGGCGATCTCCGAGAGATAGGTCGCGCTCGCGCCGTATTCGCCGCCGAGGCTCAGGCCCTCGATGATGCGCGCCAGCGCCAGCAGGGCCGGTGCCGCGAAGCCGATCGTCGCATGGGTCGGCGTCAGCGCGATGATCAGCGAGCCGAAGCACATCATCACCACCGACAGGGTCAATGACAGCCGCCGCCCGTAGCGATCGGCGAGATGGCCGAACAGCCAGCCGCCGATCGGCCGCACGATGAAGCCTGCGGCGAACAGCGTCGCCGCATTGAGCTGCTGCACCACCGGATCATGCGAGGGGAAGAAGGCCGGGGCGAAATAGAGCGCGAAGGCCGTATAGGCGTAGAAATCGTACCACTCGACGAGATTGCCGACCGAGCCGATGAAGATCGCCTTGAGGCGGCGCTTGGCATCGTCGAACTGGATGGGATGGGCGGGAGCTGTCGCGGTCGTATCGGACATGGCGGCCTTCTGAGCTGGGGAGCGTCAGAAGCGGGCGCGCGGCGCGAGCAAGCCGTGGGACGGGTCTGGCGGCCTCCCGGAGGCGGCTTGGATGACCCTGTTATGCGGCGATTTCGGGTATGCGTCCAGCGGCTGGCGTGCCGTTCCGAGGAGATCTTCCATGCGCTGATGGCATGGAACTTTTCGCCATCAGGGCCGCGCGACCTGCGGGCTCAGGTTGGGCGCGAGATTGGGAGCGACGATCCGCACCGCGCGGCGCTCGCCGGTCGTGCTGCGCGATTCGCTCTTCAGCCCGTCCTTCTTGTCGAGCACCTTCTCGCCCACTGCATCGGGGCCGACGCCGGCCGATTCGGTGCCGGATGTCGGCGAATCCTCGGATGGCATCGGCTTCTCGTCCGGGATCTCCGGAACCGGCGCCGGCGCCACCGCCTGGGCGGGTGCTCCCTTGCGCTTGGGATCGGGCTTCGGGCGCGACAGTTCGGCGGCGCGCTGCTCGCTGACGATGATGTCGCCCTTGCGCTTGTCCAGCAGGTATTCGGCATCCTTGAGGGCGGCCGACCAGCTCTGTCCCTGGCCGCGGCAGGTGCAGGCGGCATCGAAGCTGCGGGTGTATTTCCCGGCATTGGCCAGCGAGGAATAGGGCTGACCGGTCGCGCGCGAGGCTGCGTTCTGGATGTCGCCGCCGGTGCTCATGCCATAGGCGAGCGTCTCGGTGCCCGGGCAGAGCGCCTGGCACATCTCGTCGCCATTGCCGGTATTGTTCGAGAGCGGGAAGAAATAGCCGTCGCAGGTCCTGACGCAGACGGTCTGCGGGCCGCCCAGGCGCGGCTTCGCCGGCTCGGTCGGCTGCACGGGATCGAGCTCGGGCAGGGTCGAATCGATTTCGCCGGGGCCGGGGTCGCGCCCGAAGATCGTGTCGAAGAAGCCGCGCGGCTGCGCCCGGCAGTTGTTGTTGATCGCGGCGGCGAGCTGGGCGCGGCGCTGTTCGATACCGCCCCCCTCCGCCTGACTCTGCAGCGCGCCGTACTGGCTCTGCAACTGGCCGAGCTGCTGACGCATGAAACCACACTGCGGCGGCGGCGAATCGAAGAAGCTGAAGCCGCGATCGCAGCCCATGGAGCGATACTGGTTGCTCAACCGGGCAAGCTGGGCTCCGACGCGCCGTGCGGCCTGCGCCGCGCGCGGATCGCCGCCGCTGCGGCCCTGCAGGCTTTCCAGCTCGGCACGCCAGGCATTGCAGGACGCCGACTGCGCCACAGCGGTACCACCGAGGGCCGCCAGCATCAGAAGGGCCATGCCGAAGCGTCTGGAAAGTCGCAGCATCATCGCGGGTCGGGTCACGTCATCCATAGTCGAGCCGGTGGGCAGGCTCTGTCCGGGAATTTTGGCCGAGAGGCCTACCAGAGAACACCCGCCAAACACGACGGAACTATGGAGCGGAGCCTCGCCTGATAGGCCGCGGGGACGCTCCATCGCGAGGGCCTCGCATGCCACATTCAGGCAGGCGCAGCAATCCGGGGAAGTGCGCGCCGTCCCTGTGGTGGAAAACTTCCGTTCTGGTTAGAAGACCTGCGGCAGCGGCCCGGCCGCGCCGGCCTTCCGTGCAGCGCCAACGAGGCAAGCTCCGCCCATGTCCGATTATCTGCCTCTTCACGAAGCCGTCATCCCGGAATTGCCGAACTATTATCGTGGCAAGGTCCGCGAGAATTACGACCTGCCCGACAACCGCCGGATCCTGATCTCCACCGATAGGCTCTCCGCCTTCGACCGGGCGATCGCCGCGATTCCGCTGAAGGGCCAGGTGCTGACCCAGACCGCGCGCTACTGGTTCGAACAGACTGCCGATATCTGCCCCAACCATGTCCTGGAATATCCGGACCCCAACGTGGTGGTCGGCCGGCGGCTGGAGATCCTGCCCGTCGAGATGGTGGTGCGCGGCTATCTCGCCGGCACGACCGGCACTTCGATCCTGACCATGTACAAGCAGGGCCGGCGCGAGATGTACGGCATGACGCTGCCGGACGGCCTGCGCGACAACGAGGCACTGCCGCAGGCGATCATCACCCCAACCAGCAAGGCCTTCGACGGCGGCCATGACGAACCGCTCTCGGCCGCCCAGATCGTCGGGGAGGGTCTGCTGACGCAGAAGCAATGGGACGAGGTCTCGGCCTATGCGCTGGCGCTCTTCGCCCGCGGCCAGAAACTCGCACGCGAGCGCGGCCTGATCCTCGCCGACACGAAATACGAGTTCGGCACCGATGCCGAGGGCCGCATCGTGCTCGCCGACGAGATCCATACGCCGGATTCGAGCCGCTACTGGTTTGCCGAAAGCTATCCCGAGCGCTTCGCCGCCGGGGGCAAGCCCGAATCCTTCGACAAGGATTTCGTGCGCAACTGGGTCGTGGCGCGTTGCGATCCCTATACGCAGGACCTGCCGCCGATCCCGCAGGAGCTGATCGACCAGACCTCTTCGGTCTATGTCCGCGCCTATGAGGCGATCACCGGCACCGCTTTCGCCTACCCGCCGAAGGGCGAAGACCCAGCTCAGCGCATCCGGCGCAATCTCGCGCAGTATTTCTGAGCGGCGGGGCGCTCAGGCCCCGTCTTCCTCGCGATAATTCCCGGCGAGATGCCGGCCGCGCTCGGTCAGGGTCGAGAGCACGCGCTCGAACACCTTGAGCTCGTCGGGGGCGATGCCCTCGATCCAGCGGGCCTCGAAACCCAGCGCCAGCGGCACGATCTGGTCGTAGATGCGCTTGCCCGCCGGCGTCAGCGTGACGAAGGATTCGCGCCGGTCCTGCCGGTTCTCGGCGCGCGAGACCAGCCCGCGCTTCTCCAGCTCGCTGACGGCGCGCGAGACTTTGGTCTTGTGCATCTGGGCGAGCTCGCCGATGTCGCGCGAGGTCAGCTTGCCGAACTCGCCGAGCTGCGCCACCACTCGCCATTCCGGGATGCCGATGCCGAAGCGCTCGCCATAGATGCGCCCGAGCGCGCGCCCGCCGAGCGTCCCGACGACATTCAGGCGATAGGGCAGGAAGCGCTCCAGATGGAGCGCCTGGTCTTCCGCGTCGGCGGCTGGCTTCTTCGTCATGGCGATGCCCCAGCCGCGCCTCAGCGCGCCTTCAACCGGTTCATGAACGAGTCGTAGGACAGTTCCGCGATCTGCCACCAGAGCAGGTTCTCGCCACGGAACGCGACCATCGAATCGTAGCCCTTCTTGAAGTCCGGGCTCTTGGCGCTGGTCTCGGCGTAATATTCCTCGGCCGCCTTCAGCGCCGCTTCCATCACCGGCAGCGGGAAGCCGCGCAGTTGCGCCCCCTGCGCGACGAGACGGCGCAGGCCGCCTGGGTTCACGAAATCGTACTTGGCCAGCATCCAGTTATTGGCGGCCTCGCAGGCGTTCTGGACGATCGCCTGGTAGTGCTTCGGCAGCTTGTTCCAGGCGTCCTTGCCGATGATCAGGTGCAGCATCGCGCCGCCCTCCCACCAGCCCGGATTATAATAGTATTTGGCGACGCGGATGAAGCCGAGCTTCTCGTCGTCATAGGGGCCGACGAACTCGGCCGCATCGATCGCGCCGCGTTCCAGCGCCGGATAGACGTCGCCGGGCGCGATCTGCGTCGGCACCACGCCGAGCTTGGCGAGAACCGCACCGCCCATGCCGCCGATGCGGAATTTCAGGCCCTTGAGGTCGTCGATGCTCTTCAATTCGTTGCGGAAGAAGCCGCCCATCTGGCAGCCGGAATTGCCGCAGGGGATCGCATAGGCGTTGAAGCGGTCGAGCACGCCGTTCACGACCTGCTCGCCGCCGCCGAAGAACCACCAGCTATGCTGCTGGCGGGCATTGAGCCCGAACGGGATGCCGGTGCCGAGACCCAGCGTCGGGTCCTTGCCGATGTAGAAATAGGTCGGTGAATGCGCGCATTCGACCGTGCCGGACGAAACCGCGTCGAGGGCCTGCAGGCCTGGCACGATCTCGCCGGGCGCGAAGACCTGGATCTCGAACTTGCCGTCCGTCGCCTCGGAGACGAGTTTCGAGAATTGTTGGGCCGTGCCGAAGATCGTGTCGAGCGACTTCGGGAAGCTCGACGTCAGCCGCCATTTCACCTCGGGCTGGGACTGCGCGATCGCCGGCATCGCGACCGTCGTCGCGGCGGCGGCCAGTGCCCCCGATTTCAAAAAGCTGCGACGTTCCATATGGTTTCCTCCCGAGGGATTGTTATGCCTTTATGCCCTTATTGGCGCGTCCGGGAAGGAATGAAAAGACATGAAGCTTGCCTCGCTCGCGCATGGCCGTGACGGCCGTCTCGTCGTCGTTTCCAGTGATCTGACCCGCGCCACCGATGCTTTTCCGGTCGTCCCGACGCTGCAGGCGGCGCTTGACGACTGGGGTCGCCACGCCCCGCGCCTCGCCGACCTTGCCGAGGGGCTCGAGCACGGCTCCGTGCCGTCCTTCCGCTTCCACGAGCACGACTGCGCCGCGCCCCTGCCGCGCGCCTATCAGTGGCTCGACGGTTCGGCCTATGTGAATCACGTCGATCTCGTCCGGAAGGCGCGCGGTGCCACCATGCCGGAGAGCTTCTGGACCGATCCGCTGATGTACCAGGGCGGCAGCGACGCTCCGCTTGGCGCTCGCCAGGCCGTGCAGGCGCGCAGCGAGGAGGACGGCATCGATTTCGAGGCCGAGATCGCGGTCGTCACCGGCGACGTGCCGATGGGCGCGACCCGCGAGGAGGCGCTGGGAGCGATCCGCCTCGTCATGCTCGTCAACGACGTGAGCTTGCGGAACCGGATTCCGGACGAATTGGCGAAAGGCTTCGGCTTCGTCCAGTCGAAGCCGTCCTCGGCCTATTCCCCGGTCGCGGTGACGCCGGACGAGCTGGGCAATGCCTGGCGCGACGGCCGTCTGCACCTGCCGCTGCTGGCACAGGTCAACGGCGCGCTCTTCGGCAAGCCCGATGCCGGCACCGACATGACCTTCGATTTCGGCACGCTGATAGCCCATGCCGCCGCCACCCGCCGCCTCTCGGCCGGTACCGTCGTGGGCGCCGGCACGGTCTCCAATCGCGATGCCGATGGCGGGCCCGGTCGGCCTGTCGCCGAGGGCGGGCGCGGCTATGCCTGCATCGCCGAGCAGCGCATGGTGGAGACGATCCGGGGCGGCGAGCCAAAGACACCCTTCCTGCGCTTCGGCGATACGGTCCGCATCGAGATGAAGGACGCTTCCGGTCATTCAATCTTCGGTGCGATCGAGCAGGAGATCCTGCCCCACGGTTGATCGGGTTCCCGACTGCCCCGGCTTGGCGACAGCCGGGCGGCCGGATAACGTTGCGACCGCAGCGCCGATCCCAGACGCGAGAGCCGAGACGCCATGACCGAGACCGTGCCGTTCTATTCGACCGCCATCCCGCTGGCCTTCTTCGTCTGGGGGCCGGTCCTGGTGGTGCTGCTGTTC
>JAEWKP010000462.1 GCA_023393655.1 Pseudomonadota bacterium | reverse complement strand
GGTATCGACAATGCCGCAGGTCGAGCAGACGACGATGCGCTCGCGCGCCACGGCCATCGCCTCGCTGAGCCGGCCGAGCAGCTGCTCGCGTTTCTTGACGAGATGCAGGGCGGCCCGGCGCGCCGAGCGCGGCCCCAGCCCCGGCAGCTTGGCCAGGAGCTGGATCAGCCGCTCGATCTCGGGGCCGGCGATGGCGCGGGACATGTCCTCAGAACAGCTTCATGCCCGGCGGGATCGGCAGGCCCTTGGTGATCTCGGCCAAGCGCTCCTGCATCACGCGCTCGGCGCGGTTCCGGGCATCGGTGGACGCGGCGACGATCAGGTCCTCCAGGATCTCGCGCTCGTCGGCGACCATCAGCGAGGGATCGATCTTCACCGCCTTGATGGCGCCCTTGGCGGTCATCGTCACGCTGACCATGCCGCCGCCGGCAGCGCCCTCGACCTCGATATTGTCGAGCTCGGCCTGAACATCGGCCATCTTCTGCTGCATCTGCTGCGCCTGCTTCATCAGGCCCATCATGTCGCGCATCGAAAATCCTCCTCGGAATCGTCAGAAATCGATGCCGTCGAAATCCGGTTCGGAATCGTCGAACAGGGGCTCGGCATCGGGCAGGTATTCGTCTTCGGCCGGCAAGGAAGCCGCTATCTCGGCAGCGGCGATGGCGCGGGGGTCGCGGACATCGACGATGCGCGCGCCGGGGAAGCGCTCCAGCACCGCCTTGACGGCAGGGTGAGCCGCCGCGTCGTTCTCGCGCTGGTCCTTCGCCGCCGCCGCCTGCTCCCGCATGGTGGCGCCGCCCTCGTCATTGACGACGGCGACCATCCAGGTCTGGCCGGTCCATTCCTTGAGGCGGCGGGAGAGGTCCTGCGCCAGCGTCCGCGAGGCGCCCTCGGCCAACGAGAACTCGATGCGGCCGGGCTCGAAACGGACGGGCCGGATATCGCGCTCCAGCGCGATCTTGAGCGTGATGTCGCGATGTTGGGAGGCCAGCGCGACGACATCCTCCAGCGTGGCGACGATCGCCATGGGCGCCGCGACAGCGCGGGCGACCGGTGCGGGCGCGGGATTGGCGCTGGCGAGGACCGGGCGGGCGGCAAGCGCGGTGTTGCCGCCACCGGAAGGCGGGCGCGGCATGCCCATGCCATTGCCGCCGCCATTGCCGGCCGGGACGGAGCCCATGCCGTCGCGCACCATCTTCAGCGCCTCGTCCGGCGTCGGCAGGTCGGCGGCATGGGCAAGGCGGACGAGCACCATCTCGGCGGCCATGACCGGCCTGTCGGCCTGCTTCACCTCGGCAATGCCCTTGAGCAGCATCTGCCAGGTGCGGGCGAGGATGCGGACAGAGAGGCGCTGGGCGAAATCGCCGCCGCGCACGCGCTCGGCCTGGGCGAGGCTGTTGTCCTTGACCGCCTCGGGCACGAGCTTGAGGCGCGTGACCAGATGGGTGAATTCGGCGAGGTCGTTCAGCACCACAACCGGATCGGCGCCGGCATCGTATTGCGCGCGCAACTCGCCGAGCGCCGCGGCGATATCGCCTTTCATCACGGCTTCGAAGAGATCGATGACGCGGGCCCTGTCGGCAAGACCGAGCATCGAGCGGATATCGTCGAGCGTGATCCGGCCGGCGGCATGCGCGATAGCCTGATCGAGGATCGAGAGGGAATCGCGCACCGAGCCCTCGGCGGCACGGGCGACTGCGGCCAGCGCCTCCTGCTCGGCATCGACGCTCTCGGCCCGGCAGATATTGGCGAGATGATCGACCAGCACGTCGGATTCGACGCGGCGCAGGTCGAAGCGCTGACAGCGCGACAACACCGTGATCGGCACCTTGCGGATTTCCGTCGTCGCGAAGATGAACTTCGCATGCGGCGGCGGCTCCTCCAGCGTCTTCAGGAAGGCGTTGAAGGCGCCGGTCGAGAGCATGTGCACCTCGTCGACGATATAGACCTTGTAGCGCGCGGAGACCGGCGCATAGCGCACGGCGTCGTTGATCTGGCGGATATTGTCGACGCTGTTGTTGGAGGCGGCGTCGATCTCCATCACGTCGATATGGCGGCCCTCGATGATCTCGCGGCAATGGATGCCGAATTCGCGCAGGTCCGTGGTCGGGCTGCCCTGCCCGTCCGGCGTCTGGAAATTGAGCGCGCGCGCCAGGATGCGGGCGGTCGTGGTCTTGCCGACACCGCGCACGCCGGTCAGCATCCAGGCCTGCGGGATGCGCCCGGCCGCGAAGGCATTGGTCAGCGTGCGCACCATCGCTTCCTGGCCGATCAGGTCGCCGAAATGCGCCGGGCGATATTTCCGCGCGAGCACGCGATAGGGCGCGGGCGCCCCATTGGCGGCAGGCGGCGGCGCAGGCACCGGATCGAACCCGGCGAATCCCGGTTCGTCAGCAGAGGCGGCGTCGATCTGGTCGGTCATGGAGACTGGTTTCGCCAATCGGAAGGCGAGGGTCAATGGCGCCGCGCCGGTTCCGCAACTCGGTCCGGCGCTTTATCGGGCGCATGAGGTGGGAGGCTGGACGAAGACCCGTTCGGTCTCGTTAGGGCTGCTTCCTTCCGGACCTGACCCGGTTGGCGAGTGAGACGTCCCTCGCCAACCTCCCGC
>JAEWKP010000391.1 GCA_023393655.1 Pseudomonadota bacterium | reverse complement strand
CCGGCCGCGCCGCCCGCCCCCCCCCCCCCCCCCCCCTTTTCGTATTGGCTGGCACCTGTTCGCCAGATCAGCAGGAGCCTGCCATGAGCCGTCCCGTTCTTCTCGTCACCGGCGGCAGCCGCGGCATCGGCGCCGCGATCTGCATCATGGCCGCCGGACGCGGCTACGACGTCGCGGTGAACTACCAGAGCAATGGGAAGGCCGCGGCCGAGGTTGTCGCGGCCTGCGAGGCGGCGGGCGCGAAGGCTGTGGCGCTGCGGGGCGATATGGCTGATGTCACCGACATCAGCCGCGTCTTCGCCGAGGCGAAGGCGGCGCTGGGTCCGCTGACCCATGTCGTCAACAATGCCGGTATCACCGGCAAGTCGGGGCCGCTCGTCGACGCCGACACCGCGGTCATCCGCGAATGCATCGACGTCAACGTCACCGGGGCGATCCTTGTCGCGCGGGAGGCGGCCCGCGCGCTGATGGCGAACCAGGGCGTGCAGGGCAGGGCGATCGTCAACATCTCCTCCGTTGCGGCCGAGCTGGGCTCGCCCGGCGAATATGTCTGGTACGCCGCCTCGAAGGGAGCCGTGGATTCCCTGACCATCGGCCTCGCCAAGGAGCTCGCGCCGCATGGTGTCCGCGTGAACGCGGTGGCACCCGGCATCACCGAGACGGAGATCCACGCGCTGTCCACCGGCGAGGTCGGTCGCGTCGCCCGGATCGCGCCGCTGATTCCGCTGAAGCGCGCTGCGACGGCCGAAGAGATCGCCGAGGCGGTGCTGTTCCTGCTCTCGGAGGCATCGGGCTACACGACCGGCATCATTCTCAAGGTCGCCGGCGGGCGCTAGCTTCGGCGGGAGGTCTCGCGCAATCCGCGCCTCTGATGTAGCAAGAAGTCCATGCGCGTTCTTCTTGTCCTGATCGCCTTCGGCATGATCGCGGTGCCGGCCCTGCTGATACTGGCGCGTGAGGAACTCCCGCGCGCGCAGCGCATCGGCCGGGCGCTGCTGGTCTTCCTGGCTCCGGCGGTCGCCCTCGGGCTGATCCACGGCGTGCCGGTCCTCGATGGCCGGGCGCTCAACAATCCCAATGCCTGGACGATGCTGCGGCTCGTCCTGACCGCGCTCGCCCTGATCCTGCCCTGGTGCCTCTATGTCTGGCTCACCGCGCGCCGCTGACCATTCGGGAAGCCCGCGGCCGAAGCCGCCGGAGCGTCCGATCGCAAGCGCCGATTGACAGCCCGCTCAAGCGCGAACATATACGATGCCATGATGACGAGCTTCATCCGACGTCGCCCCTGCCAGGCCGCCCCGGCGCGCCCGCGATGACGTTCGGCTGAAGCCCGAATGCCCGCGACCGCGCCCGAGGCGCGGTTTTTTTATGCCCGAAGCCCATCCATTGCTGTGTCTGCCCAGCCACCGGGGGTCCCGATGAGCCAGAATCTGAAAACCATCTTCATCGACGGCGAAGCCGGCACGACCGGGCTCGGCATCCGCGAACGTCTGGCCGCGGTGCCGGAGGTCGCGGTCAAGAGCATCGACCCCGACAGGCGCAAGGACCCTGCGGCGCGCAAGGACATGATGGCGAGCGTCGATCTCGTCGTGCTCTGCCTGCCTGACGAGGCCGCCAAGGAATCGGTCGCGCTGGCCGACGCGCTCGGCACCGAGGCGCCCAAGATCGTCGATGCCGCGACCGCCCATCGTATCGCGCCGGGTTGGGTCTACGGCTTCGCCGAGCTCGAGCCCGGCCATGCCGGGAAGATCGCCAGGGCCGAGCGCGTCGCCAATCCCGGCTGCTACCCGACCGGCGCCATCGCGCTGCTGCGCCCGCTCGTCGATGCCGGACTGATGGCGCAGGACCATCCGGTCGCGGTCAATGCGGTCTCCGGCTATTCCGGCGGCGGCAAGTCGATGATCGAGGATTTCGAGACCGGCGTCGCTCCGGCCTTCGAGCTTTACGGCCTTGGGCTCCGCCACAAGCATCTGCCTGAACTGCAGGCCTATGCCCGCCTGACGCGGCGGCCGATCTTCGTGCCCTCCGTCGGCAATTTCCGGCAGGGCATGCTGGTCTCGGTGCCGCTGCATCTCGATGCGCTTCCCGGACGGCCTGGCGTCGCCGATCTCCACCACGCCCTGGCCGAGCGCTATGCCGGCTCGACCTATGTCAGCGTCGTCCCGCAGGACGGGAAGGGCGGCAAGATCGAGCCGGAAGCGCTGAACGACACCAACAAGCTGGAGCTCACGGTGTTCGGGCAGGACGATCTCGGCCAGGCGGTGCTGGTCGCGCGGCTCGACAATCTCGGCAAGGGCGCGTCGGGCGCGGCGGTGCAGAACATCCGCCTGATGCTCGGCCTGCCGGAGGGCTGAGTCACAGCCTGTCGCCCGCGCCTTAAGATGCATCTGATCTCCTTCATTTGAAGGAGACATTTGCGCGCGGAACGCTAGATTGTCCGTCCCGTGAGAGGGACGGACGTGACCGGCAGCGATTTCGAGAATGCGTTGATCGACGGCATCTACGAGGCCGCGATCGTACCTGAGAGCTGGCCCGCCGTGCTCCGCGACACGGCCCGGATCGCCAACTGCCGCGAGGCGCTGCTCGGCACGGTTCTGCATGACGACGTACGTCTGCTCGCCTCGTCACCTGAATTCAGCGACGACTACGAGGAGGTCCTGCGCCGCATCCCGTTTGCGGTCAACGAGCGGGCGCAGCGCCTGCTCGCGCATGGACGCCACGGCTTCATCACCGACGAGGACGTTTTCAGCCGCGACGAACTCGCGCGCGAGCCGGTCTATCGGGATTTCCTGATTCCGGCCGGATACGGCTCCGGGGTCGCGACGGTGATTGCGGCTCCGACCGGCGACACCACGATCGTCCATTGCGAACGGAACTTTGCCGAAGGCACCGTCGATGGGCAGGCCATCGCCGCGCTCGATCGCTTGCGCCCGCATTTCGCCCGGGCCGGGCTGCTTGGGCGCCGGCTGGCAATGGAGCGGGCGCGCGCCGCCTCGCAGGCTCTCGAGCTGATGGGGCTTCCTGCGGCGGTCCTCGGTCTGCGCGGTCATGTGCTCGATGCCAACGCCCTGTTCCAGGACCTGATTCCAGGCGTGTTCCTCGATCGCACGGCCCGCCTCTCGCTCGCCTACGGCCCGGCCGACGACATGCTCGCGACGGTGATCGCGGGCTTCTCGCGCGCGGAGTTGCCCCAACCCGTCCGTTCCCTGCCGATTCCGGCCTGGCGCGGTACGAATCCGATGGTCGTGCATGTCGCGCCCGTGCGGGGGCGCGCGCGCGACATCTTCTCCTTTGCGGGCGCCATCATCGTCGCCACGCCGGTTGCAGTGGGGGCGGGGCCCGAAGCTGGGCTGATCGCCGGCTTGTTCGATCTGACGCCGGCCGAGGCGCGGCTGGCAGCGGCCATCGCCGCCGGACACCCGCCGCGGGCCGCGGCCGTGCGTCTGGGCGGGACCGAGGCCACCGCACGCACGCCGCTGAAACGCAGCCTTA
>JAEWKP010000345.1 GCA_023393655.1 Pseudomonadota bacterium | reverse complement strand
ACCTCGTAGACCGCCGTCTTCTTCTCGGCGGCGAGGCGCGGCTTCAATGCGAGCCAGAGCCTGAGCGTGACGTCGGCATCCTCGGCGGCGTAGTCGGTCGCGCGGTCAAGCGGGACCTTGTCGAAGGTGACCTGCGATTTGCCGCTGCCGGCGACCTGGGAATACGGAATCGTCTCGTGGCCGAGATGCAGTTCCGAGAGCTTGTCCATGCCGTGGCTGTTGGTGCCGGCATCGAGCGCGTAGGAGATCAGCATCGTGTCCTCGATCGGGGACACGCTGAGGCCATGGCGCTCCAGGATGAGCAGGTCGTATTTCAGGTTCTGGCCGATCTTGAGCACGCCGGCATCGGCGAGCAGCGGCTTCAGGGCGGCGACGGCCTGCGCCAGCGGAATCTGGCCTTCCAGCAGCCCCTCGTCGAAGAGCCCGCCATCGCCGCCGCGATGCTGGAGCGGAATGTAGCAGGCGCGGCCCGGCGCGATGGCAAGCGAGACGCCGATCAGATCGGCCTGCATCGCGTCGAGCGAATTGGTCTCGGTATCGAGAGCGACGTGGCCGGTCTCATGGGCCCAGCCGATCCAGCGTTCGAGATCGGCGAGCGTGCGCACGCATTCGTATGTGGAGCGGTCGATCTTGCCGGCGATCGCCTCATTCTTGCGGGCGCTGGCCAGATCGCCCGGCCTCAGCCAGCCGTCTTCGCCAGCGGGCGCGCCTGAAACAGCGGCGGCAGGCGCAGGAGATGCGGCGAGAGCCAAGCCGGGAGCCGCATCCTCGGCGGCATCGGCGCCCGCATAGAGCGCCTTGAGCTCGGCCGCGCGCGCGCCGCCCGGAGCCAGCTCCGGATCGGCGTCGACGGCGCCGACATCCGCCTCATAGGCCTCGGCGACGCGCTTGGTGATGGTGGTGAATTCCATCGCCTTGAGGAAGGCGATGAGCTTCGCCGGGTCGGGCTGCTCCAGCGTCAGGTTCTCCAGCGGCGTCTCGACCTTCACGTCGTCGACGAGGCTGACGAGCTTGTGGGAGATACGGACCTTCTCGATCACTTCGGGATTGGTCAGCGTCTCCCGGCGCTTGGGCTGCTTGATCTCGCCAGCACGCGTCAACAGGGTTTCGAGATCGCCATATTCGCCGATGAGCTGGGCCGCCGTCTTGATGCCGATGCCGGGCGCGCCGGGGACGTTGTCAGTGGCATCGCCGGCCAGCGCCTGCACGTCGGTGACCTTTTCGGGCATGACCCCGAAATACTCGACGACCTCGGGCTCGCCGATGCGGCGCTCGGCGCGGAAGCCGGCGCCCTTCTTCTGATCGCCGGAGGCGGGATCGTACATCGCGACGCCCGGCTTCACGAGCTGCATCAGGTCCTTGTCGGCGGAAACGATCAGCACGTCGGCGCCGGCCTCGCGGGCCTGTTTCGCATAGGTCGCTATCAGGTCGTCAGCTTCGTAGACTTCCTGCTCGACCGGAATGAGGCCGAAGGCGCGCACCGCCTCGCGCATCAGCGGGAACTGGGGGATGAGATCGGGTGGTGGCTCGGAGCGGTTGCCCTTGTAGGCCGGGTAGATCGCCTTGCGGAACGAGTTCTCCGACTTGTCGAAAACGATGGCGAGATGGGTCGGGCGGACGCCGAGCACGCCCTCGCGCACGAACTGGAACAGCTTCGTCGCAAAGAGCCGGACCGCGCCGGAAGGCAGCCCGTCCGAGCGGGCATTGTATTTCCGCTCCTGGTTGATCGACTGGAAATAGGCCCGGAAAATGAAGTTCGAGCCGTCGACCAGGAAGAGATGGTCGCCGGGCTTCAGGGCGGGGGCGGTCGTGGCTTTCTCGCTCATGGCGCGGACCATAAGCGGGCGGGCGCAAGCGGTCCATTGCGCCGAGCCTGCAATTCGCAGCAAGCTGGCCAAAATGCGTCAGGAGCGAAACGCCGTGAGCCCGTATGTCACCATGCCCCTCGTCTTCGAAGGCGTTCCGGAAGCCGAGATGCAGGGCCGTGCCGATGCCTTCCTCGCCCGCATGCGCAAGCGCCGAACCGTGCGTGACTTCTCCGACAGGCCGGTGCCGCGGGACCTGATCGAAACGGCGGTGCGCGTCGCCGGCACCGCGCCGTCCGGAGCCAACCAGCAGCCCTGGAGCTTCGTCTGCATTTCCGACCCCGGCCGCAAGACGCTGATCCGCGAGGGCGCGGAAGAGGAGGAGCGCGCCTTCTATGCCGGCCGCGCCGGCGAGGAATGGCTCGACGCGCTCGCCCATCTCGGCACGGACGACCAGAAGCCGTTCCTGGAGACTGCGCCCTGGCTGATCGCGATTTTCGCCCAGCGCTGGGGCGTGGATGCCGAGGGCAACAAGATCAAGCACTATTACGTGCCTGAGTCGGTGGGCATCGCCACAGGTTTCCTGATCGCGGCGCTGCACGATGCGGGCCTCGCGACGCTGACGCATACGCCGGCACCGATGAACTTCCTCAACGCGATCTGCGGACGGCCCGACAACGAGAAGGCGCTGATCCTGCTCGTCGTCGGCTACCCCAAAGAGGATTGCCGCGTCCCCGCCATCGGCAAGAAGCCGCTGGAGGAGATCGCGACCTTCCTGTGACCTCTCAAGTCTCGCGTCCGGCGGTGGCCGCTAGCAGCCTCTGCCGGTCGATCTCGTGGGGCAGGGCCGCGAGCGCGCGCTCCCGACTGTCGCCGGCGAGATCGCGCGCCGCTTCGGCGAAGCGCGGGTTGGTCGCAATCGTCGCCAGCGTGCGCTGCAGGCGCAGGGCGACCTCGATCATCGCCGCTCCGTCGCGCGCGATCGGCACGATGCAGTCCTCGAGCAGCGAGTGCGGGGCGAGCATCGGCACATAAACATTGGCCACCGGCTCCGGCACGTCCTCCGGCGCCGGTCGCGTCAGCAACCGGGCCAGCGCAGCGAGCACGTCGATCGCAGTGCCGGGATCGTTGACAGCGGGAGACAGCGCCCGCGAGGCGATCTCGGACAGAACGATCAGCCCGAAGCGGGGGTCCTGGCTGAAAGACCGGCGGTCACCGAGAATGAAGGCGTCCCGGATATCCGCATCTTGTTCCTCGTCGAAACGCGTCGCGTAGGCGAGTGTCTCGCCAATGCCGACGAAGGCGCCGGAAATGCGGGCCACATCGATCTCGCCGCCATCTTCACAAAGCCGCGCCAGGGCCGCGATGTCGACATGCTGGAGATAGCCGGTCCGATCGGCTGTGATCTCGCGAGCGCCGGCCGGCGGCGTGCGGACGGGCTGCGCACCCATGGTCTGCGAAGCGGCGTAGTCGTCCAGAGCCGCGGCCGCGGCGCCAGCGACACGGTCGATCGTCTCGTTCATCCGGCCGAGCCGCGACAACGCATCGATCCAGCCGACGAAGGTCGTCACCACCACGGCGACGACCAGCAAGGTCACGAGAAAGAGCAGCAGCCGCCCGCTCGAACCGTAGAGACCGGTGCTCAGCGCGATGATGCCGGCCAGGCTGAACAGGAACGCCCCGATGAAGGTGGCCAGCGCGTTCTGCGCACCGGTATCGGCCTGCAGGAGATAGGGCGCGCGCGGCGTCGCCGAACTCGCCGCCGCGCCATAGGCGGACACCATCGTCGACAGCGAGAAGATCGCCACCGTGAGCATCGAGGATGCGAGGATGCCGAGCACCTTGTCGACCGCATCCGCGCCGATCTTGGCCGATACGCCTTCGGGCACCAGCGGTGCGGCGACAATCGATGCGAGCGCGCTGGCGACGCCGAGCAGCGCGAACAATGTCGCCCGCACCCAGAGCCGCTCCGAGAGCTGCCTCAGGACCCAACGTAGCCGCGTCAACGCCTTTTCCCCCTCGACACCGCTACAACATGACCGGTGCCGAGGCGGTTCCGCAATCGCTCAGGCCGTGATTTTGTCGATCTCGGCGAGGTCTTCGGCGTTCAGCGCCCAGTCGGCTGCCTTGACGTTGGCCGCGACCTGCTCCGGCTTCGTCGCGCCGGCGATGACGCTGGATACCACGGGCTGCGCCGCCAGCCAGGAGAAGGCCAGCTCGACAAGGGTATGGCCGCGCTGCTCGGCGAAGGCGGTCAGGCCCTCGATGCGGCGCCAATTATCTTCGCTGAAGATCTCGTCGGCGCGCTGCGGCAGCTTGGTCAGGCGCGCACCTTCCGGCATCGCCGCGCCGCGCTTGTACTTGCCGGTGAGGGCGCCGTTGGCGAGCGGGAAATAGGGCAGCAGGCCCATGCCGTAATGCGCGATGGCCGGGATCAGGTCCTTCTCGGCGCCGCGCTTCAGCAGGCTGTATTCGTCCTGTGCCGAGGTGAAGCCGGGAATGCCGAGATCGCGCGCCGTCCAGTGCGCATCGGCGACCTGCCAGGCGACGACGTTGGAGCAGCCGATATAGCGAACCTTGCCCTGACGGACGAGGTCGTCCATGGCGCGCAGCGTCTCCTCGATCGGGGTCAGCGGATCGGGCCGATGGAGCTGATAGAGATCGAGCCAGTCGGTCTTGAGGCGCCGCAGCGAATCCTCGACGGCATTCATGATGTAGCGACGCGAGCCGCCCTTCTTCACGCCCTCGGCATCCATGTCCATGCCGAACTTGCTGGCGAGCACGATCTGCTTGCGGCGCGCGCCGAGCACCTCGCCCAAAGCCGTCTCGGAGCCGCCGCGCTCGCCATAGATGTCGGCGGTGTCGAACAGGGTGATGCCATGCTCGATCGCGGCATCGACGACCTTGCGTGTCGCGTCGAGATCGATACGGCCGCCGAAATTGTTGCAGCCCAGCCCGACGAGCGAGACGCGCAGGCCCGAGCGGCCGAGATTGCGGAATTGCATGGTGGTGATCCTTCCCCTGAGATGCCGGCAGAGGACCAGATGCGCCGGCGGCGAACAAGCCCGGCCAGCGCAATCCCGACCTTCGCTGCGGAACAGGGCGCGTCTCGTTCGAATGACGGACGGCATGGAGCCGTGGCGCTGACAGGTTCCGCTGTGCGGAGGTTGTTGAAATGCCCAGCCCGTTTGTTTCCGAGGACTGTTCTTTCAGCGGGCGATGGACCGGACCGGCGAACGGCTTCTCCTATTTTCCGGAGGGAGTGCTTCTCGACAGCGCCTACCAGTTCGTGCCGATCGGGCAGAGCAGGACCGTATCGGTCCAGACGGACGATCGAGAATGGACGCTCAGCGTCATTGGCCCGGCCGGCAACCCCGGTGGGATCGAGATCATCACCAATGCCCGCAGGGCGGTAAATTCGCCATTCGAGGTCTTCACGCTGCCGCCGACATCGGGCGCCAGTTTCGAATTTCATGCCAGCGCCGAAACGAGACGGGCCTTGGTGATGAGCACGCCCGGTGAGCCGGGCCATCCCATTCTTTGCGTCGCGGCCGGGCGATCCTTGACCGTGCATTATGCAGCCAATGTCATCTTACGCGACGCCGTGCGGAAGCTGCCCTATTCCGAGCCGGAACTACACGGCCTGCTGGGAGAGGTCGAACAAGAATATCGCAGGCAAGCCAATATCCGGCTCGTGCGCGTCGGCCCCATTCATCGCCTCGTCTTCAGGGAAGACAATCTCGGATCGCCGATCCTGGCGAACTCGAACGAGACCTTCACGATCCAGGAACATATCGCCGCGGCCGGGCGGGCTCATCTCAAGAATCTGATCTACGGATGGGATTTCGAAGACCCTAAACTAAAGGAGCGCGCCTCGGGTCTGACCGGCCTCGGCCGCAATTTTTCCTTCATCGACTGGGGGAACCCCTGGATGGTCACGGCCCACGAGCTCGGCCACGCGATCTGCCTGACGGATCGTTCCGCAAGCGACGTCACGATCATGCAGAAATATCGATCGCCCGAGCTCCATATGGGCTTCGACGGCTTTCAGATCGAGGCATTGCGCATGGCGGCGGCGCTGTTGCCGTGACGCCCATTGTCGAGCGAAAGGGACAAGCACGATGAATCTGCGCTCATTCATCTTCGCAGGGCAACCGCAGCTCGAGGCCTGCCGGGTCCGGGACGCGGCCCATGTCACACGCGGTGCGATCGGCCAGCACGTCCGGATGATCCAGACAGCGCTGATGCATCTCGACGATGCGTCGATCGATCCGGGGGAACGTCAGCGCAGCCACTACGGCGTTTCGACGGCGCATGCCGTCCTCGCGTACAAGAAGAAGCGCAACATCATCGCCACCAACCGGCAGAGCGGCGGGCGCGGGGTATACGGGGGG
>JAEWKP010000333.1 GCA_023393655.1 Pseudomonadota bacterium | reverse complement strand
GGGGAGAGGTCGTCGAAGGCATGGACAATGTCGACCTGATCAAGCGTGGCGAGCCGGTGCGCGATCCCGACTCGATCGTCTCGATGAAGGTGATGGCCGACGCGGCCTGATCTTCGATACTTTGAGGCGAGCCCTCATCCCTGGACGCGAGCGGCGCTCGCAGCCAATGGGGTGAGGGCTCGTTTCGTTTGACCAGAAGGACGTCGCGGCCGTGAACGTCGATCTCTTCGATTTCGACCTGCCCGAGGACCGTATCGCGCTCAGGCCCGCGAGCCCGCGCGACGCGGCGCGGCTGCTCGTGGTGCGTGCGGGCGCACCCCCGCCGCTGGAGGATCGCGGCATCCGCGACCTCGTTTCGCTGCTCCAGCCCGGTGACGCGCTCGTCCTCAACGACACCCGCGTCATCCCCTCCCGTCTGCGCGGGCGACGCTATCGCGGCGAGGATTCGGCCCGCGTCGAGATCATGCTGCACAAGCGCGAGAGCGAGGATCGCTGGCTCGCCTTCGCCCGCCCGGCCAAGAAGCTTGGCCTCGGGGAGCGCGTGGTGTTCGATTCGGACGCCGCCAGCAATGCCTGCGAGCTCGGCCGCCTGCATGCGGAAGTGATCGCCAAGGGCGAGGGCGGCGAGGTCGAATTGCAGTTCAGCCTGACCGGCGCCTATCTCGACGAGGCGATCGAGCGGCTCGGCGAATTGCCGCTGCCGCCCTATATCGCCGGCAAGCGCCCGACCGACAGCGCCGACACGGCCGACTACCAGACCAATTTTGCCCGTAAGGACGGCGCCGTCGCGGCTCCGACCGCGGGCCTGCATTTCACGCCGGAGCTATTGGCGGCCTTGGACGCCCGCGGCATCAGCCGGCATTTCGTCACGCTCCATGTCGGCGCCGGCACCTTCCTGCCGGTGAAGGCGGAGGATACCGACGACCACCGTATGCACGCCGAATGGGGCACCGTCTCGACCGAGACGGCCGCCGCGCTGAACGCCGCCAAGGCGAAAGGCGGGCGCATCGTCTGCGTCGGCACGACCTCGCTACGCCTGATCGAGAGTGCGGCGGCCGAGGACGGCACGATCCAGCCCTTCTCTGGCGACACCGCGATCTTCATCACGCCGGGCTACCGCTTCCGTGCGGTCGACCTCTTGATGACGAACTTCCACCTGCCGCGTTCGACGCTGTTCATGCTCGTTTCCGCCTTCTGCGGCCTCGACATGATGAAACGGGCCTATGCCCATGCGGTCGCAGCGAATTATCGCTTCTACTCCTATGGCGACGGCAGCCTGCTGTTCAGGGCAGGCTGAGCGCGCCCGCAGGCCTTACTTCGCCGGCAGCGGCGGCACGCCCTTCTGCCAGACCGGCCAGTCCGCGACGATGTGGTCGCCCACCTTCGAGCCGCCCGCCTCGACATTGGCGACGGTCTCGGCGCAGCCGCCGGCGGTCTGGCCGGGTGCCGGGTCGAGATGCTGCAGCGTCGTCTCGTTCGGGTTGCCCTGGTCAAAATTGACCGCGCCGCGCAGGCTCATGATCCGGTCGGTGCCGAATTGCCGCTTGATCACCAGCGTGATCGCGGCGGCCTCCATCTCGGTGATCACATAATCGTCGGCGCCGTAGAGCTTGGCCATGTATTGCGCCTCCTTCGACAGGCCCGGCCCGTGGAAGAAGGTGTCGCCGGTCATATGCGTGCCGACCTGCACGGAGGGTGCGGCCTGCGCCTTCTTGTCGGGATAGCGCATCCGGTACTGCTTCGCGGAATCCGAATCCTGCAGGTTCACGCCCGAGCCGAGCTTCACCGCCCAGTTCACCAGCACCGGGTTGAGCTGGAAGACCCGATAGGCCTCATAGCCCTTGCGCGGCATGAAGACGGGCTCGCCCGGCTTGCCTTCCTCCGGCGCCCAGCGATGGCCGAGATCGTAATCGACCAGCCAGCTCCCCCAGGAGACATCGCCGATCGTGCCGCGCGAGGGCGGCGTGCCGGCGACGCCGCTGAGCACGAAATAGGCCTGCGAGAAATCATAGGCCGGGTCGAGCAGGATCGCCTGCATCGAGGACGAGGAATTGACCTTGCCCATGCCGAGCACGGCGCCGCAGACGCCGTCGCCATTGCAGAAGACCGGCTTCAGCGCGCCCTTGACCTCATGCGGCTGGCTCGCCTTCCAATAGCGCTCGTACCAGTGCTGGAACTCGCCGGCGCGGTCGCCTGTATTCTGGCCGATCTCGAACATCGCGGCGATGAACACCTTGACCTTGATCGGCTGGGTCTGCGCGCTGGCAGGGGCCGCGAGCGCACCAAGGGTTGCGAAGGCGAGGGCAGCCTTTCCGATTGTCGTCTGCTTCATGGAACTCTCCACGGCCGAAAGCTGGAAGGGCCGTCCGGGGCGGGCGCAGCAGGGGCCGGGCTCGTTTTGCCATGTTCGGAGCCCGCTCGTCCATCATGGTCGACGCTCCATGCGCTGAACCGGCTCGCATTCCCCGGCTGAAAATGCTACCGGGCTCCCAACAGGGATTTTGACAGTCAAATGGCCGATATTTTTCGCGAGATCGAAGAGGAAGTCCGCCGCGACAAGGCGGCGGAGCTCTGGAAGAAATATGGCTGGGTCGTCACCAGCCTCGCCGTGCTGGCGGTGCTCGCCGTCGCCGGCTGGCAGTTCTGGCTGCACCGCGAGAATCAGGCCTCGCAGGCCGTCGGCGCGCGCCTCGAAGCCGCGCTGAAATCCTCGCGCGACGGCGATGCCACCCAGGCCGAGACGATCCTGAAGGAACTCTCGACCACGGCACCGGCCGGCTACCGCCTGATCGCCCGCTTCCGTCTGGCCGCCGAGACGGCCAAGCGCGACCCGGCCGCCGGCGCCACCGCCTTCGATGCGCTCGCCGCCGATGCCTCGCTCGACCAGACCTATCGCGACCTCGCGAAGCTGCGCGCCGGCATCCTGCGCGTCGATCTTGCCCCCTATCCCGAGGTCAAGACGGCGCTGGAGCCCCTGGCCACCCCGGAGGGCGTCTGGCGTCACACCGCTCGCGAGTTCCTCGGCATCGCCGCGCTCAAGGCCGATCTCTTCGAGGATGCCGGGCGCTGGTTCGATGCCGCGATCACCGATCCGCAGGCGCCGCGCGGCCTGCGCCAGCGCGTCGAGCTTTATCTCGCCCTGGTCCGTGGCGGCCCCGTCACGGTGAAGAACTGAACCGGAGCCTCGCTCCAACGCCGCCGCCGCCCCGGCTTCTCGCTTCGGCGAACCGGGACGACGGCGAAAATGTGTGAAATCTGATGACAGCCATCGTCGCCCTGATCGGGCGCCCCAATGTCGGCAAGTCGACGCTGTTCAACCGGCTGGTCGGCAAGAAGCTCGCGCTGGTCGATGACCGGCCTGGTGTAACGCGCGACCGCCGCGAGGGCGATGCCACCCTCGGCCATCTCCGCTTCAAGGTGATCGACACCGCCGGCCTCGAGGAGGCTGACAAGGAATCTCTCGCGGGCCGCATGCGCGCCCAGACCGAGACCGCGATCGCGCAGGCCGACGTCGTGCTCTTCATGATCGACGCCCGCCTCGGCATCACGCCGATGGACCAGCCCTTCGCCGATCTGGTGCGCCGCTCCGGCAAGCCGGTGATCCTGCTCGCCAACAAGGCCGAGGGGAAGAAGGGCACCGACGGCATCATCGAATCCTACGGGCTCGGCCTTGGCGATCCCGTGCCATTCTCGGCCGAGCATGGCGAGGGCACCTCGGACCTGCTCGAGGCTCTGGCGCCCTATGTCGACGTCGAGCCGGACGAGGACGAGGAAGAGCCCTTCGACGAGAGCTATGGCGACAAGCGCTGGGTGAATGTCGCGCCGGCGGCCGAGGTCGACGAGGAAGGTGAGTACGACGACCCGAACAAGCCGCTGCGCGTCACCATCATCGGCCGCCCCAATGCCGGCAAGTCGACGCTGGTCAATCGCATCATCGGCGAGGAGCGGATGCTGACCGGCCCCGAGGCCGGCATCACCCGCGACACCATCTCGGTCGACTGGGAATGGCGCGGCCGCAAGGTCAAGCTCTTCGACACCGCCGGTATGCGCAAGCGCGCCCGCAT
>JAEWKP010000252.1 GCA_023393655.1 Pseudomonadota bacterium | reverse complement strand
CTCCAAGCACAAGGACACGATCGAGGTCGATTCCTTCTCCTGGGGCGTCAGTAATGCGGGTTCGCATGCGTCCAACGCCGGCGGCGGCGCGGGCAAGGCGAGCTTCCAGGACATTCACTTCACCTGCTCGGTCGGCAAGGCTTCGACGAACCTGGCGCTGTCCTGCGCCAGCGGCAAGCACATCAAGAAGGCGGTGCTCTTCGTCCGCAAGCAGGGCGAGACGCAGCAGGACTATTACGTGCTGACGCTGGAGGACCTGCTGGTGTCGAGCTACCAGTCCGGCGATGCCGCAGGCGGGTCGAGCATCCCGACCGACCAGTTCTCGCTGAACTACGCCAAGATCAAGTACGAGTACAAGGCGCAGAAGGCCGATGGTTCGCTCGAGGCTCCGAGCACCATGACCTGGGACATCAAGACCCACACCAAGTGAGTTGAAGATCACCGGCTCCGGCATTTGCCGGGGCCGGTGCCTTGCCGACGGTGCGATAGGCCATGGTCGATCCGATCTCGAAGAAGCGGCTGCGGCCGCCTTTGATGTTCGCATTCCGGGAGGCGCATCTTGAAAAGGATGCGAGGACCGCGCTCGACCTTCGGGACGAGGGCGGCGAACGCGTGATCGCGCCGCGCCGCGCCGCGCCGCGCGCCGCGATCACCGAACAGAAGCTGCGCCGCGAGATCGCGCTGGATCTCGACGCGCTGGTCAACACCATCAATCTGGGCTCGTCCCTCGATCTCTCCGAGCTGGAGCATGTGCGCCGCTCGGTGCTCAACCATGGCTTCCCGGACATGACGCGGCTGTCGATCGACGAGCATCGCGTCGATGCCATCCGGGACGATCTGGCCAATGTGCTGGTCGGTTACGAGCCGCGCCTGATCCGCAATTCGGTCGCCGTCGAGCGCGACGAAACGCTGGACCCGGCCGAGCTCAAGATCCGCTTCCTCGTGCGCGCCGATCTCAATTGCGAACCGCTGAATATTCCGGTCCAGTTCGTCGCCGATCTCGAGCTCGATACCGGCAAGATCGCCATCAAGGGCCGATGACGATGAACCAGGAGTTTCTCGACCTCTACAACCAGGAACTCCGGCTCTTCATGGAGCATAGCAAGGAGTTCGCGGAGGAGTATCCGGGCATCGCCGAGCGACTTGGCGGGCTCGCCGGCGCGCGCATGGACCCGATGGTCGGCGGCCTGCTGGAGGGCGCGGCCTTCCTCGCCGCCCGCGTCCAGCTCAAGCTCCGGCACGAGTTTCCCGAATTCACCAACAACCTGATCGAGCAATTGCTGCCGAACTATCTGGCGCCGACGCCTTCGGCGCTGCTCGCTGGCGTCGTGCCGACCTATTCCGATCCGGCGCTGCGCGAAGGCATGCGGATTCCGCGCGGCTCCTATATCGACGCGCCCTATCTGGAGCGCGAGCGCCGGGTCGCCTGCCGCTACCGGCTGGGTGGCGACGTCACGCTCTGGCCCTTCGAGATCACCGGGGCCGAATATATCCCGGCGCCGGGGCCACTGCAGGCGCTGGGCCTGCGCACCGGGTCGCGGGCTCTATCGGGCCTGCGCATCTCCCTGAACCATCGGGTCATGGCCGACCCCGAGCAGGAGCCTTCCGCGGCGCAGGCGCTGAAGAATCCGGCGAGCTGGTTCGCCGGCTGCCGCACCCGCGATCTGCCGTTTCATCTGCTCGGCGCCGAGGGCGACGCCATCGCGCTCTACGAGCAACTGTTCTCGAATTGCATCGGCATCCATTTCCGGCATCTCGACGCGTTCGGTGATCCGGTTGTGACGCCGGGGGACGGCTGCCGGCTCGAACAGGTCGGCTTCGACGAGGACGAGGCGCTGCTGCCGGCCGATACCCGGATTTTCCGCGGCTTCGACCTGTTGCGCGAATTGTTCTGGTTCCCGCGCAAGTTCCTCGGCTTCCGGCTGGAAGGGCTTGGCGGCATCATGCCGAAGCTCCAGGCCAAGGCGATCGACGTGATCTTCGTCTTTGACGAGGTGAACACACGGCTGCCGGGTGCCGTGCGCAAGGAGATGTTCGCGCTCCATGCGGCACCGGCGATCAACCTGTTCGAGAAGACGACGGACCGCATCCCGGTCAAGACGAACCAGCACGAGTTCCATGTCGTGCCGGACCGCAGCCGCGCGCTCGACTACGAGCCGCACAGCATCCTCTCGGTCCATGCGCATTATGCCGGCGGACGCGAGAAGCAGCCGGTCCATCCGCTCTATTCCTCGCCGGAAGGGGCCTCGCCGACGCAAGGGCTGCACTATACGCAGCGTCGCTTGCCGCGACGGCGTTCCTCGGCCGAGCGCCGGCAGGGCAAGGCTTCCGACTATACGGGCACGGAGATGTTCATCTCGCTGGTCGAGCCGGCGGGCGTCGCCGACACGGCATCGGTCGCGGAGCTCAGCGTGCGCGCGCTCTGCTCCAACCGGCACCTGACCGAGCATCTGCCGACGGGCGCAGGCGGCGCCGATTTCCGGCTGATCGACAATGTCTCGCTCGACATCGCCTGCCTCGCCGGGCCGACGCCGCCGCGCGAGCCTGTCGTTTCCCAGCTCAAGCTGCGCTCGGAAACGGCCAGCACCGGCGTTGTGACCTGGCGATTGGTCAACCTGATCAGCCTGAACCATCTCGGCCTCGTCCAGCGCGGGGCCGGCGAGAACGGTGAGGCCTTGCGCGAACTGCTCTCGCTCTTCGCCGATCTCGCCGACAGCGCGACCGAGCGGCGCATCCGCGGCATCAAGAGCGTCGACAGCCGCGCCGTCGTGCGCCGGTTTCCGCAGCGGGCGGGGACGGGTGCTGCGCGCGGGCTCGAAATCACCGTGCTGCTCGATGAGAAGGCCTTCGAGGGCTCTGGCGTCTTCCTGCTGGGCGCCGTGCTCGATCGCTTCTTCGCCGAATACGCCGCGATGAACCATTTCACCCAGACGGTGATCCGCACGGTGGAGCGCGGCGAAGTCATGCGTTTTCCGCCGCGCGCTGGTGCGAGGCGCATCCTGTGAGCGAGGACGCCGCCACCCCGCTGGAAAAGGCGCCGAACTACCAGGCGCAGCTCGAGGCCGAGCCCTGGCGCTTCGATTTCTACGCGGTGATGCGCCGGCTGGAGCGGAGCTTCCCGGATCGCCCGCGTGTCGGCGATGTCGCTTCGCGGCGCGAGGAATATGTCGCGCTGGGCGAGCAGCCCTATCTCGATTTTCCAGCATCGAGCCTGGCGGAGGCTGGCCGCGACGGGCAGGGCCGGTTGCGGCTCTTCGTCAAGTTCCTCGGCCTGCTCGGGCCGCAGGGACCGCTGCCGCTGGCGACGACCGAGGAGAGCTATCACTGGACGCTCGTGCGCGACGACGCGTTCCCGCGCTTCCTGGACATTTTCAACCACCGCTTCCTGCAGCTCTTCTACCGCGCCTGGGCAGATTCGCGCCCGATCGCCCAGCATGACCGGCCCGATCTGGATCGCTTCGCCGCCTATATCGGCAGCATGATCGGGATGGGTTCGAAGCCTTATCTCAAGCGCGACAGCGTGCCCGATGCCGAGAAGCTCGCCCATGCCGGGCTGATCGGCGCGCAGGCGAAATCGGCCTCGCGCCTGCGGCGCTTCCTCGCCGGTTTGTTCAAGGCCGATATCGAGATCGAGCAGTTCACCGGGATGTGGCTGGTCTTCGACCCGGCCGACCGGACGCGGCTCGGCGGCTCGCATTGCTCGCTCGGCAGCGACGCGCTGCTGGGCGGCAGCGTCTACAGCGTCGAGGACAAGTTCCGCGTGAAGATCGTTGCCCGCGATCTTGAACAGTTCGCGCGCTTCCTGCCGGATGGCGACCGCTGCGAGCCGCTGGCCGATGCGGTGTTCTTCCATCTCGGCGAGCAGTTCGAATGGGATGTCGAGCTTGCCCTGCCGGTCGGCGAGGTCAAGCCGGTCCGGCTCGGCCAGTCCGGCCATCTCGGCTGGACGAGCTGGATGGCGCCGAACTGGGATGTCGAGGAGGGCGCCTTGCGCCGCGACGCCCGCTTCCATCCCGCCGAAAGCCTGCGCCTGAAACGAAGCCGCACCGCCGCCACCGGACACTAGAGGGGACGACCATGGCCGATATCAGCCTCGAAGCCGTCACAGGCAAGCTCAACCGGGTCGGCTACGACACCTTCCTGCAGGCGCTCAGGCAGGCGAAGGGGGCGGGGAACCGCAATGTCGAACTGGCGCATTGGCTGCTGCAGATCCTGCAGGGCACCAGCAACGACCTGACCCTGACCGCCGATCATTACAAGCTGGACCGCGCCAAGATGCTGATGGAGCTCGGCGGCGTGGTCGAAGGCTTCCGTCGCAACGAGACGGAGATGCCGGGCATCGCCAACCACATCGTCGATATCCTCGACCGTGGCTGGCTCTACGCGACCCTGTGCTTCGGGGAGACGCAGATCAGGACCGGCCATTTGCTGGTCGCGGCGCTGAAATCGACGGAACTCCGCCGCGTGCTGACCGGGCTCTCGAAGGAGTTTTCCAAGATACCGGTCGAGGAACTGGCCGCAGGCCACGGCAAGATCTGGGAAAGCTCGGAAGAAGAGAATCTCCGGCCGATGGACGGCTCGGGCCTGCGCGCTGCCGGTACGCCCGGCGCCGAACAGGCCGAGGGCGCCAAGGGCACGACCGCGCTCGACCGCTTCTCGCAGGACCTCACCGTGAAGGCCCGCTCCGGCACGATGGACCCGATCCTCGGGCGCGACGACGAGATCCGGCAGGTTATCGACGTGCTGATGCGCCGGCGCCAGAACAACCCGATCCTCACCGGCGAGGCCGGCGTCGGCAAGACCGCGATCGCCGAGGGCTTCGCCCAGCGCGTCGCGGCGGGCGACGTGCCGCCGCCGCTCAAGGGTGTGCGCGTCTGCGCGCTCGATATCGGCCTGATGCAGGCCGGTGCCTCGATGAAGGGCGAGTTCGAGCAGCGCCTGCGCTCGGTGATCGACGAGGTGCAGTCCTCGCCGACGCCGGTGATCCTGTTCATCGACGAGGCGCATACGCTGATCGGCGCCGGCGGGCAGGCCGGCACGGGCGATGCCGCGAACCTCCTCAAGCCGGCGCTGGCGCGCGGCACTTTGCGCACGATCGCGGCGACGACATGGTCGGAATACCGCCAGTATTTCGAGAAGGACCCGGCGCTGACCCGCCGCTTCCAGCCGGTGCAGGTCGACGAGCCCGATGTGGCGCGCTGCTGTACCATGCTGCGCGGGCTGATCGGCCCGATGGAGAAGCACCACAAGGTCCGCATCTCCGACGCCGCCATCGTCGCGGCCGTCTCGCTGTCCTCGCGCTACATTCCCGCCCGTCAGCTCCCCGACAAGGCGGTGAGCCTGCTCGACACGGCCTGCGCCCGCGTCGCCATCAGCCAGAGCGCGACGCCGGCTGCGATCGAGGACGCGCGCGTCGCGATTTCCTCGCTGGAGCAGGAGAAGGCGGCGCTGACGGCGGATGCCGATCTCGGTACCGACGCCACCAAGCGGCTCGGCGAGATCGAGGCCGAGATCACTGACCGGCAGGAGAAGCTCGCTGCCCTCGAAGGCGCCTGGGCGGGCGAACTCGGCATCGTCGAGGAGATCAAGGCTCTGCGGGCCAAGCTCGGCGAGAAGGCGCCGGGTGGGGAGGCTAAGGCCGAGGCCGCTCAGCCTGAGGCGAGCGTGGAGGCTGCTCCTGCTGATGCGGAAGCCCCCGCTTCCAAGGCCGCCGTCGACCCCGAGGAATCCCGTACTGCGCTCAATGCCAAATTCGCGGCACTGAGCGAAATCGATCCGGCCAACCGGATGATCTACGCCCATGTCGACGAGCAATCGGTCGCCTCGGTCGTCTCGGACTGGACCGGCATCCCGGTCGGCCGGATGGTCAAGGACGAAATCGAGACCGTGCTCAACCTTGCCGAGACGCTGAACAAGCGCGTCGTCGGGCAGGGCCACGGCATCGGCATGATCGCCAAGCGCATCGAGACCAACCGCGCCCGGCTCGACAATCCCAACAAGCCGATCGGCGTGTTCATGCTCTGCGGCCCCTCCGGCGTCGGCAAGACCGAGACGGCGCTGGCCTTGGCGGAATCGCTCTATGGCGGCGAGCAGAACGTCATCACCATCAATATGAGCGAGTTCCAGGAGGCGCATACCGTCTCGACGCTGAAGGGCGCGCCTCCCGGCTATGTCGGCTATGGCGAGGGCGGGCGGCTGACGGAGGCCGTGCGGCGCAAGCCCTATTCGGTGGTGCTGCTCGACGAGGTCGAGAAGGCCCATCCCGACGTCCATGAGCTGTTCTTCCAGGTCTTCGACAAGGGCCAGATGGAGGACGGCACCGGCCGGCGCATCGACTTCAAGAACACGCTGATCATCCTGACCTCGAATGTCGGCACCGACGAGATCATGAGCCTGTCCGCCAATGGCGCGGCCAAGCCAGATCCGGAGGTGATGGCGGTGTCGCTCAGGCCCGCGCTGCTGAAGGTTTTCCCGCCGGCGCTGATCGGGCGGCTCGTGACGATTCCCTACTACCCGCTGTCTTCGGACATGCTGGCCGGGATCGTCCGGCTCCAGCTCGGACGCATCAGCAAGCGGCTCAGCGAGAACCACAAGGCGGCCTTCGTCTACGACGATGCCGTGGTCGAGCACATCGTCGGCCAGTGCAACGACCCGGATTCGGGCGGGCGCATGATCGACAACATCATCACCAATTCGATGCTGCCGGCGCTCTCGCGCGCCATTCTCAACCTGCAATTGGAGAAGAAGCCGCTGACCGAGGCGAAGGTCTCGGTCGAGGAGGGGCAGTTCGCGTATCAGGTGGCGTGACGTTCCCTATGGCGACGCCGTCATGCTCGCCCTTGTGGCGAGCATCCACGTCTTGCACACGATCTTCGACCAGCGAAGACGTGGATGGTCGGGACAAGCCCGACCATGACGGAAATGCCGGTTTTCACCAGCTCCTGGCTCGTTGCTCGGCTGCGCTTCGGGATGACGCTTACGCCTGCTGCATGAAGTCGTCGAGCGCCTCGCTCTCGGCCTGCGACAGCCGCAGGCCCAGCTTGCCGCGGCGCCAGAGCACGTCCTGCCCCCGGCGCGCCCATTCAGCCTGCATCAGGTAGCGGACCTCGCGCTCGTAGAGATCGGCGCCGAAATGCCGGCCGAGATCGGCGAGGCTCTTTGCGTCTCCGAGGATGTCGCGAGCGCGGGTGCCGTAGGCGCGGGCGAGCCGCGTCGCGGTGCGGCGCTCGAGCCAGGGATGGGTGACTCCGATCTCGCCGACAAGCTTGTCGAAGCCGCCGACCGGGAAATCGCCGCCGGGCAGGGCGCCGGCAACCGTCCATTGGGCGCGGGCGGCCCAGGGCGCGAGCGGCGCAAGCTTCGCGATGGCGGCCTCGGCGAGGCGGCGATAGGTCGTGATCTTGCCACCGAAGACGGAGAGCAGCGGCGCCTCGCCTTCGGGCGCGTCGAGCGTCAGCACGTAGTCGCGCGTCGCTTCCTGCGCCTTCGAGGCGCCGTCATCATAGAGCGGGCGCACACCCGAATAGGTCCAGACCACTGATTCCGGCGTCACGGGCTGGCGGAAATATTCGCTCGCCGCAGCGCAGAGATAGGCGATCTCGTCCGGCGTCGCGACGACCTCGGAGGGATCGCCGTGATAGTCGCGATCGGTCGTGCCGATCAGCGTGAAATCCTGCTCGTAGGGGATGGCGAAGATGATCCGCCCGTCCGCGTTCTGGAAGATGTAGCAGCGGTCGTGCTCGTAGAGCCTGGGCACGACGATATGGCTGCCCTGGACCATGCGGACGCCGGCCTTGGCATTGGTGTGGACGACGCCGTTCAGGACCTCGCCGACCCAGGGACCGGCGGCATTCACGAGCGTGCGTGCCCAGACCGTCTGGCGGCCTTGGGGGCCGTCCGTCTCGAGCTGCCAGAGGCCGTTCTCGCGACGGGCGGCGGTGACGCGGGTGCGGGTGTGGATCGCGGCGCCGCGCACGGCGGCATCCATCGCGTTCAGCACGACGAGGCGGGCGTCCTCGACCCAGCAATCGGAATACTCGAAGGCCTTGGCCCGGTCGTCCTTGAGCGGCTTGCCGACGGCGTCATGGGCGAGGTCGAGCGTGCGCGTCGCCGGCAGGAGCTTGCGGCCGCCGATATGGTCGTAGAGGAACAGGCCGAGCCGCAGCAACCAGGCCGGGCGCAGCCCCTTGTGATGCGGCAGCACGAAGCGCAGCGGCCGGATGATATGCGGCGCGATGGCCCAGAGCCGCTCGCGCTCCATCAGCGCCTCGCGCACCAGCCGGAACTTGTAATGCTCGAGATAGCGCAGGCCGCCATGGATCAGCTTGGTCGAGCGCGAGGAAGTGGCGCTCGCCAGATCGTCCTTCTCGAACAGCACGACGGAGGCGCCGCGCCCGGCCGCGTCGCGGGCGATGCCGCAGCCATTGATGCCGCCGCCGATGACGGCGAGATCGTAGGGGGTGGCGGGGGCGGTGCCGAAGCCGGCTAAAGGTGAGGTCGTTTCGGAAGCCATGCGCGTCTTCTGGAAGGCTGGAAAAGGCTGATCGGTGGCGCCATCCAATCCCGGCCGGGACGACGCGACAAGCCTGCTCCTGCGGTCAATTCAGGGATGATGTCAATTCGCGTGGCTTGACGCGACATGCGCGAGGTCGGAACAGGGCATCCGGGCAGGGCATGGCGGCAGGATGAGCCAGTCGGAGGATCGCGAGCGCGGGAGTCGTTTCCCGGAACGGGCGGAGGCCGCCTTCCGCACGGTGCTGGAATGCGCCGGTGCGGCGATTCTGGCGGTGCTGTTCCTCGTGGTCATCGCCGCCGTCCTGCAGCGCTATCTGTTCGGCGGCGGTTTCGTCTGGTCGGACGAGCTGGCGATCTGGCTGCATCTGGCGCTGATCGCGGTCTGTGCGCCGCTCGCCGTCACCGGCACCTTGGCGATGCGGCTCGATGTACTGGTGCGACTGTTGCCGGCCATGCCGCGGCGGGTGGCGGCCGTGCTTGCGGATGCAATCGCTTTCCATGGTGCGCTGGTGTTGGCGGCCGGAGGAGCAAGCGTCGCCGCGCTCGTGGGCGGAGAGTCCACAGTGCTCGGCCTGCCGGAAGCCCTGCGCTTCGCCGCCTTCGCCTGCGGCGGCGGATTGACGATCCTGGCGTTGTTTCTGCGAGCGGGTCTGGAACGAGGCTGGAGGGGAGCGGTCGCGGGGCTCGTGCTGGGCGGTTGTTTCTATGGGCTGGCGCAGCTCTCTTTCGATCTGTTCCCGACACCGAGCCTGGTCGCGGCGCTCGTTGCGGGGGCGGGGCTTCTGCTCGGCGCGCCCTTGCCCTTCGCGCTTCTGGCCGGTGTCTCGCTGACCGGGCCGTTCGGCGGATTGATGCCGGAGCCGGCGATCGTGCAGACCCTGGTCGGCGGTGTCGGCAAGTTCCTGCTGCTGGCAATCCCGTTCTTCCTGCTGGCCGGTGAACTCCTGACCGCGGGCGGGCTGGCCGAGCGCCTGATCCGCTTCGCCGCGACGCTGGTTGGCCATTGGCGGGCGGGGTTGGCGCAGACGGCGTTGCTCGCGAGCGTGCTGTTCTCGGGTGCGTCGGGCTCCTCGGTGGCGAATGCCGCCTTCGGGGCCAAGGTGATGGCACCGACCCTGGTGGAGCGCGGCTATCCGCCGGCCAATGCGGCGGCGATCGTTGCGGGCGTCTCGATGCTCGACAACATCATCCCACCCTCGATCGCCTTCCTGATCCTGGCGAGCGCGACCAATCTCTCGGTCGGCTCGCTGCTGGTCGGCGGTTTCGTCGCCGGCGGCGTGCTGGCGCTGGCCTTGGCGATCGGCATTCATCTGAGCGTCCGTGGCATCGTTGATGCCGCGCCGAAGGCGAGCATGGCTGAGCGGGGCAGGGCGCTGATTGGCGCCATCCCTGCGATCGGGCTCGGCATCGTCGTGGTCGTCGGTATCCGCTTCGGCGTGGTGACGGTGACGGAAGCTTCGGCGCTCGCCGTCGCCTATGCCGTTGTCGCCTGCCTCGCGCTGCGCAGCCTGAGCGCGCGCGGCGTGCTGGCCGCCCTGCGCAAATCGGCGTCGGAGGCGGCGGCGATCGGCCTGCTGATCGGGGCGTCAGCGCCTTTCGCCTTCCTGCTCGCGGTCGACCGGGTCTCCGAGCAGATGGCCGGGCTCGTCACGGCGTTCGGGGCCGGGCCCTATGCGGTGATGCTGCTCGCCAATCTCGTGCTGCTGGTCGCCGGGCTCTTCCTCGATATCGGCGCCGCGATCCTGCTGCTGGCACCGCTGCTGTTGCCGGTCGCGGTGGCGGCGGGGCTCGATCCGATCCAGTTCGGCGTGGTGCTGGTGGTCAACCTGATGATCCATGGGCTGACGCCGCCGCTCGGCATCCTCGTTTATGTCGTCAGCGGCATCATGCGGGTGCCGGCGGGTGCGGTTTTCCGGGCGGTGCTGCCGCTGCTGGGCGTGCTGTTGGTGGCCCTCATGGTCCTGTCGCTGGGCATGGCTGCGTGGCCTGCGCTTGCGCCCGTGCTCAAGGCGCTGTTCTGATGCGCCTTCCTTCGCCCGGCGCCCGCGCCGTTCCACCGCCTAAGCCGTGAGCCGGCCCGGACTTCGATATGATCTTCACCGACATCGCGACGCGGACCCACAACCATGGTTGGCGGCTCGACCCTATCATCCGCAGCCTGCTCGATACCGATTTCTACAAGCTGCTGATGCTGCAGATGATCCGGGCCTTTCATCCGGAGGTGCAGGTCACCTTCTCGCTGATCAACAGATCGAAGCATATTCGCCTCGGCGATATCGTCGACGAGGGCGAACTCAGGGCCCAGCTCGACCATGCCCGCTCGCTGCGCTTCACCAAGAACGAACTGATCTGGCTCGCCGGCAACAGCTTCTACGGCAAGACGCAGATGTTCTCGCCGGAATTCATGGGTTGGCTCGCCGAGTTCCAGTTGCCCGAATACGACCTGCGCAAGGTCGACGGCCAGTACGAATTGCATTTCGAGGGGCCCTGGACGCACACCACGATGTGGGAGGTGCCGGCGCTGGCGATCATCAACGAGCTGCGCGCCCGGCGGGTGATGGTCGGCCAGAAGCGCTTCTCCCTCGATGTGCTCTATGCCCGCGCCAAGGCCAAGATGTGGGACAAGGTCGAGCGGCTGCAGAAGCTGCCTAACCTCAAGCTCTCCGATTTCGGCACGCGCCGCCGCCACGGCCATCTCTGGCAGCGCTGGTGCGTCGAGGCGTTGAAGGAAGGCTTGGGCTCGGCCTTCACCGGCACCTCGCACGTGCTGCTGGCGATGGATGCCGATCTCGAGGCGATCGGCACCAACGCCCATGAATTGCCGATGGTGCTGGCGGCGCTGGCCGAAACGGATGAGGAATTGCTGGGCGCACCCTATCGCGTGCTCGACGAGTGGCGCCAGGTTTATGGCGGCAACCTGCTGATCGCGCTGCCGGACGCCTTCGGCTCGCAAAGCTTCCTGCGCCACGCGCCGGACTGGGTTGCCGACTGGACCGGCTTCCGCCCGGATAGTGCGCCGCCGATCCCGGCTGGCGAGACGATCATGGCCTGGTGGCGCGAGCGCGGGCGCGACCCGCGCGACAAGATGCTGGTCTTCTCCGACGGGCTCGATGTCGAGGCGATCGAGCGCGTCTATCACCATTTCGACGGCAAGGTCCGCATGGCCTTCGGCTGGGGCACGGACCTGACCAATGATCTCGTCGGTTGCTCGCCCGACGGCTCGCGCGCGCTCGATCCGATTTCGCTGGTCTGCAAGGTCACCAAGGCGAATGGGCGGCCGGCGGTGAAGCTCTCCGACAATCCCGAGAAGGTCTCGGGCGATCCAGAGGCCGTGAAGCGCTATCGGCGGGTGTTCGGCAGCTAGCCGGTTCCTTGCCGAAAAAACCGGAGCGGGGTCTCGCCGCCTCCTCACACGGCTGCCCTGCCTGCGGAGCAGCCTCCCTTTCCGGGATGCCGTTCCGGGAAGCGTTCAGCGCTTTCTTGTTATTTTGTTGATCTTATGTTTCGTTTGGTAAGTTGATATCCTGCTCTATCGAATCGTTACAGCCTGATTTGCAGTTTTGAATTGATGTAATTCTGTAGTTTTGGGCGCGTATTGTCTTCTGGAATTGTTGTTTGTTACTGAGGCGCCATCATTCGACTTGAGGGTGCTTCGTGCTTTTTCGATCTGCTTTGCTCGCATCCGCCGCGCTGGCGTCTCTGCCGTTACAAGCCCGGGCCCAGTCGCAGGCGCCAGCTCCTGTCCAGCTTGACGAAATCCTGGTCGAAGGGACGGGGCAGGCTGCCGGGCCGATCACCGCCAATGGTTATGTCGCGAAGGCGACGACGAGCGGCACCAAGACCGACACGCCGATCCTGGAGATTCCCCAGTCGATCTCGACGGTGACGCAGGTGCAGATCGACCAGCGCAAGCCGCAGAATCTGCTGGACGCGCTGTCCTATACGCCCGGTGCCCGGGTCGGAACCTATGGCTTCGATCCGCGCTACGACGCTTTCACGATCCGCGGCGTCGACGTCACCCAGAACGCCGTCTTCCGCGATGGCCTGCGCCAGATCAACAGTCCGAACGGCCTGTTCCGGCTGGAGCCCTACGGGCTGGAGGCGATCAACGTGCTGCGCGGGCCGGCCAGCACGATCTATGGCGCCAGCACGTCGGCCGGCATCGTCGATCTGATCTCCAAGCGCCCGACCGAAACCCCGTTCCGCGAGATCGAGGTCCAGGGCGGCTCCTTCGGCCGCAGGCAGTTCGCCTTTGACCTTTCGGGCCCGGCCAATCCCGAGAAGACACTGTTCTATCGCCTGACCGGCCTGGTGCGCGACGCCAACAACCAGATCAGCGCGATCAAGGACGACCGGGTCTTCATCGCGCCGGCCGTCACCTGGAAGCCGAACGAGACCACCAAGCTGACGATCCTGGGCGAGTACATGGATTCGGTCACCGGCGGCACGGCGGCCTATGTCAACGAATACGGGTCCTATATCGATCGCAGCGGCAACCTGCTCTACAAGTCGATCGGCGCGACCAAGGTCTTCGGCGGCGACAAGCGCTACAATGATTTCCGCCAGCAGCAGGGCCGGATCGGCTACGAGTTCGAACACGCTTTCGGCGAGATCTTCACGCTGCGCCAGCGCCTGCGCTATTCGACCCTCGCCACCAACCAGCAATATGTCTATCTCGCCGATCCCGGCCTGACCCGCGAGCGGACGCAAGGGCTCTCGGTCGATACCAGCCTCGAGGCGAAGTTCAGCACGGGCCCGGTCTCCCACCGCATCCTGACCGGCGTCGATTTCAGCTGGCTGCATTACCGCGGCAAGGAAGGTTTCGGCGGGGTGCCGCTCGGCTACAACGCGACGCTGGGCTATCGCACGGCGCAAAGCCAGACGCTGTTCGGCCTCTATGCGCAGGATCAGATCAGCTGGCAGAACTGGCGCCTGACGCTCGGCGGCCGCCACGACTGGTTCTCCAGCCGCTTCGAAGCCGGCGCCGCCGGAGCGGTGCCGACCGAGACCAAGCAGAAGGACGCTCATTCGACCGGTCGGGTCGCGTTGAGCTACGTCACGGGCTTCGGCCTTGCGCCCTATGTCAGCTACGCGACCTCCTTCGTGCCGAATTCGGGCACGGTGCTCGCGGGCTCGGTGGCGGTGCCGACGACCGGCGAGCAGGTCGAGGCCGGCGTCAAATACGACCTGCCGGGCCACAACGCCTCGCTGCGCACCGCGGTGTTCGAACTGCGTCAGAACAACGCCGTCGTCTACGAGGTGATCAACGGCTTCAACCGCCAGGTCCAGCTCGACATGCGCTCGCGCGGTTTCGAGATCGAAGGCGTGGCGTCGCTGGCGAACGGGCTGAGCCTGCAGGCGTCCTATGCCTATAACGATGCCCGTATCCTGAAGCTGACGCCGGAAACGGAAGGCAACCGGCTGACCAGCATTCCCTATCACACGGCTTCGCTCTGGCTCGATTACGAGGTGCAGGGCGGGCCGCTGCGCGGCCTCGGCCTCGGCGGCGGCGTGCGCTATGTCGGGGCGAGCCTCGGTGACAATCTCAACCGCCCGATCCTCGACAACAAGCCGCGTACGCTGCTCGACGCCTCGCTGCGCTATGACCTGGAGAAGCTCGATCCGCGGCTGAAGGGTATGCGGGTACAGGTCAATGCGACGAACCTGCTCGACAAGGTCGAGCAGACCTGCACGGCCGGGTTCTGCTATTTCGACGAAGGGCGCAAGATCATCGCCAGCCTGCGCTACCGCTGGTGAGCGAGGCTGCCGTCGGACAGCCGGTAGCGCCCCGGCAGTCTTCCGCCTGGCTGACCATCGCGGCCCTGGCTGGGCTCTATACCGGCCAGAGCATCCTCGGGGGCATCGCTTTCCTGGCGCTGCCGAGCGTGCTGCGCGAGCGGGGGCTTCCGCTCGACGCGATCGGCCTGATCTACCTGATCAGCCTGCCCTGGGCGCTGAAGATCGCCTGGTCCGCAGCCGTGGAGCGCTACCGCCTGCCGCCGACGGGGCCGGCACGCTCGCGCCAGATCGTCTTCGCCTGCGGCCTGTTCACGCTGGCCGGGCTGGTCGCGGTCGCACTTGTCGGGCCGGAGCGATGGCATCTGGTGCTGGCGATCTTCATCGCGGTCGCCTTCGCCGCCGCGACGGCCGATATCGCCTGCGACGGCCATGCGGTCGAGACGCTCGCCAAGATCCACCATGGCTGGGGCAATGCCGCCCAGGTCGGTGGCGCCTATCTCGGCTCGGCCTTGGGCTCGGGGCTTTTCCTGGTGCTGGTCGCGCGAATCGACTGGCTCGGTGCGACCCTGGCGGCGGCGGGACTGTTCGTCCTGCTGATGCTGCCGTTCCTGCTGTCGAGGCCTGCGCCGCCGCCGGGCTTGCGGACCCATCAGCCTTCGCTGAAGGCGGCCTTCGCACGGCCGTCCCTGCGGAACGGGCTCTGGCTCGCCGCGCTCTATGTCGCCGCGCAGAAATGGGGTGTCGGCATGCTGCCGCCGATGCTGGTCGATGCCGGGCTCGATCTCCAGACGCTCGGCGCGGTCAACGGTCTCGGCGGGCTTGCGGTGGGCCTCGGCTGCGCTCTGCTCGGCGGAGGCGCGGTGAGGTTGTGGGGTGCGCGGCCCGTCATGGTCGCGGCGCTGCTGCTGCAGGCGGGCATGCTGGCTGCGCTGGCTTTCGCGATCGGGCAGGGCGGGAGTTCGCGGTTCGTCCTCGCCGGTCTCGCCCTGGCGAGCTCCTCCGGGGTCATGGCGCTTGGCTTCGTCGCGCTCTATGCCCGCTTCATGGCGATTGCCGATCCGCGTCAGGCCGGTATCGACTTCACCTTGCTGCAAGGCACGGATTCCATCGTCAGCATGATCGGCGGTCTGGGCGCCGGCTGGGTCGCCCAGCATTTCGGCTACATGCCCTATCTCGCCGGCGCCGCCGGGCTTGCCTTCGTCGCCGCACCGCTGACGGCCTCGGGCCGGGGCGCGGAATGAGCCTTCCCGAACTCGACGGCTGCTTTACCGGCAGTTTCGCCTATCTGGACGATGCCGTGCGGCGTTGCGACGAGACGGAGGGGCTGCCCGGGACAAAGCTGCTGGACGGGGCGATGCTGGACACGCTGCTTCGACGCTTCGCCGAGCGGCACCCGGGCGGGGAGAGCCCGGCGCTCGTTTCGATGTGGAGCCAATGGCATTTCGCCGCAGTGATCATCCCGGCCGTGGCGGCGATCCTGCTGGCCCGTCGGGAACTGCCGGTTGCGTTGCCGGAGGGGCGCTTCGCGCTGCATGACGACGGACGCACCGCGGCGATCCTGCTCGGACCTGCCACGGGGTTGGCGCGAACAGGCGGCAGTGGCCGGTTCGATACATTGGTGCAGGGGCATCTTGTCCCCCTGATCCGGCTGCTCGCCGCTCGCTTTCCGGTTTCCGCCAGATTGATGTGGAGCAATGCCGGCGTGCGCTTCGCCTGGGCCGTGCAGCAATGCGCCGAAAGGCCCGAGGCGGACCGCGACGCGATTGCCGAGGCGGAGGCGCTGCTGACGGCGGCCCTGACGCCGGGCGGGGCGCGAAACCCGTTCCATGACACGCTGCGGCCTTCGCCGCTCGTCGCGATTGAATCATGCCAGCGCCGGGTCTGTTGCCTGCGCTATCTGCTGCCGGGCGTGGCCGATTGCGGCTCGCTCTGCCCGCTGCCTCCGGCGCGGCGCGTGCGGGCCTAGCGGCGCTTGCGCGGCCCGCCGCGCGGGGAACCTTGCATCGCCGCGCAAAAACCCCTAATGCGACCCCCGTTTCTAGGCCCGAAGGGCCGCCTTCGAGGACAAGGGTGTCATGGCCAAAGAGAAATTTGCGCGCAACAAGCCGCACTGCAACATTGGAACGATTGGTCACGTTGACGATGGCAAGACGTCGCTGACGGCTGCGATCACGAAGGTTCTGGCCGAGTCTGGCGGCGCCGCGTTCACGGCGTATGACCAGATCGACAAGGCTCCGGAAGAGAAGGCGCGTGGCATCACGATCTCGACGGCGCACGTCGAGTACGAGACCCCGGCGCGCCACTACGCGCATGTCGACTGCCCCGGCCACGCTGACTATGTGAAGAACATGATCACGGGCGCGGCGCAGATGGACGGCGCGATCCTGGTCGTGTCGGCTGCCGACGGCCCGATGCCGCAGACCCGCGAGCACATTCTGCTCGCCCGTCAGGTCGGCGTGCCGGCGCTGGTGGTGTTCATGAACAAGGTCGATCTCGTCGACGACGCCGAGCTGCTCGAGCTGGTCGAGATGGAGATCCGCGAGCTCCTCTCGAAGTACGACTTCCCGGGCGACGACATCCCGATCACCAAGGGCTCGGCCAAGGCTGCGCTGGACAACGTCA
>JAEWKP010000061.1 GCA_023393655.1 Pseudomonadota bacterium | reverse complement strand
GCCCTCGGCATCGAGCGCGCCCAGCCCGATGCCGAGCCGGCCGGCCTCATCATCCAGCGTTATCGAGGCGGCGAAGGAGCCGTCGCCGCCCTGCCGTGCCATCGCCGTGATCTCGGCGCGGCGCAGGCCACGCCCCGGCGTGAACAGCGAAAGCGCTTCGAGGATATTGGTCTTGCCGGCTCCGTTCTCGCCTGCGAGCGCAACGATTTGGCCCTCGACCGTGAGATCGAGGGCCTCGTAGGAACGGAAATCCTGCAGGATCAGGCGCGCGACGGCGGCCATAATCGCCGGATCAGACGCGCATCGGCATCAGCACATAGAGCGCGGAAGCCCCTTCGCGATCCTGGATCACGGTCGGCGAGCCGGGATCGGCGAGCTTCAGCAGCGCCGTGTCGCCGTCGAGCTGGGCGGCAATGTCCATCAGGTAGCGGGCGTTGAAGCCGATATCGAGCGGGCTCGCTTCGTAATCGACCTCGATCTCCTCGGTCGCCGAGCCGGAATCCGGATTGGTGACGGAGAGCGTCATCCGCCCCTCGGCCATCGAGAGCTTCACGGCGCGGCCGCGCTCCGACGAGATCGTCGAGACGCGGTCGACGGAAGCGGCGAAATCGCCCCTGTCGACGGTGAGGCGCTTGTCGTTGCCGCTCGGGATGACGCGCTGATAGTCGGGGAAGGTGCCGTCGATCAGCTTCGAGGTCAGCACGACATCGGCGGTGGCGACGCGGATCTTCGAGCCGGACAACTCGACCGCGACCTCGCTCTCGCCGTCTTCCAGCAGTTTCTGGATCTCGGCCACGGCCTTGCGCGGCACGATCACGCCGGGCATGCCGACCGAACCCTGCGGGGCGGCGGTGTCGACGCGGGCGAGGCGGTGACCGTCGGTCGCGACCGCGCGCAACACCGGGCGGCCGTCGACATCGATGGTGTGGAGATAGATGCCGTTGAGGTAGTAGCGCGTCTCCTCGGTGGAGATCGCGAACTGGGTCTTGTCGATCAGGCGCTTCAATTCGCCGGCTGGCAGCACGAAGCGATGCGCCATGTCGCCCGCGGTGATATCCGGGAAATCGCTCTCGGGCAGGGTCTGGAGCTGGAAGCGCGAACGGCCCGAGCGCAGCACGAGGCCGCTATCGCCGGTGGTCTCCAGCGAGACCTGGGCGCCATCGGGCAGCTTGCGGACGATGTCGTAGAGGGTATGCGCGGGAACGGTCGTGGCGCCGGGCTCGGCCGCGTCCGCAGGAATCGTCTCCACCACCTCGATATCGAGATCGGTCGCCTTCAGCCTGAGCCCGCTCTCGGAGGCACTGAGAAGCAGGTTCGACAGGATCGGGATCGTGTTGCGGCGCTCGACCACGCGATGGACGTGACTGAGCGACTTGAGCAGCGTGGAACGTTCGACCGTGACCTTCATGATTGTCTAGTCTTCTGGCGCTGGCCGCTCGCGCGCGAAGGCGCGAGCCGAATGAATGGCCAGCGACATTGCAGGACACCGGGCGGGGGCGCAAGGCCTGCCCGCCCGGGCAACCACAACCATTTGGCGGGGGTGGTAAACCCCCAAAGGCTCACTCCTGCAGCATGCGCTTCAGCAGGTCGACCTCGTCATGCAGCGAACGGTCCTCGCTGATCGCCTTCTCGATCTTCCGCACCGCGTGCAGCACCGTCGTGTGGTCGCGTCCACCGAAGCGGCGGCCGATTTCGGGCAGCGAGCGCGGCGTCAGCGCCTTCGACAGATACATCGCGATCTGGCGCGGCTTGACCACCGCTGCCGTGCGGCGCTCCGAGAGGATGTCGGCGCGGCTGACATTGTAGCGCGTCGCGACGAGCTTCTGGATGTCCTCGATCTTGACCCGGCGCGGCTCGCGGGTGCGGACGAGATCGCGGATCGCCGCTTCCGCCGTCTCCAGCGTCACGAGCTGGCCGGACAGCGTGGCATGGGCGAGCAGGCGGTTGGCGGCGCCGTCGAGGTCGCGGCCATTGGTCGCGACGACGCGCGAGACATAGGCGACGACGTCCGGGCTGACCCGGAAGTTCGGGTGGGTCGCCTGCAGCGCCTCCAGCCGGCTGGACAGGATCGTGGCGCGCAACGTCTCGTCGAGTGCTCCGACCTCGACCACCAGGCCGCCGCCGAGCCGCGAGCGGAGGCGCTCGTCGAGTGCCTCGAGCTCTCCGGCGAGGCGATCGCCGGCGACGACGATCTGCTTGCCGGCATCGAGCAGGGCGTTGATCGTGTGGCCGAACTCCTGCTGGATCGACTTGCCCTGGATGAACTGCACATCGTCGACGATGAGCAGGTCGATGCCGCGCAGCTTCTCCTTGAAGGCGAGCGCCGTTTGCGACTTCAGCGCCGCGACGAAGCCGTACATGAAGCGATCGGCTGTGAAATAGGCGACGCGTTTGCCCTGGCGGCGCGCATCCTGGGCGATCGCCTGCAGGAGATGCGTCTTGCCGAGGCCGACGCCGGCATGAAGGTAGAGCGGGTTATAGGGGCTCTGGCCCGCGGGCGCAGCCGCGATGCGCTCGGCCGCGGCGAAGGCGAGCTGGTTCGACTTGCCGACGACGAAGCTCTGGAAGCTCATGCGCCGGTCGAGCCCGGTGCCGCAGGCATCGACGAGGTCGCTGTCGCCGGGCTGCGGGGGGCTCGCGACGGCGGGGTGGCCGGCTTCGCTCGGGGCCGGGCTGGCTGCGGCTGCGGGGCGGCTGCGCAGGGCGTCGATCTGCGGCACGGCGGAAGGGTCGCGCGACACGGTGCGCACCGAGAGCAGCACGCCGTTCGGGGCTGGCAGCTCGGCGATGCAGTTCACCCGCAGGCGCTCGGTGTAATGCGCTTCGAGCCAGCTCTTCAGGAAGCGGGTGGGAACCGTGAGATAGGCCACGCCCTCGACGATGCCGGCGATCTCAAGCCGCCCGAACCAGCTCGAGAAGACATCCTCGCCAAGCTCCGCCCGCAGGCGCCGGCGCACACGCTCCCATGCGTCCTGAATCGATGCCTCTTCAATCCGGATGACGGCGGTCTCTTCCGCAGCGATCGTCACCACCACCGGCGCCGTCTCGACCATGTCCCCGAAATCCTGCCGCTCGAACATCAATGGCCCCGTTCTTTGAAAATGTGCATAGCTCGGGTTCGGCGGTCGCCTCTTGGCCACCGTCCCGACGCTGCTGTCTGGTCAAAATGGTTCCGGTCCCGGCGGGCGCATGACGCCGCGGCAGGCTCCGGTCCCGCTTCTGTTGATTACGCTTGGAAGGCTCGCCTTGAGACGACGCCACCCTTCATCTCGATCACAAAAGACAAAGGGTCACATCCTCCAACCTCCATGGTCGCGAGCCAAAACGCTGATCATCTCTGGAAATCCCGTGGCGATCATTGCTGTCCGCCCGGCGATGGAGGGACCTTACAAGGCGCTCTCGACGGGCTGCAACACCCCTTTCAGCCGGCTTCCGAGACTCGCCGCGCGGCGGCTGTTCCTGACGATGGGGCAGTCCGCCGCAATTGGTTGGGGAACTTAAGATTTTCTTCACGCTCCCCCTTTCGGGGGCGGCCGAATCTTTTTTTGCGACCCCCCGGAAAGCCTGCCACAGAGTCGCCGCGATTCCGTCTTCCAAAATCCTTTGCCTGCTAAGATGATGAAAAATCACATCTTTTTATGAGCGGCCGAGTCCAGCTCGGAGGGCGACTTCGCGCCCTGAACGGCGTCCGAGAGTCAAGTCGGCAAAGCCGTGGAAAGCTTAGGAAAATAGCTTGAAGGCCGCATTGTTTTGTTCCTCGGAGGGGTGTGGCGAGGGTGCCACAGAGGCCTTGAAGCCAACGAAAAAGCCCGGCCTTGCGGCCGGGCTTTCGGGTCGTCGAAACGCCTAGAACTTTTGGCTCAGGAAGCCAGCGCACCGATGCGGTGAGCGAGGCGCGAGACCTTGCGCGAGGCGGTGTTCTTGTGAACCACGCCCTTCTGCGCGGC
>JAEWKP010000189.1 GCA_023393655.1 Pseudomonadota bacterium | reverse complement strand
ACCTCGATGTGCTTGTCGTTGATGGTCACGCCCTGGAGGCGATAGACCTCCTGGATTTCGTTGACCAGATAAGCCGCCAGCTCCTCGACGCCCTTGATCGCAAGGATGTCGTGCGGGGCCGGATTGCCGTCGAGGATGTAGTCGCCGACCTCCACGACGTCGCCGTCCTGGAGATGGATGTGCTTGCCCTTCGGGATCAGGTACTCGACCCCGTCGGAACCGTCATGCGGCGTCAGCGTGACGCGACGCTTGTTCTTGTAGTCCTTGCCGAAGCCGATCACGCCCGACTTCTCGGCGATGATCGCGGCATCCTTCGGACGACGCGCCTCGAACAGCTCCGCCACCCGCGGCAGACCGCCGGTGATGTCGCGGGTCTTGGCCGAGTCGGTCGAGACACGAGCGAGCACGTCGCCGGCCTTGATCGCATGGCCCGGCTCCACCGAGATGATGCCGTCGACCGGCAGGATGTAGCGGGCCTCGCCACCACGGGCAAGCTTCGCGACCTTCCCGTCGGCGCCCTGGATCACCATGGCCGGCTTCAGATCGGCCGTACGGGCCGAGCCGCGCCAGTCGATGACGACACGCTTGGAGATGCCGGTCGCCTCGTCGGTCGTCTCGGTGATCGACATGCCGTCCACGAGGTCCTCGTAGCCGACCTTGCCGTCCACTTCCGCGAGGATCGGGCGGGAATAGGGGTCCCACTCGATCAGGCGCTGGCCGCGCTTGACCTTGTCGCCCTCGTCGACGCGCAGCTTCGAACCGAACTGGACGCGGTGCACCGCGCGCTCGGCGCCGTCAGGCCCAACGATCACGATGGCGATGTTGCGCGCCATGGCGATGAGGTCGCCGTCCGAGTTCCGCGCGACGTTGCGGTTGCGCATCTTGACCGTGCCTTCGAAGTTCGACTCGACGAAGGACTGGTCGGCGATGGTGGCCGCGCCGCCGATATGGAAGGTACGCATGGTGAGCTGCGTGCCCGGCTCGCCGATCGACTGCGCCGCGATGACGCCGACGGCCTCGCCCATATTGACGGGCGTTCCGCGGGCCAGATCGCGCCCGTAGCAGGTCGCGCAGACACCGTTCTTGGTCTCGCAAGTGAGAACCGAACGGATCTTCACCTCCTGGATGCCGGCGGCGTTGATCTTCGCGATGTCGCTCTCTTCGATCACGATGCCCTTGGCGACGATGACGTTGCCCTCGACATCGACGATATCCTCGGCCGTGGCGCGGCCCAGGATGCGCATGCCGAGCGAAGCCACGACCTGGCCGGCATCGACGATGGCGCGCATCTTGATGCCGTTATCCGAGCCGCAATCCGTCTCGGAGATGATCGCGTCCTGCGCCACGTCGACGAGACGGCGGGTGAGATAGCCCGAGTTGGCCGTCTTGAGCGCCGTGTCGGCGAGGCCCTTGCGGGCGCCGTGGGTCGAGTTGAAGTACTCGAGAACGTCGAGGCCTTCCTTGAAGTTCGAGATGATCGGCGACTCGATGATCTCGCCCGACGGCTTGGCCATCAGGCCGCGCATGGCAGCGAGCTGGCGCATCTGCGCCGGCGAACCACGGGCACCCGAGTGCGACATCATGTAGATCGAGTTGATCTGCTTGTCGCGGCCGGTGGCGTCCTTCTGGACGGTCGAGATGCGGGCCATCATCTCCTGGGCGAGCTTGTCGGAGCACTTCGCCCAGGCGTCGACGACCTTGTTGTACTTCTCGCCCTGGGTGATCAGGCCGTCCTGGTACTGCTGCTCGTAGTCCTTGGCGAGCGCGCGGGTCGTGTCGACGATCTGCCACTTGTTCTCCGGCACGACCATGTCGTCCTTGCCGAAGGAGATGCCGGCCTTGAACGCGTGGCGGAAGCCAAGCGCCATGACGCGGTCGCAGAAGATCACCGATTCCTTCTGACCGCAGCCGCGATAGCCGGCGTCGATCATTCCGGAGATTTCCTTCTTGGTCATCAGACGGTTGCTGACGTCGAAGGACACGGCCGGGTGGTCCGGCAGCGCGGTCGAGAGGATCACGCGGCCAGGCGTCGTGTCATAGATCTTCGTATACGGCTTGCCGTCCTTGCCGGTGCCGGTCCAGCGATACTTGATCTTCGAATGCAGCGTCACGACCTTCTCGTGCAGCGCGTGCTCGAGTTCGCCGAAATCGCCGAAAACCTTGCCCTGGCCGGGCTCACCGTCCGAAACGATCGAGAGATAGTAGAGGCCGAGCACGATGTCCTGCGAGGGCACGATGATCGGCATGCCGTTCGCCGGGTGCAGGATGTTGTTGGTCGACATCATCAGCACGCGCGCTTCCAGCTGCGCCTCGAGCGACAGCGGGACGTGCACGGCCATCTGGTCGCCGTCGAAGTCCGCGTTGAAGGCGGCGCAGACCAGCGGGTGGAGCTGGATCGCCTTGCCCTCGATCAGCACGGGCTCGAAGGCCTGGATGCCGAGGCGGTGCAGCGTCGGCGCGCGGTTCAGCATCACCGGATGCTCGCGGATGACCTCGTCCAGGATGTCCCAGACCTCAGGCTTCTCCTTCTCGACGAGCTTCTTGGCCTGCTTGACCGTGGTCGAGTAGCCCTTGGCGTCGAGGCGCGCATAGATGAACGGCTTGAACAGCTCGAGCGCCATCTTCTTCGGCAGGCCGCACTGGTGCAGCTTCATCTCCGGGCCGACGACGATGACCGA
>JAEWKP010000193.1 GCA_023393655.1 Pseudomonadota bacterium | reverse complement strand
AGAGCACCGTGACGGGCAGCGGCGTCGCGACCCCGGCTTTCGCCAGTGCGACGATCGCCTGCAGGCCGGCATAGGCTCCGCCTTTCATGTCGAGAATGCCCGGCCCGTAGCAGCGCGAGCCGTCGCGGCGGAAGGGCAGCTTCGCCAGCGTGCCGACCGGGTGCACCGTGTCGAGATGCGACATCACGAGGATGCCGGGCTCGCCCTGGCGCGGATGCGGGAAGGTCGCGCGCACGCAGTCGCCCAGCCCCTTCGGGCCGGGGATGCGGGTGATGCTGGCGCCGGCCGCGGCGGTATCGGCGGCGGCAAGGTCCATCATCCGGTTGACGGCAGCAGTGTCGAAGGTCGGGCTCTCGCACTCGATCCAGGGGCGCAGGCCCGCGAGCATGGCCTCGGTGTCGAGCGGCAGGCGGGCGAGATCCATCCGGTCGATCCTCAGGCCGCGGCGCGGGTTTCGACGAGCCGGGCCAGCAGGCTGGCGCCGACCGGCAGGATGCCGTCGTCGAGAACGTAGGCCGGGTTGTGCACCGGCACGGTGCCGGCATGGCCGACCCAGGCATAGGCGCCGGGCACGACACGCAGCATGTCGGCAAAATCCTCGCTGCCCATCAATGGCTTGCCGTCGGTGAGCACGCCCTCGCTGCCGACGATCTCGGCGGCGACGGCGACAACGGCGTCGGTCTGCGCCTCGTGATTGACCAGCACGTTGAAGATGTTGCGGATGTCGACCTCGATGGTGACGCCGAAGCTCGCCGCCGTGCCGGCCGCGATCTCGCGCATGCGGTCGCGCACGAGCGCGCCGATCTCCGGCGAGAAGGTGCGGATCGTGCCAGCGAGCACGGCCTCCTCGGGGATCACGTTATAGGCCGAGCCGGCATGGATCTGCGTGATCGAGAGCACGGCGGCCTCGCGCGGATCGGCATTGCGGCTGACGATGGTCTGCAGGGCGTTGGCAAGGCTCATCGCCACCACGATCGGGTCGCGCCCCATATGCGGCATGGCGCCATGGCTGCCACGGCCGGTGATCCTGATGTCGAAGAAATCGGCGCCGGCCATGGCAGGGCCCGGGAAGATCGAGATCTGGCCGGGGTCGAGATCGGGTGAATTGTGCAAGCCGTAGATTTCGTCGCAGGGGAAGCGCTCGAACAGCTTCTCGGCGATCATGCTGCGCGCGCCGCCGAGGCCTTCCTCGGCCGGCTGGAAGACGAATACGGCCGTTCCCTTGAAGCCGCGGTTCTCGGAGAGGTAGCGGGCCGCGCCCAGCAGCATGGTGGTGTGGCCGTCATGGCCGCAGGCATGCATCTTGCCGGCAACGGTCGAGCGCCAGGGCAGATTGGTGATCTCCTGGATCGGCAATGCGTCCATGTCGGCGCGCAGGCCGATGCGCCGGCCGGGCCCGCCGGTGCCGTGGAGGATGCCGACCAGACCGGTCTTGCCGATACCGCGATGAACCTCGATCCCCCATCTCGTGAGCTTTTCCGCGACGATGTCCGAGGTCCGGACCTCCTCGAAGCCGATCTCGGGATGGGCATGCAGGTCGCGGCGGATGGCGACGAGTTCGTCCGTGAAGGACAGAATCTCAGGCAGGGCGGGCATGACGGCTCCAGAAAGCGGGTTGGTTCAGGCGAAGGGCTTGCCGAGGGGCGAGGTGCGCAAGCCCGGTCGCAAGCGGCACCAGGGCAAGGCGGCGGGATCGACCGGCATCGGCCCCGGCGCGGCACAGACGAGGATCGTCTCCGCGATCGGCTCGAAATCGGCCCGGAAATGCACCGAGCTCTTGTTGACGAGGATCGCCTGCTCGGTCGGCTCGATCCCGACCTGACGGTACATCGCCTGATCGGCCATCTGCGCCTTGCGCGAGCCGACGACGATCCTGACATCGCCGATGCGCAGGCAGGCGCTCGGGCCCAGATTCATGCGCGATCCCCCGTAGAACGGGCCGGGCGCGACGAAGCGGCCGTCCGACAGCCTCTCGACCAGGAATTCGCCGGCGAGCGGCCGGTCGCCGGAGATGCCGGACTTTGCGCCAAGCGAAAGCGAGATCGTCGCGCCTTCGCCGGCTGCATGGGCGGCTGCGGCCGCCGAGGGGTCGACGATGACGCCAATCGCGGCGCGGCTGGCGCGACCTTGCACCAGGGCATGAGCCATGCCCATCGTGTCGGAATCGCCGCCTGCGCCGGGATTGTCCTGCGTGTCGGCGATGACGACGGGCTTCGTCGCGGTCTCGGCCAACCGCATCGCCTCCGCCACGCCGTCCTCGGGCGAGAAGACCCGGCCCTTGAACGCGGCCTCGCTGGCCATGACGCGGGCAAGGACGGCGTCGGCCGCCCGGTCGGCATCGGCCTGTGTCGCGCCATAGGCGAGCACGGTCGCGCCGCAATCGGGAAAATCGGCTGCCGGGAAGCCGGGCAGGAAGGAGAGCGTCGGGACAGCCGGGCCCTCGAGCGCGGCGAGCTCCGCATAGATGGTCCGGCAAGGCTCCATCGCTGTCGCCTGCCAGGCGATAGGGATGAGATAGGGCACCTGGCGGAAGGCCTTGGCCGGGCGATCTCCTGTCTCGATCAGTTGCGCCAGCACCGCGGCCGAGCGGCTGCCGGTCAGCGCCATGTCGACATGCGGATAAGTGCGGAAAGCAACGAGCGCATCAGCCATCGCCATCATCAGCGGCGTGACATTGCCATGCAGGTCGAGGCTGACGACAAGCGGAACATCCGGCCCGATCGCGGCGCGTACCCGCCGCAGCAATTCGCCCTCACCGTCATCGTGATTCTGCGCGACCATGGCGCCGTGCAGATCGAGATAGACACCGTCCAGCGGCAGCGCCGCGGCGATGCGCTTGACCAACTCGCCGGCGAGGTCCTCGAAGGCCTCTGCCGTGACATGGGCGGAGGGACTGGCTGCACACCAGAGCGTCGGCACGAGCTCCCAATCCCGCCCGCGAGCGCTGTCGACGAAGCCGGCCGCACTGACATTGACGTCCTTCACAGCTGCGAAGATCGCTTCGCCGCGCGCCAGCGGAGGCCAGCCACCGCCTTGCAGAAAGGCCTCCATCCCGGCCATGCTGGGCGCGAAAGTGTTGGTTTCGTGGAGAAATCCACCAAATGCAATGCGGCGCGGCATCCGTTCCCCCCTCGACTGCCGCCGAGGTAATCACAGGCAGCTGCGCTCTCCAAAGCGCAAAAGCGCCGGCCCGGCCATGGCGAAATGGTGGGGCTGGATCATCCCGGCCGGCCTGTGACGATGCAGCACAGGCGGCGACATCGAGATGACACAGGGTCCCGCTACATGCCAAACCAACTCGAGCTGCCAGCGCGTGAGGAATTGCCGTGAACGTTCCCGTCGTAGGACGCTTCGTCTTCAGGCGCGCCGAGCTTTGGGCCGACGGCGTGATCCATGTCCTCGGCGTCGTCCTCGGGCTGGGAGCCGTCGCAGCCCTGATCGTTCAGGTCGCCAACAGCGCTCCGCTGTTCGATCTGATTCCCGTTTCGATCTATGGCGCGGCCCTCCTCGCGGTCCTGATCGTCTCGGCAACCTACAACATGTGGCCGATTTCGCCGCGCAAATGGTTCATCAGGCGCTTCGATCATTCGGCGATCTACGTTCTGATCGCCGGCACCTACACCCCGTTCCTGATGAAACTGAGCGGGAGCATTTTCGCCCAGGCCCTCCTCGCCATCGTGTGGCTCGCCGCGGCGGCCGGCGTCGTCATCAAGGTGGCTCTGCCGGGTCGGTTCGACCGCCTGTCGATAGCGCTTTATCTCCTGATCGGGTGGAGCGGTCTCCTGATCTGGGAGAGCGTCAGCCTCCTGCCCGCGACCACCTTATGGTTGATCGTGGCAGGCGGCCTGCTCTACTCGATCGGTGTCATTTTCCACGTCTGGGAAAGCCTGCCGTTCCAGAATGCGATCTGGCACGGCTTCGTTCTCGTTGCGTCCGGCTGCTTCTATGGGGCCGTGTTTCGGGCCTATGCGATCGCACCGGCCGCATGAGCTGCAGCCGCCATGGGCGGCCCTCGCTCAAATGCCCCCTCGCTCGGCGACGAGGCCGCCATTCCTTTCGATGAAGGCAACGATCTCCCCCACCCCGGTGAGCCGGTTGAGATCGCTGAAGACGAAGGGCCGGCCGGCCCGCTGCTTTTCGGTATCCGAGCGCATGACGTCGAGATCAGCCCCTACATAAGGCGCGAGATCGATCTTGTTGATGATCAGCAGGTCCGAGCGGGTGATGCCGGGGCCGCCCTTGCGCGGGGTCTTCTCGCCGCCCGCGACGTCGATGACATAGAGCGTGATGTCGGCGAGATCGGGCGAAAAGGTCGCCGCCAGATTGTCGCCGCCGGATTCGATGAAGACGATGTCGAGATCGGGAAATCGCCGACGCATCTCGGCAATCGCGGCGAGATTGATAGAGGCATCCTCACGGATCGCGGTGTGCGGGCAACCACCGGTCTCGACCCCGATGATGCGCTCTTCCGGCAGGGCCTGCAGCCGGTTGAGGATCAGCTCGTCCTCCTTGGTGAAGATGTCGTTGGTGACGACGGCGACCGAATAACGGTCCCGCATCGCCTTGCAGAGCTTCTCGGTGAGCGTGGTCTTGCCGACGCCGACCGGGCCGCCGATGCCGACCCGAAGAGGACCGTTTGACGATTTCACGAGCGGAAGACCCTTGAATACTGCGTTTCGTGGTTCATCGACAGGATGTCGGCGCGGATGGTGCAGGAGCCGAGATCGTCCAGCGTCGAGACCGCGGCACGCCGCGCGGTGCGCAGGATGACCGGCTCCAACGCCGCGACCGTCGCCACCCCGTCGCGCTGGCCGAGTGGCACCAGCCGCACGCAGACCTGGACGAGGTTCGACGCGAAGGCATGGAGATAGGCTGTGAGCGTATCAGCGAGCCCGACCCCGTGGCGTGCGGCGGCTGCACCCACAGCGACCGGGTAGGCGACCGGCCCCTCCCCGCTTGTCGGCTCCCCGCTCCAGGCTGCCATCGCATCGAGGAAGGCGTCGCCTTGCAGTGTCGTCTCCATATGACGCTCACGCGAGCCGGACATCGCTTCGGCCAGTTCTGCGACATCCGCGATGCTTTCATCGTCGGCGGCGTTGCGCCAGGCCTCAGCCAGCAGGATCGCGTCGTTCCAGGCGGAGCCGCGCTCCAGCAACACCTCAAGCCATTCGCGCAGGCTTGCCCGATCCCGGATCAGCCCATCATGGATCGCCCGCTCCAGCCCGTGGCTATAAGCGAAAGACCCAACCGGAAAGGCGGGGGAGAGCCATGTCATCAGCCGCGCGAGCGTGGCGGCGTCAGTCATGGTGATGGTGGTGGTGGCCGTGGCCATGAGCGTGACCGTGGTCGTGATGATGAGCGTGGCTGTGCCCGTGATCATGCCCGTGCGCGTGATAGGCGCCATGCACCGGCTGGAAGCGCGCCACGACCGCGCGGACGGAGGCGCCGAGCCCTTCCAACATGGCGCGGATGACGTGATCGCGCTGGATCAGGATGCGATCCTCGTCGATCTGCGCCGGCAGATGACGGTTGCCGAGATGCCAGGAGAGATGACGCAGAGGGCATGCGGGGCCGGGAATCACCTCGTAGAGTTCCTCCTCCGCTGCGACGATTGCGACCGTGCGGCCGTCCGCCAGCACCAGCCGATCGCCATCGGCGAAGAGCACCGGTTCGGGCAGATCGACCATGATCTCCTCGCCCTGATCGGTGGTGACGAGCTTGCGGCGGAGATGGCGCGCCGCATGGTCGAGCCGGATGGTGCCGGCGGGTTGGCCATCACCGCCATGGCTATGGGAAACAGCACGGAGCATCACAGGCCTCAGAACAGGAAATAGCGCTGCGCCATCGGCAGCACGGTCGCGGGTTCGCAGGTGAGAAGCTCGCCATCGGCGCGGACCTCGTAGGTCTCCGGGTCGACTTCCATATGCGGCGTGGCATCGTTCAGGACCATCGAGGCCTTGGAGATGCCGCCGCGCGTGTTCTCGACCGCAAGCATGCCCTTGGCGACGCCGAGCTTCTCCTTGAGGCCATTGGCGATTGCCGCCCGGCTGACGAAGGTGACCGAAGACGCGGCCGGGGCTCGACCCATGGCGCCGAACATCGGCCGGTAATGCATCGGCTGCGGCGTCGGGATCGAAGCGTTGGGATCGCCCATGGGAGCGGCCGCGATCATGCCGCCGACCAGCACCATCTCCGGCTTCACGCCGAAGAAGGCCGGATTCCAGAGCACCAGATCGGCCCGCTTTCCGACCTCGACCGAGCCGACATGCCTCGACAGGCCCTGCGCGATCGCCGGGTTGATCGTGTATTTCGCGATGTAGCGGCGCACGCGCAGATTGTCGTTGTCGCCGGTCTCTCCGGGCAGGCGCCCGCGCTGGACCTTCATCTTGTGGGCGGTCTGCCAAGTCCTGATCGGCACCTCGCCGACGCGGCCCATCGCCTGGCTGTCGGAGGAGATGATCGAGAAGGCGCCGATATCGTGGAGGATGTCCTCGGCCGCGATCGTCTCCTTGCGGATGCGGCTCTCGGCGAAGGCGATATCCTCCGGGATCGAGGGCGAGAGGTGATGGCAGACCATCAGCATGTCCAGATGCTCGGCGATGGTGTTCTGCGTGTAGGGCCGCGTCGGGTTGGTCGAGGACGGGATCACGTTCCTCAGCCCGCAGACCTTGATGATATCGGGCGCGTGGCCGCCACCGGCCCCCTCGGTATGGAAGGCGTGGATGGTGCGGCCCTTGAAG
>JAEWKP010000147.1 GCA_023393655.1 Pseudomonadota bacterium | reverse complement strand
GGATGCGGGAAGATCGTGTGCATCAGTTCTTCCTCGGTCGTCTCCAGGTTCATGGCGACGACGAAGCCCTGGATCAGCTCGGTCACTTCCGGGCCGACGAGATGGGCGCCGAGCAGCTTGCCGGTCTCGGCGTCGAAGATCGTCTTGGCCATGCCGCTGTCTTCGCCCAGCGCCACGGCCTTGCCGTTGGCGACGAAGTTGAAGCGGCCGACCTTGATCTCGTGGCCGGCGGCCTTGGCCTTCGCCTCGGTCAGGCCGACGCTGGCGATCTGCGGGTGGCAATAGGTGCAGCCCGGGATCATCAGCTTGTCCATCGGATGCGGATGCAGACCCTTGATCGCCTCGACGCAGATCACCGCCTCGTGCTCGGCCTTGTGCGCCAGCATCGGTGGGCCGGCGACGTCGCCGATCGCATAGACGCCCTTGACGTTGGTCCGGCAGAAATCGTCGATGACGATGCAGCCGCGATCGGGCTTCACGCCGAGCGTCTCAAGGCCGAGATTCTCGATATTGCCGACGACGCCGACGGCCGAGATCATTCGGTCCGCCGTGATCGTCTGCTTGCCGCCCTTCTCGTCCTCGATATGGGCGGTGACGGAATCCGCACCCTTCTCGACCTTGGTCACCTTGGCGCCGGTCAGGATCTTCATGCCCTGCTTCTCGAAGGCTTTTCGCGCGAAGGCGCCAATCTCGGCATCCTCCACGGGAACGACCTGCGGCAGCACCTCGACCACGGTGACCTCGACACCCATCGTCCGGTAGAACGAGGCGAACTCGATGCCGATGGCGCCGGAGCCCATCACGAGCAGCGATTTCGGCATCTTGGCCGGCACCATCGACTCGAAATAAGTCCAGATCAACTTGCCGTCCGGCTCGAGACCGGGCAGCGCGCGCGGCCGGGCGCCGGTCGCGACGATGATGTGGTCGGCGGTATAGGTGCCCTCGCCCTTGGCGTTCTTCGGCGGCGGGGTCTGCGGTTGCATCGCCGGCTTCTTGGTCGGCGCGACCGCGATCGTGCCGGGCTTGGTGAGCTTCGCCTCACCCCAGATCACGTCGACCTTGTTCTTCTTCATCAGGAACTGGACGCCGTTGTTCATCCGCGTGGCGATACCGCGCGAACGCTTCACGATGGCCTCCAGATCGGCCTTGAACGAGCCTTCCAGCGTCAGGCCGTAATCCTTGGCGTGCTGGCCGTAATGCAGGATCTCGGCCGAGCGCAGCAGCGCCTTGGTCGGGATGCAACCCCAGTTCGAGCAGATGCCGGCGAGATGCTCGCGCTCGACGATCGCGGTCTTGAAGCCGAGCTGCGCCGCCCGGATCGCGGCAATATAGCCGCCGGGGCCGGAGCCGATGACGATGATGTCGTAGTCAGCCATGGTTTTTCTCCCGCCGCCTCAGACCAGCATCGCCATTGGCTTTTCGATATAGCCCTTGAACGCCGCGAGAAGCTCGGCGCCGAGCGCGCCATCGACGGCGCGGTGATCGGTCGAGAGCGTCACCGACATCACCGTCGCGACGGCCGGCTGGCCGCCCTTGACGATGACGCGCTGCTCGCCGGCGCCGACCGCCAGGATCGTCGCATGCGGCGGATTGACGATCGCGGCGAAGTCCTTGACCCCGAACATGCCGAGATTGGAGACCGCCGTGGTGCCGCCCTGATACTCTTCGGGCTTCAGCTTGCGGGCCTTGGCGCGGGCCGCCATGTCCTTCATCTCGTTGGAGATCTGCGACAGGCTCTTGTGGCAGGCGTCGCGGATGATCGGCGTGATCAGGCCGCCGGGGATCGAGACGGCGACGCCGACATCGGCATGCTTGTGCTTGAGCATGGTGTTGTCGGTCCAGGACACGTTGGCATCCGGCACCGCCTTCAGCGCCAGCGCCAGCGCCTTGATCACCATGTCGTTGACCGAGAGCTTGTAGGCCGGCTTGCCGTCCTTCTCCGGCGCGGCGGCATTGAGCTCCCCGCGCAGCTTCAGGAGCGCGTCGAGCTCGCAATCCACGGTGACGTAGAAATGCGGGACCGTCTGCTTGGCCTCGGTCAGGCGACGCGCGATCGTCTTGCGCATGCCGTCATGCGGGACTTCCTCATAGGACCCCGGCTCGAACAGCTTCTTGACCTGCTCGTCGGACGGACCGCTCGCGAGCGGCGCGGCCGCAGGCTTCGGCGCGGAGGGCGCAGCAGCCGGAGCGGCCTTGGCACCGCCGCCGGCCTTGGCGGCCTCGACATCCTTCTCGACGATGCGACCATGCGGGCCGGAGCCCTTGATCGCATTGAGGTCGAGCCCGGCATCCTTGGCGATGCGGCGAGCGAGCGGCGACGCGAAGGCACGGCTGCCATCGGACTTCGCCGGTACGGATGTGGCGGGAGCTTCGGCAGCCTTGGCGGGCGCAGCCGCCGCCGGGGCGGCTTCAGCCTTGGCAGGTTCGGCCTTGGGAGCTTCCGCCTTCGGCGCGTCGCCCTTGGTGGGAGCCGACACGCTCTTGGCGTCCTCGCCCTCGCCGGCGATCACGCCGATCACCTCGTTGACCGCGACATCGGCGGTGCCTTCCGGCACGACGATCTTGGCGAGCACGCCCTCGTCGACCGCCTCTACCTCCATCGTGGCCTTATCGGTCTCGATCTCGGCGATGATGTCGCCGGACTTGATCGTGTCGCCTTCCTTCTTCAGCCACTTGGCCAGATTGCCCTTCTCCATCGTCGGAGAGAGCGCGGGCATCAGGATGTTCGTCGGCATCGTTCGGCCCCCTCTCAGCGATAGCAGACGGCCTTGGCCGCCGCGACGACCTCGCCGATATTCGGAAGCGCGAGCTTCTCGAGATTCGCCGCGTAAGGCATCGGCACGTCCTTGCCGGTGACGCGGGCGACGGGGGCGTCGAGATAGTCGAAGGCCGCCTCCATGATCTTCATGCCGATCTCGGCGGTGACGCCGGATTGCGGGAAGCCCTCCTCGACCGCGACGCAGCGGTTGGTCTTCTGCACCGAGGCGATGACGGTCTCGATATCCATCGGGCGGATCGTCCGGAGGTCGATGACCTCGGCCTCGATGCCCTCCTTGGCTAGAGCCTCGGCGGCGCCGAGCGCATAGGTCATGCCGATGCCGAAGGAGACGATCGTCACGTCCGTGCCCGGACGCACCACCTTGGCCTCGCCGATCGGGATCAGGAAGTCGTCGCCCTTCGGCACGTCGAAGGACTTGCCGTACATGATCTCGTTCTCGAGGAAGATCACCGGGTTGGGATCGCGGATCGCGCTCTTCAGCAGGCCCTTCGCGTCGGAGGCGCTGTAGGGCATCACCACCTTGAGGCCGGGCACGTTCGAGTACCACGCCGCATAGTCATGGCTGTGCTGGGCGCCGACGCGGGCGGCCGCGCCGTTCGGGCCGCGGAACACGATCGGGCAGCCCATCTGGCCGCCGGACATGTAGAGCGTCTTGGCGGCGGAGTTGATGAGGTGGTCGATCGCCTGCATGGCGAAGTTGAAGGTCATGAACTCGACGATCGGCT
>JAEWKP010000129.1 GCA_023393655.1 Pseudomonadota bacterium | reverse complement strand
GCGCTGTGGTGGGCAGACTATCTCAACACACTCCGGAAGGGCGCGACGATAAATCCGATGACAACCCCGGAAGCCGGCTGAAATCGGATCGAGATGGATGGGGCTAGATCGGCCAATCGAAAAGCGCGAAGCACCGCGCGCCTGCCTCATCCTTTCCCGCTATGGTGTATGGCGAAGGTGCGCCCGTGAAGTTTCCCAGCATAAGCGCAGTCTTGCGGCTAGGCCCTCAGAGTCCCGATACTGGCTGGCAGACCGCGCCGCCAATTCAAGACCCGCTGGCTAGTCGCGCATTCACGCGAGATGTGGCGAAACGCCACTTTCTAACAAAGGCCGACCTGATCCTCACTCTGGAGAAGGCATTCTTCCTTCCAGACGATGACTTCATCCCGCGTGACCGCAGGCGATACTTCGTCGCGCTCTTCGCACTCGTTAAATACATGCGCGCGAATGACTTCCCAAATGCCGTTGTGGGGGAGTTCATTGAGATGGCCCAGGCTCTAGCCGAGCTTGACGAGGGCCGGCCTCGTGAATGGCTGAAACCGGCGAAAGCACGCCGAGGACGAAAGGTAGACCCCGGAGACGTGTGGCAGGGACGCGCACTCGTCTCTATCGCCTTAGACATCCTGATAAACGCCGCGAGGATGGATAAAAGCGAAGCAATCGAGCTTCTCGACAAACACTACGATTTCCTTGGCGATGCTCTTCTCTCGACTGCCACAGGAACGTTCTCCGGTGCCTTGGCGAAATGGCATCAGGATTTCGTGGCTCGCTACGGCTGCGAGGCGAGAGCGCAGGAAACCTTTGACCAGCGAGATGGCCTGATTGATTCGATTCGATTGAGAGAATTAACCGACGACCCTCAGGCTATCGCAATACAGGTCCTAAACCTGGCAACGCTTGAATCTGCGAGGGCAGCAACCCCAGCTGCCATTGAGCGCTTCAAAAGGCGAATATCGCGAACGAAATCTACGAAGAACTAAATCACGCCATTAAGTCTGCCGAAAAAAAGAGAATAGGCCGTTTTAAGTCTGGGGTTTCCGGGTTTTTGTTCCTCAGCCCGCCAGTAGCATTCCACCGAATGCGGGCGAACTGAGGATGAAACATGCAGCAGACCGAACCCTTGGCATACTTGCCAAAACCGGCCGCCCAGTATCTCGGAATTGGCCTCACCAGCCTTTATGCCGAGATCAAGGCCGGCCGGATTACGGCGCGCAAGTATGGCCGCCGCACCCTCATCCCCGCCGAAGACCTGAAAGCGTGGCTCGCCGCCCTCCCCGCTAAGGAGGCCGCGTGACGCCATGCACCTGACAAACGAAACCCGGCGCGGGGGAAGCGCCGGGCTCGCGAAGGCTTCATTCCTGGCCGGAATGCCTAGCGAAGATACCATCCCCGCAGTTCTCGTCAATCGTCTTCAGCGTCGTTTCGGTCTGTCCGAGTTGCACGCCCTGACGGTTCTCCGCCTCGCCTCCCTCGGGCCGAAGGAGGGCCGCGACTGATGGCAAACCTTAAAAGCATCACCGTCGCTATCGAAGGCGATCCTACGCCCAAGACGTTCAAAGGCCGCGACGCCTGGGCATTGGACAACCTCATCAGCGCCGGCTCGAAAGGCTGCACGCCGATCAACCATCCCGGCCCGCGCTGGTCGCACTACGTCTTCAAGCTCCGCCGCGGCGGCGTCGGCATCGTCACTCACGATGAAAAGCACGCCGGACCCTATGCCGGCACGCATGCCCGCTACGTCCTGAGCGTCCCTGTCACTGTCATCGAGCGGAGGGCGGCATGACCAACGCCCTCGTTCTCCATCATCGCCACATCGAGATCGACGCCGGGGTTATCTCCGGCGCCGATAATCCTGCCGACATCGGACAGAGCCTTTTTATGGTTCTGCTGGTCGAAGCGAACGGCTCCTACGCCATGCTTTGGGGGGGCAGAGACCGCATGGACGCCAGCCGCGTCGCAGGTGAAATGGCGTCGGACTTCGGCGTGCCGGTAATCGACAAGACCGGGAGGCCCAATTGAGTGCCGCCGAAATCTATCTCTCGAAGGACGAGCGCGGATGGCTGGCGATCCATGAAAGCCGGCACGGCGACACCTCGGGCATGGAGGGGCCATTCTCCTCCATCATCGCGGCGGTCGCCGCCGGGCGCGATATGGCCGCGCGATATGGCGTGCCGTTCTGTGGCGACGCTGTGATGGCTGTAGCCGTGCTGCCCTTTCCTACGGAGGGCGAACGCGAATGAACGCCCCTATCCGCTTCACCATCGCCCGGCATCCGTGGAAGCCCGGCCGCTGGACCCATCTTGTCAAACGGGCCGAAGCCCGAAAGGCGGGCTGGCTCACGACCGGCAACCTTCCTCTCGGCTCCTGGCCTTCACGGTCAGGAGCGGCCCGCCACGCTCGGAAGCTCACCGCAACTGGTCGCTTCGCCCTCAACATGGGAGTGCGCCCTTGATGGACATGTCTCTCAATCAAATTGCGCGCGCCCTGGGCGGCGAGGTCAGCAGCGGCCAAGTCGTCGCCCCCGGTCCTGGCCACAGCCCCCGCGACCGCTCGATGGCGGTCAAACTCGGCGCCAATGGCAAGCTGCTCGTCTCCAGCTTTTGCGGCGACGACCAGATGAAGTGCCTCGCCTATGTCGAGAGCAAGCTGGGCATCGTCTGGAAACCGGAACGCGGGGCCCCCCCCGCGCAGACGGCGGCCATCTATCGGATGCAGGATCGGGTCACGCAGAACAACGCGCTGCAGCCCCAGCCGGTCGATGACGAGGCAGCCAGAAAGCAAGCGTCGGCAATCCGCATCTGGCGCGAATCGGTCGATCCTCGGGGGACGCTGGTCGAGACCTACTTGAATTCGCGCAAGCTCCCGCTCCGAGAGGATGTTGCGGTGGAGGTTATCCGCTTCCATCCATCGTGCCCCTTCGGCCCGCAGACCAAGCATCCCTGCATGGTGGCGGCGTTCCACTCCATCGACACTGGCGAGGTCGTTGCCATCCATCGGACGGCGTTGACGGAAGACGGCCAGAAGATCGACCGGAAGATGTTCGGTTCGACCGATGGCGCGGCGATCAAGCTTTCGCGGCTGGACCCGGAACGCGGCTCGCTCACCGTTGGCGAAGGAATCGAGACGGTCTTATCCGCGATCGAGATGGGCTTTGCTCCCGCCTGGGCGATGGGTTCGGCTGGCAATATCGCATCGCTTCCGGTGCTGGCCGGCGTCGACTCCCTCATGGTCTTGGGGGAGCGAGACGGCGGCGCCAGCGCGAAGGCGACGGAGAGCGTCGGCATGAAGTGGTCGCGCGCTGGCCGCGAGGCTTTCGTTGCTCTTCCGAAGGACGGATACGGCAAGGACGCTAACGACGCCTGGCAAAAGCGTGTCGACGGTGAAGATGTCCTAGACGTGCGTGAGTTCGAAGCCGACCGGCTTCCCGCCGCGCCGGTTGCAGAGGTCATTGCGGAAGCCGAGACCATTGAGCCCGGTACGATGTCGCAAGACGCCCTCGCCCGCGTCTTCGCCAATCGCTATGCCGACCGCCTGCGCTATTGCCACTCGACTGGCGCGTGGTTCGAATGGACCGGGCGCCATTGGGAGCAAGACACCAAGGCTCGAGCCTTTGACTTTGTCCGCCGTCTCGGGCGCGAGATGACCGAAGGCAGCACGCCCCGCGAAATGCGCGAGGTCCGCAGAGTGGCGTTCGCCGCGGGCGTCGAGCGCTTCGCGCAGGGCGATCGGGTCTTCGCAGTCTCGATGAACGATTGGGACCGAGAAACCTTCCTGCTTGGCACGCCAGGCGGAACGGTAGATCTCCGCACAGGGAAGCTTCGCGAGCCCGACCCGCGCGACGGCATCACGAAAATGACCAGCGTGGCGCCGGCCGATAGTGCGGATTGCCCGCGCTGGCTCCAGTTCCTCGATGAAGCAACGGGCGGGGATAAAGGGCTGATCCGATTCCTTCAGCAATGGGGCGGCTACTGCCTGACAGGCGATACGCGCGAGCATGCGCTGTTCTTCGGCTATGGGCCGGGCGGCAACGGCAAGAGCGTGCTGGTCAATGCCCTCACGGGCATCCTGAAGGACTACGCCATCGTGACCGCCATGGACACGTTCACGGCCTCGCGTGGCGACAAGCATCCGACCGAGCTGGCGATGTTGCGTGGTGCTCGTCTGGCAACCGCCAGCGAAACCGAGGAGGGCAAGGCCTGGGCGGAAGCTCGGATCAAGTCCATCACCGGCGGCGATGCCATCTCCGCCCGCTTCATGCGGCAGGACTTTTTCACCTTCACGCCGACGTTCAAGCTGCTGATCGTAGGCAATCACAAGCCAATCCTGCACAACGTGGACGACGCCGCCCGGCGCCGGTTCAACATCGTGCCGTTTATCCGCCGGCCCGCCCAGCCTGATCGAACGTTGGAGCAAAAGTTGAGGACCGAATGGCCCGGCATTTTCCGCTGGCTGATCGAAGGATGCCTGGATTGGCAGGCCAACGGGCTGCTGCGGCCCGAGAGCGTAAAGGCAGCGACGGAAAGCTATTTCTCGGATCAGGACTTGTTTGGGCAGTGGCTGGAGGAGGAATGCGAGGTCGATCCCGGCAACTCGCACAAATGGGCAACCACCGCTGAGCTGTTCGCCTCGTGGTCCGATTTCGCCAAGGCGGCGGGCGAAACGCCCGGCAGCTCCAAGACACTCAAGGATTCGCTCCTCCGCCGCGATGTTGAGCCCTATCGCTCAAAAACCGCCCGAGGCTTCAAGGGCATCCGGCTCAGGCCGAAGCAAGGTTACGGCGAGGCGGCCTAGTGCCGCCGCCACATTCCCGCCGCAAAGGGTGACGGGTGACACGTGATGACGCGCTTTCCCCCATACCGTTCATGTGTGCCTGCGCGCCCACATAAGGGTGATACCGAAAATGCCGTCACCAGCCGTCACCCGTCACCCGTCGCGGCTCCCCCGCCTCTCGAAAGGTCACGAAATGACGATTGAACCTGACTTCAAGAACCCAAACCGCGAGCCGGTCATATCGCTCATGGACCTTGCCCGCCTTGACGAGATCGAGCAGCGGGAAGGCTATCAAGATGGATACGAAGGGCTGCCCTGCGGCGACAACCGCTCGCGGTCCTACTGGCACGGCTGGCGCCAGGGCTCACGAGATGCAGGCCACCGCGCCAAGGAAGGCGACTTCTGGGATAACATACTGGTTCGCAACGTCTGCCCGAAAGGAACGGCGTTCTCCGATCTGCCGGCTCGAATCGAGGCTTGCCGGAGGGTGCTTAGTGAGGCGGAAGAAATCGCATGACGGCCGCTCTATTGGACTTGGCCGCCAAGCTCCGCATTTCCCTTGCTCCATGCGCGGAGGAAGCCGGCGTCGACATGACCGATCAGCCTTGGATCTCCGGTTTCGCGGGCTGGAGATTTGGGCAGCCGGTGACGCCGGCTCTGCTTGCGGCGTTGGGGGCATCCGACCATCCAATGCCGGGCGACCTCGCTGCGACCTGGGCAGAATATCGGAATTGGCAAGGCCTGAACCAGGGCAGCCCCGAACCGCATGTCTCCGCGCGGATGGCAGGCTTGGAGCATTTTATGGATACGAGGCCGGATGCATCGGCCGCCGGCATTGCAGCGCGGCTTGCGTGGCTCGCGCATCTCGCGACGCTCGATCACTACCGCACGAATGCCGAGGATGCGGCGCTCGCGGCCCGTCTCGCAGCCGATTTCCAAGCGTTCACGACGGCTGTCCAATCTGAGCGGCCGGCTGAACCTCTTGCCTTAGACAAGCGCACTCAGGCAGATCGTCGAGCGGCGGTGCTGTCCACATTGAGCACCTCGCCGGAGCTGCCAGATCGCGAAATTGCCCGCCGCGTCGGCGTGAGTCCGCAAACGGTGTCCAACTTGCGCAAGAAGCTCGGAACCCGCTGTCCACCTTGAGCAGGGCGTCATAAAAAAGAGGCTCAATACCTCAGATTTTGTGCGCCCCCGTTTCGGAGGCTCAATACCGCAAACGTGACGCGCGAAAAAGGCGCTCAATACCGCAGTTTTTGTGCATGGCGATTGAGGCTGGAGAACCCAATGGCGGAAACCCGGATCGACCTCGCTATCGAGGCGGGGGCGAAAGCTCTCCACGAAAATGCTCGCGAGAAGCGCCAGTTCAGTTGGGAGCAATCGTCAGAGGAGTGGCGCCGCGATCTGCGGTCCTTCGTTCGGCCCATCGTTGAAGCCGCGCTACAATCCTCCGATGAGTTTCTGGCTGCGACCACGCAAAGGAAGCTCACTCCGAAAGATACATAGCGTCGCCATGACTCAGCGGCTGGCGCTGGCGGGCACTATGGGCTTGTCCGCTGCCCTTGGGGCCTAGCCGGCTGAAACCGCGCACATGGCCTTCTAAGTGGCTTTATAGCGATGATTGCCCGGCACTGTTTAAAGCTCCGCTTGGCACAAAATGCTCGGAAATCTGGCTGAAATACCCGAGAGATTGGGTGCACGTTCATGCGAGTCTGACACATCGTCAACTTCGCGAGCATCATCCACATGCGTCACCGCAAAACCTACCGTCGAGAGAAGCTGTCTGCCGAGGAACACGAGCGGTTTCGAGATTTGAAGATGCTACGTGATATCGATCTCACCGATCAAGGTGGGTTCAAAGGCCGGTACCGAATCTACAGGGCACGCTGGGTCGCAGAAGCGCCCAATATGATCAGCCTCCGCAAGCTTTATTGCTGGCTGTTTGATCGAGACAAATTGGTCGGATCTTTCAAGATCTATGAGTTCGATGCCGACCTAATGGACGACGACCAATTTTGCTTTCTAATGGATGCAGAGAGCAACTCCATCATGGAGCTAGCTGAGTATCTGACCTATTTCTGGCCTGAGATTTTCGACTCCATCTTCATTCACGGCAGGCTGGTTTATGTCGATTTTCTAGCTGTCGAACAACAGCACGCTCGCTACAGCAAATGGGCTGCTATATTGCGCAGGATCATCGAGATTGAATATCCCAATCGCGCGATGTTGGCCCTAAAGGCCTTCCCCATCGATTACGACACGGTCGACCATAGCCTAGGCCTAGAGATCCGACAGCGCGCGCTCATGAGACTTTACCGTAAACAATTGCGGGTCCAGCTATTCCCTGACGAAGCCGGCAGGAGCGGCTGGATGTATGCGATCGGCCCGAAATTCACCGACGAAATCCCGATAGCCACTCCATAAGAGCGGTAGATGGGCAATGAAGTATGGCCGTCACGACAACAACTTGCGTCCATGGAGTCGAGGTGTTGCGATGAATACCTGTATCGGTAGGGATTCGTATCATGCGGACGCCTTTGCTCACTGCCCTTGTCGCTGCCGGGCTTGCTGCCCCAGCCGCCTCGCAAAGCCATGTCTTCCGCCCCAGCGAGGTCGTCGCTATCGATGGCGACACACTGCGCATAGGCGCGCAGCGCATCCGCCTGTCCGCGATGGACGCGCCCGAGCTTAGCCAGATTTGCCGATCGGATGCGGGGAAGACCACGCTATGCGGCCGGGATTCGCGTGACGCGCTGGGGAGGCTTATCCGCCAGGGCGTGCGCTGCACGGTCGAAACCCGAGACCGCTACGGGTGCGAGGTTGCTTCCTGCACGAATGCGGCAGGACTAGACATCGGGCGGGAGATGATCCGGCAAGGCTGGGCTGTCCCATACTGGCGCTATGGCGGCGCCCGCTATTTCAAAGTCTATGACGAAGCGCTGGCGGCCGATGTCGGCATGCACGCAGGGACGTTCATCGAACCAGAGCAATGGCGGCGCGGGGAGCGCTGGTAAACCGGCGCAATTCTGCGCTGACGAATTGAAACACCGCGGGGGGGCCTTTGATTGATGCCGATAGCGTTACCCTGGAAAGCCATTGTCACTTGGGCTTCGTTTACCGCCGGCTTCGTTGCGGCGGCTCTATGGTGGAAGGCCTCCACTATCGCCGTCCGCCCTCTCACGGCGGAAGAACTGGCGAAGGATCCGTGGCAGTCGGCCGCTATCATCGAAATTGACCCGAAGGGACGCGAGATTGACACGTTGCTGACGCTGAAGGCTGCGTCTCGCCTTAACGCTCTCGCCGCAATAGCCGCTGGCGTAGCTGCGGCCTGTCAAGCTCTCGCACAGGTGTTGCCAGAGCAGGCTTGACCGAATTGGATTGGGCTGATCCGGCCTTGTTGGAACCAATTCCGAGCTTACTTGTTTCAGCGCGGCATCCCCCGATGCCTGCATGCTCTCCCGTCGATCGCCATCGAGCAGCGGGCTTTTCTTTTCTATGCCTCGCTGAGGTATCGAATAGAGCCGACAAGCAATTGGCAAAATTGCAAGATTGATGACCGTCCCTCCGCGAAGGCCATCGGAAAGGCCAACCGATAGCTGCCGCTGCGTGCTCAGCCGGCCTTCGCACCCGCTACCGTTTCAATCGAAACAGTGAGCCGCGAGCCATTCGTCTTTCGTCATCGGCCGGCGCTGCTCGTGAGGGTCGCGCGGCTCATCTTCGGGCGGATAGTCGAGCACGAGATATTCGACGCCCTGTCCATTTTGGACGCTCAAGCGCGGCAATACGCCGATCAACGAGCGTCCTAAAGCTGGATAGCCTCGTGGTGACTCAGGCGCGCTGGCGGGCCTTTGGCCGCCGGCAGCTAGGGCGGTAGCCAAATCCTCGCGAAGGCCGCTTACGATTCCGCAACGGTGCCTGCGCTTTGGCGCGTCGCATCTTTAATCCCTGTCATACCGATGAGGTCGCAAGGAACCGGATGGACGACTGGCCGTTCAATTTGACGGTTTTGCAAAGGAAATCTCATGCGGCCCGCAGATGTGATTGCGAAGTACAACGGCGCTGAGATCGGAGTACTGCTTCAGCACCGCGAGAAACATGCGGGCGATATTGGCGCAGTTTATTGGATGGGCTACCCATCGATTGAGCATGCCTTAGAGGCTGTAGCAGACGACCTGTTTGACGGCCGTGTCGAGAAAATCACTGCAGATGGAGACCCTCTCTCTGACGATGAAGTATGCGCACTGACCGATTGAGGGCTGAAGCTGGTGCTTCCACCTCAAGTTCGTTGCCTCGTCCGCCGCCAACCATGAGGCCGACCACCGAGGCCATGAGAGAGCAGGCCGTGACTGGCATAAGTCTGCGCCGGTCGCTCGCCTAGTTAACGAGCTGTTTTCCATAATCCAGGGCATTTTAGCCATTCTCGGAACGTCCGCCTGCCGCACGCATTGCTCAGCCTTCAAGGAGGGCGATCCGATGCGATACTTCGTTTCGTTGGATTTCTGGCTCTGGATGGGCGTTTGTCTTTGCCTTAGCCTTATGGCGTCGGTCGTCCAGCCCCCAGCCTCGTTCTGAAATTATACGGCGTTAGCCCGGCCATCGAGGCGGCGTAGGCGAGGGTTGTAGCCGGAGGCGCTCACCGCCGCGCTGAAGCTCTGGAAGCGCAACGGGCGCGGAACATCTGCCAATGCATCCCGTTCCCCCCGAAAGGGAGGACCAGGCGATGCCCAAGCAACCGGAAGCTCTCGCCACGTTCGCGGCAACCGCACGCAACGAAGGCCGTAAGCCAGACGACATTGGCCTTGAAGCGACGCCGGAGACTAGCGGCATCCCCACGGATCCGGACCAGAAAGCTAAGGCAGCGACAAAGGTTTTGCGCGAAGGCGTGCTTCACCGAGACCAAGGCGCGGATGAGGCCGTCGATGCGCTCCCCGATCGGACGCGAGATAAACGAGAGGATGGCGCGATGAGGCATGGAAACGGCAACCAGATGACGCCCGAGCAAGAGGCGGCCGTGAGGTCGCGCGAGCCCGCGAAGAAAGATGCCGCTGGCCAGTATGCGGCATCTCAGGCCGAACCTAATGCCGACGGCTTGGTAAGCGCGAACCCGGTCGTCCTATCCGGCGACGGCGACGCCACGCCAGGCAATGGACATGGGCGAGACCGTGACGATGAAGGTCCTAAGTCAGGCTGAACTTCGCGCACGTGTAGCGCATGCGAAGCACCCTGATTTCATTCGGCGAGCCCCTGCTTCATTCCACCATCGCCGCCGTCGCGCGCATCTCGGCGACCAATGCTGAAAGCATCCGTCGGTCCGCTATAGCTGCTGCCGAGTAGCGCCCATGCTTGAAGGCATTTTGATTACCCTTGGGCGCGCCGGGATTGACGCCGCCGTGCAGCCGGCATCGTCCGTTCGGCATCGCTGGAGATTGGCAGGACGTTCCTGAGCGGGTCCGCGCACAGCAGCGGGGGCTCAGGTGCATCTGCATCCGGCTTTTCATGGGATTGATCCTCAACCTTTGTCCGTACCCCACCCCCCGCCGGGGGAGCATTGAACTGGCCGAACGCAGCCTGTCCGCCTTCGTGGACATGGACGTGCTTGACGGTGACTTTCTGTTGCGTGCTCTTGCCGCGGTGGCGAGCGAGCGCCTCCGTTACCGTCGCGAAGGTGCGGGAGAGCTTGTTGGCCTGGCTCAGGTTCTCGCTGCGACCCTGCATCGATTGCTGCGGAATCATCGCGCGCCGGTAGCACTCCATCGCCGCATTGTGCGAGGCAAAGAGCTGCGCGGTCATCATCGCCTCCAGCTCGTCGGAGACCTGCATCCGCATTAGGAAGGCATATGCGGCATTCGCCTGCTGGCCTCGGCTCTCCGGACTCCTTTGCGGATCGTCAGCGTTGCCCAGCCACAGCGAGCCGATCGCCTGATCAGCCAGCACGTTATTCCAGTCATCCGAAGTCGAGCCGCCGAGACGGCTGAACTTGCCCGTCCAGTCGGGAGTAACCACGGCGCTGCGCTTGGTCGCCCGACCGTGAGCAGCGGCTTTAGGTTCGGTTTTCGTTACGACCTTGGACATGCTCCTCAACCTCTCGCTGCTTTAAAATGCTTTGGTTCGAAAGCGTCACGCGATGCTTCTACCCACCACCCACGCGACCAGCGCGAAGCTCGCTAACGCTAAGACGGCGTCTCCCCTTGCGGGAGGACGGGCGAAGAGGCACCTTGAGGCGGCAAACTGGAGCATTCCACCGTGAACCGGATGACGCGCGGATTTCATCGGCTTGGGCTTGTCGGCGCCGTACCTCTCTTGTTGTTCGCGGCGTATGTCTGCTTCGGTGGGGTGTTCTTGGCGAAGACGTCTGGCGAGGCGAATGACAGCTACACCTTGGCGGCGCTGGTCGCTGTTCCGGGCGTCCTTTGGTACGCCGCATGCCGCGCCATCGCATGGGTCATCAGCGGATTTCGAGAACCCGCCTGAATGGCGCGCATAGGGATTTCCCTGCTCCTCGGGCTGATAATTGCATTCGGGCCGCATCCTATCCCCCTAGCGCTGGTCTTGATCGGCTGCGGCTGGCAGGTACGTAGGCGCGCTCCCCCTGCCCGATACCTGCGATGGCAGTGACAGCCCCGTAACCTGCGGAGCATAGTCACCAGCCGTCCCAACGCGTTCCGCCAAGCGAGGCGCAATCGGCGTTGGCGGCCCCGCATAATAGAGGCTCCGGGCTTGCCGGCCGGCCTGCATGTTGGCGAGGGCGCCAACGCCCTTTCCGCCGGCAAGGCCGATGCCTGCCCCCGGCCAACCGCCATGAGCCGCCCCAAGCGTCGTCATGATGGCTTCGACGCCACGTCGAGCCATTTCGCGCATCTGGCCTGCGTTGCGGTTGCCCGAGTTTGAGACGTTGGTGGAGCCAGGAGGCGGGAGTGTCTGCCGGACGCCCAGCGCGAGCTTCCGCATCTGACCCAGCTCCTCAGGGGAAAAGAGACGTTCCGCTAGGGTCTTCCCCTCGCCCGAGACGAAATTGTAGATGCGCTGGCTCATCTTCTGAGCGCCCATCTCGATCGAACCTTCCGGCACGTTCGCAATCCGCTGCCAGATGCCTTGACGGATAGCGGCCCATTCTGGCCCGTCCTTGCCGATCAGGTCCCCGATGGCATCCACCAGTTTGATATTGCTGCTCGATGCCTTGTTGCCGAAGCCGAAGATGGACGAGGCCATATCCTCGGGGGATAGGCGGCGCTCCGATATATCCATGAGCAGCTTCACAGGCGCTTGGGCGGCAGGGTTGTCGGGCTGCGCGTTCGCCCGCGCCGCGAACATGCGGAGAGCGCTGGAATAGCGCTGCATCCCCGATAGTTCTTCAGCCGAGAACAGCTTGCCCGCGAAGGTCCGGCCGCGTTCGCCAGTGAACTCTGCGATCCGCTCTGCGACCTTTCCGGCGCTCTTCGGATCGGCGGCGTCAAAGCCGCCCGTCAGCTTTTGCCACGTCGCGCCCCGGATAGCCGTGAACTCGGGCGAATCCTTGCCGAGGACGCTGGCCAGTCGATCCACAAGACGAGAGCTCAAGCCGGCATCACCGATGCGGGCCGAGCCTACGAGGAAGTTCGCCACCTCCTCATCGGTAGCGCCGCGCTCGATGATCCGCTGCACAGCCCGGCCCGCATCGTCTCCCGCGCCGCTCGGGCGGAAAGCTCGCATCCAGTTCGAATAGGCGCCGCGCGCCTGCTTGATCGCGGCCAGGGCGCTTTCGTCCCCGGAGAACAGAGAGCTTGCGAAGCCGCGCTCTAGCTGGTCGTCGAAACCCTCGATGATGCCGCGCATGGCCCGAGCGTCTGCCGGGTTCGCCTTGGCGTCCTTGTACCCGGCGATGATGATTTTGCGCGCCTGCTCGATGCCTCGCAGATTGACGCCCGCAATCTCCTGCCCCGGTGCCGGATTGCCGATGCGGCCTAGGTTGAGATTGGCGACGCGATCGAGTTCATTCAGCGTCTTCGCCGCGATGGGCGTCGTCGTCCGGTCGGGAATAATTGGCTCTGGCCGGTTGAGAAGCCCTTCCTGAATGCGCTTGGAGATGGGCGCCGCAAATTCATTGGCGGGAGAGCCAGGCACCGTGAGGCCATTTTGTCCGGGCTTCGCCATGCCGGTGAAGAACTCGGGAGCAATTTCGCCCTGCTTGGAAAAGGCGTCGCGATAGGCCTCATTATATTTGAGCTTGCCGCGCGCTGCGGCGGAGCGCGTGGCTTCCGCGACGAACCCGCCCGCGTCGACCGGCGAAACGTCCATCGGGTTGAACTGGCCTGCCATGCGGTCGGAAGCTTCGTTCACAGTATTGGTGAGGCTGTTCTGCTTGGCCTCCCACGTCGAGCGCGCGCGGCTCGCGAAGCTATCGACGGCCTCCCCCACGATGCCGCCAGCGTCACCCGGCCGAGCGAGATCCACCTGGCCCCGTCCAGCCGTCGCCCCGATCTGGTCGCGGGCCTCAAGCACCTTCCCGCGCTGCGCCTCGATGGCTTCTTGCGCGACACGCTGAGCCCGATCGCCGTAGGCACCGCCCGCCATCGCGTTCTCGCGGCCCATGATAGCAGGGTCGCCCGCTCGCTGGCCTCGCGTTAGTGGAATGCCAAACTCATCGGCTGCCTGCGCGCCGGGAAGAGCTTGTGCGGGATTTCGACCGAGACGCGAAGCTACTCCACCGAGGGCAGCGCCCAGGGCGCCACCCACGACCGCGCCGCCTGCACCTCCCTGTGCCGCTGCAAGGGCCTTATCGGCAACCCCGCCGTCATTCTCGATTGCACTAGTCAGCGCCCCATATGCGCCACCTGTGGCGGCTGCGTTGATGGCCGTCGCACCACGGACACCTTCCCGAACAGCATTGACGCCCGGCAGAAGCGCAGCCGTGGCCCCGAAGCCGCCGACCTGCCCCATGAACCGCGAGCCCGGATTTAGAGCGGCGTCGGCGGCGTCCATCGCGCGCTCGCGGGCCAGGTTGTCCGTATAGCGCTCGCTAAAGGAGTCGCCTTTGCCGGCGCCGAACGCCGCATCCCCGGCCGCTGCCAGCTTGTCCATACCGGGCACCCATGAGGCAACGCCGCGCATGTACGCATCCACCCGCCCGAGCGGGCTGGCCATATCCTGCTGGAGGCGCGTGCGGATGGCATCGGCCAGGTATTCGCCATCCCGAGCTTGCTCGTCTGTGCCCTCTCGTGCCGCACGGCTGGCGAAGCCCGAAGGCGCTCCGCCGCCGCCACCAGGCCCAGCTGCAAACGGATCGTGATCGACCGGCGTGAAAGTCAGTTCCGGCGCGTTGTGCTGGTTCGGTCGGACGTTCACGACCAGAGGTCCGCTGCCGCTATCGACGGACGGAGGCGGGGTGCTGGCAAACGGATCGAAATCGACGGGCGTAAGGCGCGGCTGTGCCATCAGTTCACCCTCAAAAATTTGCCGGGTCGGTTCGGGTCAGCGACGTACCAATTGCCATCAGGCGCTTGTTTGGCGCCCTGCATCGGGGCGGAGCCCTGTTGCGGCTGGGCCTGCTGCTGTGGCGAGGGCTGGCCGCCGCCCTGTCCTCGCTTCTCCGGGCTCTTGTAGAAGTCGCCGCCGCGAAGTTCAGAGGCCCGCTGCTGGTTGAAGCCCAGCCGACGCTCGGCCATCTGGATAGCGCGGTCGTAAATCTGCTGACGGACGTTCTCGGGCTGGCTGACGCTGCCCTGGATATCCAGCAAGATTTTGCGTTCGCCTTCAGTCGGGGCGGCGCCGAAAATGCTCTTGAGCTGAGCGAGCGCCTGCGACGTAACGAGATTGTCGAGGTTCGCCGTTGCCTCGCCCTGCTGCGGACTGGCGACGAACCTATCGGGCACCATCCAATCCGGGAGGTTGTTTGCGAGAGCGGCTTTCTGGCCCGCACCCCAACCGCTCAGAGCCTGCGGCGAGAGCTTCTTGGCATCGCGCAGCGCCTGGATGGCAGTGTGCGCAGACTGCACCGCCTCATCCGCCTCAAGGATGGCCTTCTTGTCGGTCGCGGTCAGCGGCCCCATGTCCTCGCGCGGCATTTTGCCTGTGAGGACGAAGCCCTGGTAGCCAGGGTCGCCGGGCTTGAGGCCAGCCGCGTTGGCAGCCGCCTTCCGGCCCTCGGTCTCTTCAGCCGGCGAGGTCTTGGACTTCTCCTTCGCGTAGGCGGCGGGGTTCGGGGCCGTGGTCCAGCCCATACCCTTGGCGTACATGAATTCTTTGACGCTATCGGGGATTTTGGATTGCTCCAGCGCGTCCTTCAGAAAAACCTCGCCAACAGCCCGAGCGTTCGCCGGCAGGTTTGGATTGGCGAGCGCCGCCGCCAAGGCGCCAGCATTTCGGCGTTTGTCTTCAATCAGTTTCGTATAGCGGTACTCATTTGCCTCCTGCGCATTCGTGGGGCGCGGCAGGTCCTTGGTCAGAACAGGCGCCGGCTGAGTGTCGCGGGCCGCCACTGCGGTCGCTGCTGATCCGGTGGCGGCAGGAGCCGAAGACCACTCGCCGCCGGCTGGCGCAGGCACGGGGGGCTGCGTCTGCGTGGCAGGGGCCGCCTGCGGCTGTTCCCGGAAGTTGTCGAGGAAATTCATGACCCCGGCACCCGATCGGAGACCAAGGCGCGCTTCCTCGCTCGCGAGTTGCCCCGCTCGCGCGCCGCCGTCCGGGCTGTTGGGGTCGACATCGGTATATCGCGCCGTCGCTGCCTGCGTCATCAAGCCGAAGGCCGGCACGGCACCGGGAGCGGGCAGATCGGCTTGGCGGCCTAACTCGGAAGGCCGAGGGGGCGGCAGCATCTGTGCCGTGCGAGCTCGCTGCGGCGCTCCGACAATCTGCTGAGAGCCAGGCTGTGACTGCGGGAGTGCCGAGCCCATCCAAGGCTGCGCCACGCCTTCGGCCTGGAAAGCTGGGTTCAGGGGCATACCACCCAACCCGCCCGCGACCTGCGCGAAGGTCTGCGCCGACATCGCAGGCGAGTCGCCAGGGATGGCGAAGCCACCGGAGCCGGTCTCATACGACGCATTGGCAGAACCCGGCGCAGGAGCATCGGCGGCAGCAGACCGAACACCGCTCGACCGCGCGCCCATCGTGAGATAATCCATCAGGGTCGTGCCGTTGGCATCGGCCGGGTTATATTGGCCTCCCGACGAGATGAATTTCCGAAGGCCTTCCTTGCCGCCGAGATGGGCGACATTGCGCATCCCCTCGATCGTGATCGGCACGCCGTTGATCGACTGGCCCCGCCACCGATCGAGTCCCTGCTTTGCAATGAACTGATCAATATCCCCGAAGTGCCAGTTTTCGGCCGCCTTTTGCAGCTCGGGGGAGCGCATGAATTGATCGGGCGTCGTTCCCTGCGGAATCGCGCCCGCATTGGCCGCCTCTTGCAAACGTGCCTGGCCGAACTGAGCGCGGCCGAAGTGGCCTACCGCACCGCCTGCGCCAACTGCATTGTTCTGGGCCTGCCAGTTGCCGCCACTCTCGCTTGCATTCAATGCAACAGGTAGCGCGCTCCCGGTCGGGCCTGTCGAAATAGTCGGGCTGGCAGTGGGAGCCCCGACCACCGGGCCTCCAACAAAACCTTGGAGCGCGGCGCCGAGACCTCGCGTTGCCTCCTCGCCAGACAGACGCTGCTTTTCCGTCTGCCCGAACTTCAGAATGCTGATACCAGCATCAGCATCGCCAGCCGCAAAGGCGGCCTGCGCCGCACCGCCGTAGTCGCCGCTCTGAAGTTTCTTCCCGAGGTCGGCAAGGCCCTGTCTCTTAAAAGCGAGCTCGTTCTGCTGACCAAGACGCGCAAGTGCCCCATTGATGCCGGCGAAAGAGCTGGAATAGTCGAACCCAGACATCAGGCCTGCCCCTTGCATTCGAGGACGGCGCGGTAGGCGCCATAATGGGCGTCGGCATCGCACCAGGCGGAGAGCATCTCGTCGTGCAGCCGCGCGAAAGTCGCAGCATCGCGGGGGACGTACCGCAGCAGCAGCGTCATCTGCTCGGAAAGACCACGAAGCCGCTCCGCCGTCAGGGCCGCGGCGACGATGTGATGCTCGATCGGCAGAGGTGGCGCCTCGCTAATGAAGGGCTCTGGCTCGCTCAGATGCGGGAACTCGACGACGGTTCCGGTCATCGCGTTGCCGCCTGCATGCTGCCGGACTGAAGCGCGGCTAGTTGAGCGCGGACCATTGCCCGGATGACACTCGACATTGACGTATCGCGGCGAACGGCTTCGGCCTCGATTGCGCGACGAAGATCAGGATCGGCAGCGAGAAAAAGCTTCTCGGTACGGCGGGGTGTGTTGGGACGCATCAGGGCCTCCATTGCTGGCGCCATGATACTCTGTTTCGTGAAATTATCTAGCTTTTTCAAATGGTTACATCAATTCACGCCAAGTCATTCAGGGGCATTCACTGACAGTCGCCGGCATTCGCACTCAAGACGACGTCCTGCATCAAGCCTGACCGGACTTAGCGGAAAGTCGACCAGGAAAGCCGTCGACTCTCCGTTCCCGTTACGGCAGTGTTCCTGCAACCATAACGGGAGGCTGACATGCGTATTGTTGTTCTGACGGCGGCTGTGCTCGCCGGATCAATTTCGGCTGCCGCAGCTCAAAGCGGTCGCGGTTTCAGCTATGGCACTGGCTCAAACAGCGGAAGCCATTACGTTCAGCCGCATTACAATAGCGGCGGCGGCTACACTGGCGGCCACTACCGAACCAACCCCGATAGCTCGCGCTCCAACAACTACGGCTCATACGGGAACTTCAACTCCCACACCGGCGGTGTTGGCGACGGCTACGGCCGGTCGCGGCGCTGATCGTCGGAGCATGGTAGTTTCGGTGAAAGTTGCCTTGGTGGTGGTTGGGCTGATGGCTGCCAGCCCAGCCCTGGCTTGGTCTGGTACAGATCAGAATGGGAATTCAGTCGAGATCGGCCGCGGGGAACTCGTTCGCCCTAATCGAGATATCGAAGTCGAGATTGACGGCGAAACCCAGAATCTCTCCGTCGACAGCATCCGTCGATTTGGCGGTCGGGTTGAGATCGAGGGAACCGACGACAACGGAAACTCCGTGACGTTGGACATGGACGGCGATTGACCAGCACTTTTGCCTCGCCATTGTGAGGCGACTTACCGACCGAAACTGCCCGTGATTTGGACGCCGACCTTTACCGCAGTTCGGTCACCGCTCTCCCTCGATGGCAGATCGACAGCGAACCAAGGGCCGACCGTAGCCTGCACGATCGGCCTTTGGCGCCGATCGAGCACAACCCCGGTGTGAAGAAGCCAAGGCGCCTTGTCGCCCGCTAGATCGATGGTCAGATGACGCAGCAGGCCGTTTAGATCCCAATGCGTATGGCCGCCCTGATTGACCACGAAGCCGTTCCTGTCGACATGCGCGTCGCACAGCGTCTTGTTGAAGGCGATGTGGAGGCTCGTGCCGGTCCCCTCCTCCCGGAAACTCGACCCGATGGCAGCGCCGGCCGCTGCTTGCCGCCACCATGCGTCACGATGATCGATGCCGGGGTTATCAGGAATGACGGGTCGTGCACCAGGCACGACCGCACGGATCGCTTCATCGAGTGTTTTCGGCGGGAACGCGCGCTTGTCCAGGAGCTTCGCGAATTCGTCGCGCATGCCGTCGCGGAATTGAAACAGAACGCCCGGCGAGGCCGGAGGCTCGAATATTTGCACGACGTGCCCGATAAATGGGTACAGACTCTGGTTGAACACCCGCTGAAAATGGGTCGCCGCGAACTGGACTTCCCATCGCAAGCGAAGTTCCGGTTGCATCGGACCGGTTGGGCATCGAGGCATCTTGGTTGGAGCCATCGTCCCATCTCCCTTGGAGATCAGCCTCTCAAATTTACGCCATCCTCGTTCTGGCGTCACTGACTGAGTGTTTGCCTACGCAAGCGCGTTCGCGCCCTTCGATTGAACGATGACGCGCTGCGGCGGAACTCGCGATGATCGACGAGAACCTGCGTCGCGCTGAACTAAGTCCCGCAGATCGGGCAGCTCAGACGGCGCGGCGCAAGGCGATTTACGAAGAGCTTCACCCTGAGACCCGCCATGGTGGTGACAGGGCAAGTCGCCAAGTTGGCGACTTGGTCGAGACGGAGCGCTTTACCGCAGAGACTGCCGCCGCCACGGGACGTGCTGAACGGTCTATCCAGCGCGATGCCGAGCGCGGCGAGAAAGTCAGCGAAGAGGCTCTCAACCTCGTTCGCGGTACGGCGATCCGTTTCCTCGGGCTTCACAACTAGGTCGCGCCCCCTACGTCTAAGATCAGACTGGCCTTGATTGAGAGGGGACGCAAAGACATGCTGCCAGCCGAGAGCCGCCCGCAAAGCGGCGACGCAGGGTTGCGGGAATAGCAATGGCTAGTGGCGGACGGATTGTGTTGGCGACGGCCCTACTTATCGGGTCCGCAGCCTCGGGGCCAGCGTTCTCGCAGGAACGATGGGAGGATATCTATTCTTGCGGTCCATCAGCAGGACACAGCTACATCTTCAGCGGCGGTTGGGCGGCAGATGGGATCAGCAAAGGCACTATCGTTCTGCGACGGCGCGGCACGGCCTTTGACATCCAGATCGGCGACGCCACCGGCGGATATTTCTCGGCAACTGAAGACGGCGCTAGGGTCATCGTTCGTGAGGATGAGGGGGCGCTTCAGGCGCTTGTCTTCTACCCACGGACAACGATCGAGACCTACCTGTTTTCTCCGCCGGCAAATGGTCGGACCACTCTCGCTTGGACCAGCAGCAAGCGCAGCGGTATCGCCGATCGAGTCTCCGTATTCATTAGCTCGTGCACGGTGCGTAGCTCGTGATCAAGAACGGTTTGATCTTGCTCTTAGCGGTCGCAGTAGTCCTGCTCTGTGCGCGCGTGGTCTCCCTCGAAAATCAGCGCTATGCCGCGACGCTCGGAATGTGCCCGAGCAAGGTGCTGCCTAACGCTCAAGATCCGACCTGCCTCGCCTCGGCTGAGACTAGGGCATCTTGGGTATGGCATCTTTTCTATGCCTTGAAGGATTGAGCGAGGTACTACTGCACAACCCGGCAATTACCGCTGTATGTCATCAAGCTATCTGTCATCACGAACGGAATAGCTGGCCGGTAAACTTTGACGACGAGCATGTGAACCGAGGTTGATGCCGGCCCCCTAGCTCTGCGCATGAGTATCCAACTATTCTGGGTTGATCCGGCCTGGACGACCTCAAACTCGAACGGGTTGCCAAACAACCTGACAAGCCCCGACTGGGTATCGACCAGAATCACGGAACCTGCATACACGTCGCGTGGATACGTCTCCAATTTGCCGTCGTCCGTGGCGTGCCGGCTCTCTACTACTACGCACCGATATAGGTCTTTAGCCATCAGCGGAGACATCGCGGAGAGCGAAACCGCGGCGACAACGGCCAACCTTGACACCCGCACCTCAGCGCTCTCCGCTCGTGCCATCCGCACGCTTCGCCATGCGGACCCCAGCGCCTCCACCGTTCTCGGGGATGAACTCGACCCCTGCCGCTTCCAGCGCTGACCTGATCGCCTCCACCGTTCGATCCTGAGCCCCCAGCGGGCCGGGCTTGCCCTCAAGCCGCTTTATCGAAGGCAGCGAGACTTTCGAGGCTTCAGCAACATCCTTCTGCTCCCACCGCAGGAGTGCCCGCGCGGCACGAAGCTGCTCACTTGTAAGCGCCATTTCAATCCCTCAAGAACTATATGATACCTGAGGTATTGACAGGGCCTCAGGTCTTGATTTATACCTCAGGTATCGCACAACGCCAACCAAGGATCAAACCATGATCTGCCCCGGTCCCATGGATTCAGGCGAGTTCCGCCCGACGCGGCCCGCCCACGAGTGCCATAATGTCCCGAGCCTTTCCCTCTCAGACGCTATCGCTCTCTTCAGCGGCCTAATGACAGTCAACGATGTTTTGTCGGGTCTCGTAAGTCAGCCCCGGTTCAAGGGACCTGGAAGAGAGCCTCTCAGTGCCGCGGGCGATGAACTCGACAGTATGGCAGAAGCCATCGGCTTCCGAATGGACGAGTTAGCGGACTTGATTAGGACGGGTCGCCCGCACAACGACTCGGAACGCCAGAAGCGAGCGGCGTTTCTCGCGATCTGCGCCATTGAAAACGATGGAGACGAAGCAGATCGGATCATTGCGCCGTTCATGACCTCGCCCGCCTAGCCGACCACGTACCACCTGTCATCGCTGGAGATTCCAATGCTCAACGCAACCGTTCGGGCAGCCGCTACCGGCTTGTCCTCTGCTCTCTTCGATCGTCGCCGCATGCTCCTCGGGCTTGCTGCCGCATCCACCGCCGCCGCTGCGCCGGTCGTTCTGGCCAACGGGGAGACGCCCTCGGAAAACCCTGCGCTGATCCAGCTCGGGGATTTGACGGAGACCATGGCGACCGCGCACCGGACCCTGCGGGACGAGGTAGCGAAGATCTATGCCGAATGGGACCCCAAGCTGCCGGCCGTACCGGAAGAGATCAAGTTCAGCCGCCAGAGCTTTGACCGGCGCGGTGAATGGGAACATCGGCTCGACGGGGCCGCTCGGCATTGGGGCGACCACGCCCGAGACGGCGTGCTCAGCGTCGAAAGCGCCGAAAGAGAAATCGTCTGGACGCACGAATATCTGGAACGCCCCTCGCGCTTCAAATCCGCGTCCGGGCAGGCTCGCCATGAACGTTTCCTCGCCAAGCAGCGGGCGCTCCTGGTCAAGCAAGAGACCGCTCTGAAACTCACCAAGAGATATCACGCCGAGTTCGCCCGCGTGCTCAAGGCGTCTGGATACGAGGCCACCCGAAAGCGTCTCACCGCAGCCGAGGACGCGCTGAACCAGCACGTCACCGCCATCATGAAGCACGAGCCCAAGACGATGGCCGGCGTGATGATTCAGGCCCAGGCGATCGAGGCCACGAGCCAGATGCCGGCCTACGTGATGGCTCTGGAAGGAAGCCGGGAGCGATGGGCCGCGCGCCTCGCCGCCGCAATCCTCCGCATCGCCGGCTCAGCCGCCTGACCGCGCCGCACCTCTGACCCCTCCCTTCCTAGAGGAGTGCTCCTTCATGGCAGCTCTCGACATCAACAATCTGGCGACCGCCGTCTCGTCAATCGCGGAGGCCTTGCGCGGCTTCCGCTCCGTGATGTGGGGAGGCTCTGTCCCCGCCGACACGCAGTATCGGCGTCAGATCGACGTCATCGATCGATCCTTGGCCGAGGTCGACAAGATCCTCAAGGGCGAGCCGGCGTCCAAACCGTTCAGCACCTACCCGGAGGTCCGCGAGCGGCTGCTGGCGCTCGCCAACAAGTTGCAGCGAAGAGACCTCGACGTGGAGGAAGCGCTGAAGGTTGCGGATGAACTCTCCGACCTTGTGCGCGTGATTCTGGAAGACGAAGCGCTGGGGCAGCCCCAAGCCTGACCCACCACCCATGCAATTCAACGAAAGGAATCTCGCCGTGTCTGTCGAACGTCGATCCATCCTTAAAAGCACTGCGGCCGCCATCGCTGTCGCGATTCCGGGAGCTATCGCCGGATGTGTGCCGCTAGCCATGGCGGTGGCCGCATCGGCTGACCCGCTCCTTAGCCTCATCTTCGAATATCGGAAAGAAAGCGAGGCCTTTAACGCCTGGGCGATGTCGGACGCGGGATTAGTGGCGACCGCCACGGAGCATGAGGAAAGGGCCGCTCGATACGAGCGCCTTCAGGTAATTCTCTGGAAGAGACCTCCCATGCCGACGTCGTCCGAGGGGGCTGCGCTCGCGCTGGAGGAATTCGCGAGCTACTTTGAAGACTACGAGCTGCGCGGGGACGATCCACTTTTTCAGGTGGTCATTGCCTATCTCCGCGGAGGGCTGCTGTCATGAGCCCGATCCGCATCAACCTTCGCCAGGGCAAGGCCAAGCCCGCCCGCCGCACCTACGGCGTCAGGCCCGTCAGCCTCCCGACGTACTCGTTCTACGGCCATCTGCCGGTCGTCTACGTGGACGGTGAACTGGTAATCGGGCGCCGGGTCATTCCGCTGGAGCCGCGCCGATGAGCTTGGTGGATCTGAGGCCTGCCGCCGACCTGTTCGGCCTGCTAGGCGTGCTGGACCATGATGACGGTCCATTCGGAGACGGCATCGCGTTGTCCGAGGTCGAGCGTCACGAGGTCCGCGCCATCCTCTTGAATGTGGCGCAGCGTCTCACCGACCGCGCCTTGTCGATGGACAGCATGCGCCGTCGGCTCGGCGCCATCGTGGAATCCCTTATAGGCGTTGCTGATGCGCTCGACGGTGACCTCGACCTCGAAGATGGAGCGGACCAAGAAGCCGCATGCGAGGACGAAGGCGCGCAGTGCGAGGACGAAGGCTGCCCCGATGACAACGGGATGGCTGATGCCGATGGCGCGGCCGAGCAAGGCTTTCTCCACTGCGGCGGCTTTTCTGCGAGGTCAATTTCATGAAGCTGCGAGACATCACCGGCGCCATTACCGATGGCGACACCAGCGCCATGCGCCTGGGCTTCCGGGCCTTGGTGGATCAGCACACCACCGTCGAGGCGTCATCGCCGGGAATGCTGGTCGTGGCGCTGAACCGCTTGTGCGTTGCGCTTAAGGACGATCAGGCAGAGATGCCAGCCTCGACCTGCGCGGCGATCGATCTGCCGCCGGGTTCGACCTATTCTGAAGGGGTCGTCCAAGCCAAACGAGAGTCGGCCCGGCTCGCGCGACATCTCATGTCGACGGGCTGAAATGCGGGATTCTGCTAAAGCCACTGCATAATCGTATCAGGTCCGATTTGATGGATATCGATTTCGGAGTCGCTGAGGCGGCGCTGTAGCTTAAGAACCGGTTGGGGCAAGAGCGTGCTGTCATCAGCAAGCACAGCCATTGCGTCTTCAGGCGAAGCTGCGGCGACGAAGAAAACCTGCCGGGAGGCCGAGGCTGGCGATGTCACCTCGATTTGGTATGCGTTATAGAGGCTCATTGCGTTCCGGTGCTCTCCTGGCGCTATTCGACAGGCGTCTAACATTGGCGCGCACCTTACGACGATACCCTTGAACTATGGCTACAGGAGCGTTTCCGGTCGCAGCCTTGAACATTGCAGTCTGACCCGCGGACAGCTTTTCCCTGACCATGAGGCTGGCCTCGCGATCGGCCGCCGCCCCACCTGCGGCGAGCTTCAGCCCTCTAAGCCAAATTGCCTGCTGCGCCTCGAAGGCCAACATCGACATCTCGAAGAATAGCTTAAACACCGGCGCCGCCTTCCTTCGCTGGTGTTACGCGACGCGTGGAGTTCTGTTTGGTCCGTTTGCGCGCGGGCTTGGCAGTTCGATTAGACGGCCTTCGTGGATCAGGCGTGACATCCCTTGCGCCATGGGCTCGCACATCCAGGCTCAGGCGATAGAACCCGTACCCGATCGCTCCGGCGAGAAGGATTGGTGCCGGCAGACGCGTCGCCAAGAGTGTGAGCGGCACGGCCAATTTCTCCGGGATGGCGCCGCTTTCGACATTCCGAGCGACCCAAGCACCGGCCAGGCTTGAGAATGCAGCTCTAATCATTTCCGTACCTCGGTAGCGCGCTTTGCCATGAGAGCTTGCAACGCGGCGATCCACCCGCCGTTCCCAACCATCCCCGCAATGTCGCTTCGGTTTCCACTCCCTCCTCCGTACTCGCGGTACGGTTTCCCATTAGGACCACTTGACTCCCACTAGGCATTAGTTCTCATTTTGTTCTCATCAAAGGGAGCAAACCAATGTCAGCCCAGCCCGCCGAACAGCAGGTCGAGGATTCGACGCTTGATGCCGAAATCAGCTCATTGATCGCGGATCTGCTCGATGAGCATGAGGGCTTCGAGCGAGCTGCATTTCGGGCTCTGGCACGCAGCTATCTGATGCTCTTGTCGGAGAGCGAGCGGCTGGCGGCTGATGCCGATCGATCATGCTCACGCGGCTTCCTGCGCGGACTATTCTCCGAGGGTGCGCGGCCGGCTGTGGATCAGAAGCCATGATGGCTGCTCGTTTGCCGATGCAGCCCGTCACGCTAGGCGCTCCGGTTCTTCTCGCGGTTTTTCGGAAAGCAGTGCGAGCCGGATTCCCATCGCCGGCTGACGACTACCTGGATCAGCCTATCGACCTGTCGCGAACCCTCATCACCAACGCCCCTGCAACCTTCATCATGACGGTGGCGGGCGATAGCGCGATCGATGTTGGTATCTTTGACGGCAGCCTGATTACCGTCGATCGTAGCTTGTCCCCTCGCGATGGCGATGCGGTCGTTGTCGACGTGAACGGCGAGCGCAGCGTGAAGGTTGTGCGCATCTCGGCCGGCCGCCCGACACTGGCCTTCGGCAATCGTCGCTATCCAGAATATGACCCCGGCCCGGACGCAGAAATCGAGATTTTTGGCGTCATCACGAACACGGTCCGGCGCCTGCGCCGATGACCCGCTCATTCGCCCTGATAGACGGGAACAGCTTCTATTGCTCGTGCGAGCGGGTCTTTGATCCCAAGCTGAAGCGCCGCCCGGTTATCGTGCTTTCGAACAACGATGGCTGCGCCGTCGCCCGCACTGCTGAAGCTAAGGCTCTCGGGATCAAGATGGGCGCTCCCATGTTCCTGATACGGGACATCGTGAAGCGTGAGGGCGTGGTCGTGTTCTCTTCGAACTACACGCTCTATGGCGACATGAGCCGCCGCATGAACACAGTCTACCAACAGTTCGCTTCCGATATCGAGGTCTACTCGATCGACGAGAGCTTTCTCGACGCTGGCCCTATCGAGCCCGAGCGCCGACTGGATTGGGGCCGCGATCTGCGCTCTACGGTATCGACCTGGACCGGCGTACCAACCTGCGTAGGCATCGGGCCGACCAAGACCCTAGCCAAGCTCGCGAACAAGATTGCGAAGGGCACTCCGCAGCTCGGCGGGGTGTGCGACCTGACCAGTGAGGAGGCGCGGCGGGAGTGGCTCGCGCTGATGCCGCTCGATGACGTCTGGGGCATAGGTGCTGCCAGCCAGGCCAAGCTCAAAGGGTTCGGCTGCCGCACGGCGGCCGATGTCGCCGCTCTTGACCCAAAACTAGCTCGTAAGACGCTAACGGTAGTCGGAGAGCGCATCATTCAGGAGCTTCGCGGAAACGCCTGCGTCGATCTGGAGGCCATCGAACCGACGCGGAAAGGCTGCGCTGTGACGCGGTCGTTTGCCGGGCGGGTTGATGACCCCGATATGATGCAAGAGGCCATTGCCGCTCACGCCACGAGGCTAGGCGAGAAGTTGCGCTCCCATGGGCTTGCCACCGACCATGTTACCGTCTTCTTCCACACCTCACCGCACGACAAGGGGCCGGCGCGTTCCGTCTCGACGACCGTCGATTTCCCGGAAGCGAGCAATGACACGCTGACGCTCGTTCGCGCGGCGAAGTGGGGCGCGCGTCGAATCTGGAAATCGGGCTACCGCTATTCCAAGGCCGGTTTGATGACCACGGATCTCGTCCGGTTGGAGATATCACAGCGAGCCCTCATCGGTGCTCTCGATCGCGAGAAGTCAGGGCGCCTGATGGCGGCCCTCGATGCCTGCAACTCAAAGCATGGACGCGGCATCGTATATCCGGCCGCCGCCGGCATCGCTCGTCAGCGCAAAGCGTGGGCGACGAAGTTCGACATGCGGTCGCCCCGATACACAACGCAGATCGACGAGCTGCCTATTGTGGGGTGTCAGTGACGGCGCGCGGACCAAACACGCCGGATGGCCGTTACTTCATCGTAGCGGGCAGGCTCTGGCGGGCGACCAATCCAGCCATTCCCGAGGCCCAGCGCCAGCGTCTAGTCGACGAACTGATGGACGCCAGGCGAGCCGTCAAAGAGGCCAAGGCAGGCAGAGGCGATTTGCCTTCAGCCCGAGCCGCCGTGGATGCTGCCAAGATTGCGCTGGGGGAGCGTGGTCCAGTCTGGTGGGACGATGGCTCACCTGATTTCAACCGTCACCTGGCGAAGAACACGCCTTACGCGAATTGGTCATCCCGCTTAAAAATATAACGGAGTCAGCATTGAATTGGGATGTTCAGGCTCGCGCCGCATAGCGGGGCGGGACGACGCGGGTAGACAATCTCACACCCTGCGGCGCCAACCCTGCAAATCGGACATGCGTGCCCGCCGCACTGCTACTGCGAAATCGGCAGCTTGTAAGTGCACTGCGGCGGCCCGTTGTACATCGATAGAGCGATTGCCAACCAGAGCCTGTATGAGAGAGTCAGCTTTTTCATCGTGACCGTGAGGGCACTCTTTCGATTCGCGGAACTGCTAGGGCATAGGTGGACTGACCGTCTCTCGTTCTTTAGGAGGGGACCTGGAACGAAAGCCTCCTCAGCGTCCTTCCCATACCGGAGGACGCTGCGATGGACGAGGCAATATGCATCGCCGTTGGGATGATGGCCGTAGCAGCCATCGCGTGGTTCGCGTCGCGGAGATGGGAACTGTGATCTGAGCGATCGACTCCCTCCTGTCCCTCGTTGCCTCTGTCGCGAGTTCGCAGGGAGAGGACAGCTCAAGGGCCGAAGCTCCAGTAGCGCGCGCGGCGCCATTCTCTGAGCTGCAACCTGGGAAGCAACTTCATCCTCAAAAGCCCGGAGAGCGCGCGACAGTTCATGGAACTCACGCGCTGCCTCTGAACCAGCCGGCGATCCGAATAGCTCCTCAAATCGCGTCAGCGCCAACCCGAGGTCTTCAAAACTGCGAATCTTCATCATTGCGGTGGCCGATCTAGCGACGCACCTGCAGCCCGCGCTCCGAGCTGGGGACTTTGGGAGCTTCCCGGTGGTCGCCCTGCCCCTCCCATTGATCCACGAAGCGTTCGATCATACCCGCGCCAGGCATTGTTATGCGGATGCGGGCCGAGCCGTCCTCGATGATCCATTCGGCGCCGTTGCGGCGGATATCGATTGTCGCGCTCACTTTTTGTCTCCGCCAAGCGTAGCCCGGCGAAGTTCAGCTTCGACAGCTTCAGCCGAGGACCCAACCTCGCGAACGGCTTCCTCAAGCTGAGCCTTGGAAACCCCAAACTTGTCGGTCCAATAGCGGACTTCGTAGTCCTCGCTGAGATTGATGCGAGAGCGGTCCTGCGGGCCGCGGTTCGTTTTGTCGTCTGCCATGGTAGCCTCCTTAGCGGCGATTCAATCGGCCGGGAGGCTTTGGGTTCCGACTACAATTGCTTGCCCGAGGCTGCGCGTTGAATACGGCGACCCATGAGTTCAACAAGTTCGCGGACAGTCTTGCAGCGCTGCATGGCCTCGTCTGGCATCATATCGCAATCATACTCTCGCTCAATCGCATTGCCGATCAGCGTCAGGTCGTCGATTGTGAATCCGATATCATCGACCGCGGCTTGAGGTTCTAGAAGCTCCGGTGTGACGAGCCCTTCAGCGGCAATGATTTCGAGCAGGCGCTGGACCAGCTCGGTTTCCGCGGGACCAAGATCCGCGGACCCAATCTTGTCATCGCGCTCTGGCTTCATCGTAACTCCCCAAGGTCGAGATTGACACAACCATTGCGGCCCGGGAGCGTTCCGAGGGTTTCGAGGGCCATCGGAACAGAATCGCATCCTTCAAAGTTCGACACCCACTTCGCGGCTAAGTCCGCACCAATTCAGGAGTGTCGGAAAATGAAAAAAACAATTCTTGTTTCGCTGGTCGCGGCTTCGATGTCCTTCGGCGCCCTCGCCCAGACGAGCACGACATCACCGATGCCGGCTCCCAAGGCTGACGCCGACAAGAACGCACCGCTCCCGGGCGCCAACAGCTTCACCGAAGGCCAGGCCAAGAGCCGGCTGGAAGAGAATGGTTATTCGAGCGTCAGCGCCCTGAAGAAGGACGACAACGGCGTCTGGAAGGGCAAGGCCACGCACTCGGGCAAGCAGGTCAACGTCTCCGTGGACTACCGCGGCAACATCACCCGCAACTGATCCGTGCCGCTCGCACCTAGAAAACTGGAGAACGAAATGACCCGCACCCTCACCCGTTCCTACGACAACTACGCAACCGCTCGCGCCGTCGTCGAGCAGCTTGAGGCTGCCGGCGTGTCAGCCAGCGACATCAGCGTCGTCGGCCGCGACGGCGACACCGGTGAGACCAACGCGGCAGAGGGCGCAGGAATCGGCGCGGGCGTCGGCGGCGCCGCCGGCCTGCTCGCCGGTATCGGCATGCTCGCCATCCCTGGCATTGGTCCCGTCGTCGCCGCGGGCTGGCTCGCCTCGACCGCCGCGGGCGCTGTCGCCGGTGCTGCCGCGGGCGGCTTGGTCGGCTCCTTCGTGAAGGAAGGTCACGACGAGGGCGAGGCCCACTACTATGCTGAGACGGTTCGCCGCGGCGGATCGGTCGTCTCGGTACGCACGGCGCCCGAGCAGGAGGCCACCGTTCAGGCAATTCTTGATGGCGCAACTCCGATCGACCGTGCGACCCGCGAGGCTGATTACCGCGCCGGCGGCTGGTCCCGATTTGACGAGAACGCCGGGCCTTATCGTCCACCCGTTGTCTGACACCACTGACAATAATCAGTGGCCTCGGGAAACCGAGGCCACTTCGCTATGGAGT
>JAEWKP010000174.1 GCA_023393655.1 Pseudomonadota bacterium | reverse complement strand
AGCGCCGAGTGCGGCGTCACATAGGCCGCGACATCGGCGATGGCGACAGTGACGACGAAGCCGCCGGGGTTGTCCGGGTTGCCGTCCGGCACGGCATGGACCGCGTCGTCATGGTCCTTCGCGTCGGCCGGGTCGATGGTGACGAGCGACAGGTCGCGCCAGTCCTCGCGGCCCTTCAGGCTGGCAAGCGGCGCATTCGCCGCTTCCTGAAGGGCGGCCGGCGGAAATTCATGCGGAATGCCATGGGCATGGATCGCGATCAGGCTGACCGCGCGCTCGGACTTGATCGAGCCCAGCCGCTCGCGCACCTGCGCCTCCGGCGGGCCGAAGCGGCTTTCGCGGCGAAGCGACACGGAGACGAGATCGCCGTCCTGCGCCTCTCCGGTCCGGCCCTTCGGGATGATCGCCTCGCGCCCCTGCGCCTTCTTGTCGATCGGCACCAGCCGGCCGGAGCCGTCGGGCAGGGCCCGAAAGATCCCGAGCACGGCGGCCCTGGCCTTGCCCATCACCTTGAGCACGCGGCCGGAATAGCCGAAGCCCTCGACGCCGCGCAGACGCGTCAGCTTGAGGATGACCTGATCGCCGACACCCGGCGCTGGGGCCGCCGATTTATCCTTGCGCCGCCCCTCGCGGGTGCGCTCGATCAGGATTTGCGGCGGGGTGCCATTCTCGGCCTCGTCCCATTCCAAGGGCTGGGCGACGAGGTCGCCCTCGCGGTCGCGGCGCTTGATCTCGGAGAGCAGGACGGGCGGCAGTGCGCCGCGCGGATGGACCGGGCGCTCCTTGCCGTCGCCGCCGATCTCGCCTTCCTCCGCCAGCTCCTTGAGCAGGCGCTTCAGCCAGATCTTGCCGCCGCCATCGAGCCCGAAGGCCTTGGCGATCTCGCGCCGGCCGACCTCGCGGCCGGCGGCGCGCTCTTCCTCGATGAAGTCGAGAATGGCCTCGCGGCTCGGCTCAGGCGCGGATATGGGCATGGCCGACAGACAGGTTGAACGACGGAACAGGACAGGTCACGCCGGTCTTTTGGCACGCCGCAGCGCAGGCCGCCAGCACAATGGCGCATCCGGCTTCGCCGATGCTACGGTCATCGCCGTAACAACCGGCATCCCGGCGGCGATAAAAAGTCGATCTCGAAGCGATGAGGTCTGACTGCGATGCTTTCACTGCCCAACCCGGTTGCCGTCGACGATGCGGAAACGGAAACCGTCACGATCGCGCCGTCGATCCTCTATGTCGGGACGCCGGTCGTCCTGATCGCCACCCGGAATAGCGATGGCTCGGCCAATATCACGCCGATGTCCTCGGCCTGGGCGCTGGGCACGCGCGTCGTGATCGGTCTGCAGGGCAGTGGCCACGGCGTGGCGAACCTCCTGCGCGACGGCGAGTGTACGCTGAATTTCGCCTCCGCCGAACTCTGGAACAAGGTCGAGGCGATCGCGCATACGACCGGCCGCGATCCTGTCCCCGCCCGGAAGGTGGCGATGGGCTTCGTCCATGCGGCTGACAAGTTCGCCCTCGGCGGATTCAGGCCTTGCGCCTCCGAACTCGTCGCGCCACCGCGCATTCGGGAGTGCCCGCTGCAGTTCGAAGCCAAGCTCGTCGCGCTTCATGGAGAACCACCCGCCCAGGCAGGAGACCAGGGCATGCGGATTCTCGAGCTCGATGTGGTGCGGGTCCATGCGCACCGCGAGCTCGTGATCCCCGGGACGAATCATGTCGACACGTCGCGCTGGGACCCGCTCCTCTACGTGTTCCGGCACTATTTCGGTCACGCCGGGAAGCTCGGGAAAACCTTTCGCGCCGAAATCTGATTCAAGGACGGCGGCGCATCACGAAGCAGAAAGCAAGAAGGGCAGCCCTTGCGAGCTGCCCTTCCATTGCCGAACCGCGATCCGGCGAACCGGATCTCAAGGTGCGAAAACTCACGCGGAATAGAAACCCCAGCAAGAAGAGGTCCAGATCCGCCCGCCTTGCACCAGCGGTTGATGACAATGAGACACTGGATCACCTCCTTTCAGTTGTTACCGACAAGAAGGAGGCTAAGGCGATTCTCGGGGACTCGTAAATGCCAAAAAATGCGCTGGACGGGCACGACCAAAGTCGCGATGCAGGCCGTGAATGCGGAGCGCGATGCGCGTGCTGCACAGGGATGAGGCAGGCAAGTCTACGCGAGCAGCATGCATTGCAAGCGGTTATCCGTGCAGCTTCAGCCCCTTGATGATCTTGTCGATCTCCTTGCGTTCGGCATGCAGCCCAAGGCCGACGAGGTCGAGTGCATCGGTCGTTACCGCCGCGACGGCGGCGCGGTTGTCGATATCGTTGCCGGTGGCGAACAGTTCTTTCGTATAGAGATGCGGCCTGACGCCGCGCTGCTGCGCCCGCTGGAGCACATTCGCGAGCTCCGCTGCGCTTGCCGCGAAGATCAGGATTGGCTGGCGGACCAACGGACCGTAGAAGCGGCCTGAAGCATCCCTGTAGGGTTCGCCCGCGAGTTCGGGAGAGGCTCCGACGAGCCCGCCGGCGAGGAAGCTGGCGACATTGAGTTTTTGCCAGGTGGCGAGATCATCGCGAACCACGATGGCGATCTTGGTATCGTAACGCATGGATTCATCGCTAACCGAGGCCGGCAAGGCCCGTCTTGAACGATCGTGCGGGCTTGAGCGGGACTGGGTCCGGCTTGGCACCGGCACTGACGGCATCGAGCGCATGGAGGCGTTCTTCCGGGGCTATGCCTATGACCCGCACCGCCACGACACCTATGCCTTCGGGCTGACGCTGTCGGGCGTGCAATCCTTCGATTATCGCGGTGCGAGGCGCGACAGCCTCGGCGGGCACGCCATCGTGCTGCATCCCGATGAGGTCCATAACGGCCGCTCCGGCATCGAGAGCGGCTTCCGCTACCGCATGCTCTATGTCGAACCGCGCCTGATCCGGCAGGCGATGGGCGAGGGCGGCAGGGCCTTGCCCTTCATATCCACAGCCGTTTCGCGGGAGCCTCGTCTGCTTGAGGCTATCGCCCGCGCGCTACATGATCTCGACCAGCCGCTCGATCCTCTGGCGGCCGACGATCTGGTCGAACGGCTCGCTCAGGCCCTGCTCGCGCTCGATCCTGCCGCCGGCAGCGCTCGCTCGTCCCGGCTCGACGCCCCCGCGCTCGAACGGGCGCGCGACTATCTCGACGCCCACGCGACGGAGGCTGTCGATTCCGGCCGGCTGGAGGCGATCACCGGGCTCGATCGCTTCGCTTTGGCGCGTCAGTTCCGCGCCGCCTTCGGCACTAGCCCCTATAACTACCTCGTGATGCGCCGCCTCGATCGTGCCCGCCGGACGCTGGCGCAAGGCGCGTCTCTGGCTGATGTGGCCTTCGCCTGCGGCTTCGCCGACCAGAGCCATCTGACCCGCCAGTTCCGCCGCGCCTATGGCGTCACGCCGGGGCGCTGGCGGGCTCTGCAACGGCAAATCCGGGCCTGAGACCTGCGTCGCATCGGCTTGCCCCGCCCGCCGCCTCCATGCTTGAAGCAGCGAGGGCCGGCTTTGCGGAGTGTCTGAGATGCAGCTTGGAGTGATCGGCCTCGGCCGTATGGGTGGCAACATCGTGCGCCGGCTGATGCGCGCCGGCCATGAATGCGTAGTCTATGATCGCGATCCGAAGCCGGGCCAGGCGCTCGCCGCCGATGGCGCGGTCCTCGCAGCCGATCTCAAGGATATGGTCGCCAAGCTCAAGGCGCCCCGTGCGATCTGGGTGATGCTGCCGGCCGGCAAGGTCACCGAGGCGACGCTGGCCGAGCTCGCCGGCCTCGTCGCGTCAGGCGATACGCTGATCGATGGCGGCAACGCCTTCTGGAAGGACGATGTCCGCCGCGGCAAGGAGCTGGCGGCCAAGGGCATCCATTACATGGATATCGGCACCTCCGGCGGCGTCCACGGCCTAGACCGCGGCTATTGCCTGATGATCGGCGGGGACAAGGAAGCCTTCGACCGGCTCGAGCCGATCTTCGCGACGCTGGCACCCGGCAAGGGCGAGATCGAGCCGACCCGGCATCGCGAGGGCCGCAACCCGACGAGCGAACAGGGCTATCTGCATTGCGGCCCGACCGGCGCCGGCCATTTCGTCAAGATGGTCCATAACGGCATCGAATACGGCATGATGCAGGCTTTCGCCGAGGGTTTCGACCTGCTCCGCAACGCCTCCGCCAAGGAGGGGCTGCCGGCCGAATATGGCTTCGATTTCGATACCGCCGAGATCGCCGAGGTCTGGCGCCGCGGCTCGGTCGTCACGTCCTGGCTGCTTGATCTCACAGCCGAGGCGCTGGCTGCCGACGAGGAGCTTTCCTCCTATACCGGCAATGTCTCGGATTCCGGCGAGGGCCGCTGGACGGTCGACGCCGCCGTCGAGACCGCGACCCCGGCCGAGGTGCTGACCTCGGCGCTGTTCGCGCGCTTCCGCTCGCGCGTCGACCACACTTTCGGCGAGAAGATCCTCTCGGCGATGCGCGCCGGTTTCGGTGGCCATGTCGAACCCAAGAAAACAGAGACAAAGCAGGGCTGAGACGGTGGCAGAAATCGCAAGTGGCGGCCGCCCGGCCGTCATCGTCGTCATGGGCGTCGCGAGCTCGGGCAAGACCTCGCTCGGCGAGCGGCTGGCGGAGCGCCTCGGCTGGCCCTTCCGCGACGCCGATTCTTTCCACCCGCCGGAGAACGTCGCCAAGATGGCGGGCGGCACGCCGCTGACCGACGAGGATCGCAAGCCCTGGCTCGCCGCGATCGCCGCCTGGATCGACGAGCTGCGCGCCAAGGGCGAGCACGGCATCGTCACC
>JAEWKP010000097.1 GCA_023393655.1 Pseudomonadota bacterium | reverse complement strand
CCACCCATGTCTTCCCGCGGCGGCGCCCGGGGTTCGACCGGCCGCTGATGGCCTATCGCCAGATCACCGGCCCCGGCGGCGAGACGGCGCTGCCGATCGGGGCCGAGGTCGCCCTCTCCTGGCAGCCGGGCACGGCCCGCCTGCTCGAGGACGAGCCCGGGCGGGAGGGCGCGGCGTGAGCGCCGCCGCCGCACCGGTCCGACGCCGCCGCCGCTCGCTTGGCGCCGGCCTCTGGCCCGTCCTGCCGGCGGTCCTCTTCCTACTGCGGTTCTTCCTGCTGCCGCTGGTCGAGAACGGCCTCCACAGCCTTTACGTCCCGGACGCCGCCGGCAAGCCCGCCCTGTCGCTGGGCTACTACGTCAAGCTCTTCACCGACGGCTATTATCTCGGCGTGCTCGCCCGCACGATCTGGGTGAGCCTGCTCGCCACGGTGATCTGCATCCTGATCGGCTATCCCGTCGCCTATTTCATGGTCCGCCATGCCGGGCGCTGGAATGGCGTGATGATCTTTCTTCTGGTCGCGCCGCTGCTGACCTCGATCATCATGCGCACCTTCGGCTGGAACGTGATCCTTGCCCGCAACGGCGTGCTCAACAAAACGCTGCAATCGCTCGGATTGATCGAGCGCCCGCTGCGGCTGCTCCAGGACCCCTCCGCGGTCACGATCGGCCTTGTCCATGTGCTGGTGCCGTTCATGGTGATCTCGATCGCCGCGGTGCTGAAGGGCATCGACACGCGGCTGGAAGAGGCGGCGGAGCTGCTCGGCGCCAGCCGCTGGCGCACCTTCCGCGAGATCACCCTGCCGCTCAGCATGGACGGCATCGCGACCGGCGCCATCGTCGTCTTCATGCTGGCCAATGGCAGCTTCCTGACGATGCTGCTGCTCGGCGGCGGCAGCGTCGTGACCCTGCCGCTGCTGATCTACCAGCAGTTCCTGCTCGTCCAGAATCTCGGCTTCGCCGCGGCGATGGGCAATGTGCTGCTGGTGCTGGCGGTGATCTCGCTGTTCCTGCAACTGCGCCTGATCCGGCGGGACGGAGGTGCGCCATGAGCGCAATCGCCCAGTGGCGCCGGTTCGAACGGCGCCTGCCGGGGCTGCTGCTGCTGGCCTTCGTCCTGCTCTTCTTCGCCTTCCTGCTGGCGCCGATCGTCTTCGTCGTGCTGGTTTCCTTCGCGGATTCCGAGATCGTCGCCTTTCCGATCACGTCCTATTCGCTGCGCTGGTACCACCGGCTGCTGGAATATCGGCCGCTGCTCGACTCGCTCTGGTTCAGCCTGAAGCTCGCCGGCGCCTCGGCCGCCCTCGCCGCGCTCTTCGGCGTGCCGGCCGCGCTGGCGCTGGCGCGCAGCCGCTCCGGCCTCGCCGACCTGGTCTCGACCTTCCTGCTGGCGCCGCTCTCGATCCCGATGATCCTGCTGGGCATCGCACTGCTCTACAAGCTGTCGGCGATCGGGCTCGGCATCTCGTTCACCTCGCTCCTGATCGCGCATACCGTCGTCTCGATCCCCTATGTCGTCCGGACGGTGGTCGCCGTCTATCGCGGCATTGGCCGCAATTACGAGGAGGCGGCCGCGATCCTCGGCGCGTCGCGACGCCAGATCTTCACCTATGTGACGCTGCCGCTGATCGGCTCCGGCATCTTCAGCGGCATGCTCTTCGCCGTGCTGATCTCGCTCGACAACCTGTCGCTCTCGCTCTTCTTCGGCAGCGCCCAGACCAGCACCCTGCCGGTGGTGATGCTGAGCTATCTGCAGAACCAGTTCGACCCCGCCATCGCCGCAATCGGAACGGTGCAGATGGCGATCGCGCTCGTCGTTCTCCTGCTGATCGAGCGCACCATCGGCCTGAAATTCATGAGTTCGCCGTCGTGACGAGGCGTCTCGCCGCGCAACGTCCACAAAAGGGGAGAATGACGATGAAGACGCTCACATCCTTCCAGCCGCTGCTGGCCATGGCCGGGCTCGCGCTGACGCTTGGCGCGCCCGCCCGGGCCGCAGACCTCACCGTCACCGCCTTCGGCGGCGTCTGGGAGAAGTCGCTGCGAACCTGCTATGTCGAGCCTTTCCAGAAGAAGACCGGCAAGACGGTCGACGTCGTGCTCGGCACCCCCGCGCAATGGGTCAACCAGGTCGCCGCCAATCCGGGCAAGCCGCCGATCGACGTGTTCCTGACGCTCATGGACGGAGCCGAAGACGCCAGGGCCCGCGGGCTGGTCGAGCCGATCGATCCGGCCAAGGTCCCCAATCTCGCCGATGTGCCGGACGTGCTGAAGCGCGTCGTCGGCGGCGACGCCGTGGTGCTGCATTTCGGCGCGGCCGGGCTCGCCTATAACGAGGCGAAGATCAAGAACCCGCCCAAGACCTGGGCAGAATTCATCGAACGCACGCTCAAGGGCGAGTGGCAGGCGGCCCTGCCCGGCATCAACGTCGCCAGCACGACGCCGACGGCGCTGCTCTGGAACTTCAACGACGTCCTCGGCGGCAAGGGCACCGACATCTCCCCGGCGATCGCCAAGATCAAGGCGCTGCGCGACAGCGGCAACGTGATCTTCTGGAACGACGTCAACCAGTTCCTGACCCAGATGCAATCCGGCGAAGCCGATATCGGCATCTATTGGGACGGGCGCGCCTGGGCGGCACGCGATGGCGGCTTCAAGGCATTGAACTTCTATTATCCCGAGCCCGGCGGGGTCGTCAGCCCGACGGTCGTCCAGAAGGTCAAGAACGGCTCGCCGCTGGCATGGGAGTTCATCGACTTCGCCTTCTCGCCCGGGCCGCAATCCTGCTGGGCGGCGGCGATCCAGTACCCGGTCGCGAACATGAAGGCGGAATACAATCCGCAGCAAGCCGCGCGGATGCCGAAAGTCGATAGCGTGCGCTGGCCGCCTTTTGCCGAGATCCCCGGCGCGATGCCGAAATGGGTCGAGACCTGGAACAAGGAAATCGGCCGCTGAGCGCGCCACGGGGCCGCCGTTCAGGCGGCCCGACCTGACCCGCGAGCGCAGCGCCGGAGCGCGCGCCCGCATCCCAAGACCATCTGGAGGATTCCATGGGTTACCGCGTGGGCGTCGATATCGGCGGCTCGTTCACCGATTTCGCGCTGTTCGACGAGGAGACGCAGAGCCTCAAGACGCTGAAGACATTCTCGCGGCCCGACGAACCGGGCGCGGAGGTGATGGAAGGCCTCAGGCTGATCGGCGAGCGCTATGGCATCGCGCCCTCCGACATCTCCTATTTCACCCATGGGACGACGGTCGGCATCAACACGGTGATCCAGCGCAAGGGGCTGAAGCTCGCGCTGTTCACCACCGAGGGCTTCCGCGACGTGCTGGAAGTCGCGCGCCTCAAGGTACCCGACATGTACAACCTGCTCTCGAAGCGTCCGGAGCCGCTGATCCCGCGCAGCCGTGTCTTCGGCATCGGCGGCCGCCTGCGCGCGGACGGCACGCAGGACCGCCCGCTCGACGAGGACAGCGTCGCGCGGGCCGTCGAGGCCACCAGGGCCGCCGGCTGCGAAGGCATCGTCGTCTCGCTGCTGCATGCCTACCGCAATCCGGCGCATGAGGAAGCGGTCAAGGCGATCGCGCAGCGCCTGGCGCCGGAGATCCCGGTCTTCGCCTCCAGCGAGACCTGGCCGATCATCCGCGAATACGAGCGCACCATCACCGCGACGATCGGCGCCTATGTGCAGCCGCGCGTCTCGCATTATCTCGGCTCGCTGCAGGCGGCGCTGAAGACGGCCGGCGTCGCGCCCGAGCCGCGCCTGACAAAGTCCAATGGCGGGGTGATGACCGCCGAGCAGGGCAAGAGCGAATGCGTGCAGATGATCCTGTCGGGCACGGCATCGGGCGTCATCGGCGCCGCCTATGTCGCCGAGGTCTCAGGCATCAAGCACTGCATGAGCCTCGACATCGGCGGAACCTCGGCCGACGTCGCCGTCATCGTCGATGGCCAGCCGCAATACGGCGTGGGCGAGCTGATCGGCGAGTTCCAGATCTATATCCCCTCGGTATCGGTCTCCTCGATCGGCGAAGGCGGCGGCTCGATCGCCTGGGTCGATGGCCAGGGCGTGCTCAAGGTCGGCCCTGAAAGCGCCGGCTCGCGCCCGGGCCCGGCCTGCTACGGCCGCGGCGGCGAGCGCGCGACGATCACCGACGCCTTCGCGGCGCTCGGTCTCGTCGGGCTCTCGGAGATCGGCTATTCCGCGGTCACCATCGACCGCGCCAAGGCACGCGCCGTGGTCGGCGAGCTGGCGACCGCGCTCAGTCGCAGCATCGAGGAGACCGCCGAGGCGATCATTCGCATCGCCGTCTCCGGGATGTATACCGATGTCAGCGCGCTGGTTTCCCGCTTCGGCATCGACCCGCGCGACTTCTCCTGCCTCGCCTTCGGCGGCGCCGGCCCGATGATGGCCTGCTTTCTGGCGCGCGAGCTCAACATGCGGGAGACGGTGGTGCCGCCGACGCCTGGCGTGCTCTCCGCGCTGGGCGGGCTGATCGCCGACATCAAGAACGACTTCATCAAGACGCTCTACAGCGATCTCCTGCCCACAGCCGGCGCGACCATCCGCGACGAATTCGCCGGGTTGGAAAACAGGGCGCGGATCTGGCTGCATGACGACCAGGGCTATGCCGGCGAGAGCCGTCTCCTCTACTCGGCGGAAATGCGCTATCGCGGCCAGTCCTTCGAGCTCGACACTCCGCTCGATCCGGCTGCCGTCGCGGCCGGCGACACCGTAGCCATGGCGCAGGCCTTCCATGCCGAGCACGAGCGGGTCTATGGCCACAGCGACCCGACGGCGGCCGTGCAGATCATCTCGCTGCGACTCGTCATCAGCGGGCGCACCGCCCGGCCGGAGTTCAAGCGCCATGCGCTGGTCTCGGAAGCCGCCGCGCCGCGACGCCATGCCGAGGTCTGGCTCGACGGCGCCTTGCGCAGCGTCGCGGTCTTCGCCCGCGTCGACCTGAAGCCCGGCCAGAGCTTCGCCGGCCCCGCTGTCGTCACCCAGGACGACTGCACCACGGTGGTGCCACCGAACATGACCGTGAGCGTCGACGCATACGCCAACCTTCGTATCGTTCCGGAGACCCAGCCGTGAAACTCGACAAGACCACGCTGCAGGTCCTGGCCAATTACTGTGCCGCAGCCGCCGAGAGCATGGGCTGGACGCTGATGCGGACCGCCTACTCGACCTTCGTCAAGGAGACGGAGGACTTCTCCTGCCAGGTGCTCACCCGCGACGGCCTGACCGTCGCCTCGCCCAAGACCTTCGGCGCGACCTGGTACACCGGGCTCGACTATGGCGACGTGATCAAACGCTTCGACTACGAAGAGGGCGATATCTGCATCACCAGCGACCCCTATGCCGGCCATGTCGCGACCCATACGCCAGACATCCATATGTGGAAGCCGGTCTTCCGCGACGGCGAGATCGTCTGCTTCGTCGGCAACCATATCCACAACACCGATGTCGGCGGCGCCGTGCCGGCGACCCTGTCGCGCACCCTGACGGAGATCCAGCAGGAGGGCCTGCGCATCCCGCCGATGCGGCTGATGCGCGGCGGCGTGCTCAACAAGGACCTGCTCGACATCATCGCCCACAACGTACGCCTGCCGGAACAGAACTGGGGCGACCTCAACGCCCAGATCGCCTGCGCCAATATCGGCGAGCGCAAGGTCCACGAAATCCTCGACCGCTTCGGCAAGGAGAACTTCGTTGCCGGCCTCGACCAGCTGCTGGACTATGCGGACAGTCAGGCCCGCGCAGTGATCAGCGCGATTCCGGACGGCGAGTATTTCTTCGCCGACTATGCCGACGAGGACCAGGCCGGCGGTTATCCGGTGCGCGTTGCCGTCACCCTGAAGATCCATGGCGATACGCTGACGGTGGACTTCACCGGCTCCGATCCGCAGCTCGCCTCCTCGCTCAACATGCCGACCGGCGGCAAGGAGCGCCATGCGCTGGTGACGGTCGGCACCGTCTACGCGCTCTATTGCCTCGACCCGACGATGATGCTGAACGCCGGGCTGATGCGCCCGACACGGGCGGTCCTGCCGGAGGGCACCGTCGTCAACGCGGTGGCGCCGGCCGCCGTCGGCATGCGCAGCCTGCTTTGCAATCTCTCCCAGACCGTAACGATCGGCGCCTTCTGCCGGGCCTTGCCGGACCGCATGCCGGCTTCGCCCGGCAGCGCTGTGACGCTGATGAACGTCAAGACCAGCACGCGGGCGGGCCAGCCGGTCATGGCTGCGATCGGCCCGGGCGGCGGCGGCGCCGGCGGCAGCGCGATCGGCGACGGGGCAGACGGCAGCGGCGCCAACCTGTCCTTCCTGAAGAACACCCCGGTGGAGATCAGCGAGGCCGAGATCCCGGTTCAGATTCGTCGTTACGGTCTCGTCCCCGATTCCGGCGGACCGGGCGAATACCGAGGTGGCACCGGCCTGGAAATGGAGTTCCAGCTCGACCAGCCGCAATCGATGGTGACGGCGCGCAACCGCGACCGTTCGGTGTTCTCCGCCTGGGGCCTGCGCGGCGGCCGTTCCGGCGCTGTCTCGCGCTTCATCAAGAACCCCGGCACGCCTCAGGCGATCGATCTGGGTTCGCAGGATGTGGTGAAATGCGACCCAGGGGACATCATCCTGATTCAGGGGCCGGGTGCCGGGGGCTACGGCTCACCGCTCGATCGCCCGGCCGGGAAGGTCCTCGCCGATATCCGCAGCGGACTGGTTTCGCCCGAGCGGGCCCGCAGCGACTATGGCGTGGTCATTACCGGGCAAGGTACGCTCGACGATGCCGCTACGGCTTCGCTTCGGCAGAGCCTGCGCAGCGACGCCGACACGGCCGAGTTCGGCCACGGCGCTGGTCGGACAGCCTTCGAGGCCGTCTGGACGCCGCAGCGCTATGCGGCTCTGACGCGCATCCTGACCGAGGTTCCGGTAACCTGGCGCTATTTCGTCAAGCACGAGATCTTCCGCCGTCTGCCACACCCCCCGGCCTCGGGCAGCGATGGCGCGGCAGACGTCGTTCGGGCTTATGCCGAAGTGGCCGATCGCTTCACGGACCTTCCCAGAGTGGCCTGAAGATAGTCTCGATCCGGCCCGATCGGCGACGCTCTTCGGGCTGGTGCAATCTTGAGATGACGCCGCGCGAGCCTGCCGATGCGAAGACGTCACGGGTGCGCGGACGATCTCGACGCGGTTTCAGGAGATCGGCACCGCGGCCGATGTCGTCACCATGCGCGATGTCGATGCCCATCGCCGCGAGGACCAAGCGACGCCGGAAACAACAAGCCGAGGAAAAATGGAATGGCCGCACTTTGAGAAGCGTAGCAGCCGATGAGCTTTCGAGCCAAGCTCTTGAAATATATGGCGCGGGCGACGGGGCTCGAACCCGCGACCTCCGGCGTGACAGGCCGGCACTCTAACCAACTGAGCTACGCCCGCGCAGGGCGGCTGGGGCATTCGCCGTCAGCGACGTGGTGAGTATTGCCCCCGACCGGAAGTGTCAAGCGAGTGACGCCGGCAAAATCGCATCTGGGGAAAATTATCCTCGCCCTCTCCTGTCACTCGGCTGCGTCGCCCTCGGTCCATGGCGATGCCAGGCAGGGATCGAGCAGGACGTGGCGGCTGTCCTGGCGGCTATATCCGCCGCGCAGGACCGCCTTGTCGCCCAGCTTCAGGTCACCGGCGCCATAGGTCACGCACAGAACCCGGACGCCCGGCGCGGCACAGACCGCGACATACCAGAGGGCACCATCCGTCCGGACGAGACTCACCGTTCCTGCGATCGCCATGTCGACACGCGAATCGCGTGGCACCGAATCCGGGAGCTGCGCCGCGATGTTCTCGCAGCTCGCCGGCTTGCCGGACTGCTCCGGATGGGAAAAGGCCGGACGATCGACGAAGAAGGAATCGGGCAGGAGCGACTGCGCCGCAGCCTGCCCCGCAGCGAGGATGAGGCCCAGGCAGGTGCCTGTCAGTACGCAGTGCAGGTGGGGACGAGAACGGGTCAAGCGGCTGATCTCCATGAGCCCGGCAGGGTGACCACGAAGATGGCGGAATTCGGCCGCCCGCAAGCCGTGGCCAGACGCTCGTCCGACAATGCTTGCGATGCGGCGGCCGAGGCCTTAAAGGCGACCGCGTGGGGCGGTTAGCTCAGTTGGTAGAGCGTCTCCTTTACACGGAGAGGGTCGGCGGTTCGAGCCCGTCACCGCCCACCAGATCCGTCAGGCGGCTGCCGTCACAGCCTGCTGGTCGCTAACCAGCTCGCTCTACACGTCGCCTGGCCGCGGCATCGAGCCGGGCGACACGGCGGATCGCTTCTTCGATATCGGCCGAACCGGCCAGCTTCAGCGGATTCAACGGATGATCCGCCTCTGCCAGCGCCCGACGGACCGGCGCGGGCAGGCTATCGAATGCGGCCCATCCATCCGGTTTCGGCCTGGGTTTCGGAGGGCATCGCAGCTTCATGGCGCTTTGATCGAACCGTTTGCGGAGAAGCAGGCTCAAGATGGTCCTGAACGGGCCTTGCGGCAATGACCGGCCTTGCGCCCAACAGAAAGC
>JAEWKP010000095.1 GCA_023393655.1 Pseudomonadota bacterium | reverse complement strand
TCGGCCGGCTCCTTCTTCGAGGAGATCGAGTCGCGCGTGGCGCGTTATTTCGCGCTGGTGACGACGATCAATCTCGGCATGGGCGTCCTCACCATGGCGATCGCCTGGCTCGCGGGCCTGCCCTTTCCGGTGTTCTGGGGGGCGCTCGCCTTTCTGCTCAACTACCTCGCCTTCATCGGCCCGATCATCGTCGCGATCATGCTTCTGGCCGGCGCGCTGCTCGATGCGCCCTCGATCCTCGCGGCGCTCTGGCCGGCGACGGCCTATTACGTGCTGCACCTGATCGAGGGCAACGCGGTCACGCCGGTCTTCGTCGGCAACCGCCTGACGATCTCGCCTTTCCTCGTCTTCATCGCCTTCATCTTCTGGCTCTGGCTTTGGGGCCCGGTCGGCGCGGTGCTCTCGACGCCGATCGTCATCGTCGCCATGGTGGCGCAGGAGGAGTTCGCGCGCTATCGCCGCGAGAAGGCCAGGGCGGAGGCCGATGAGGCCGGCGAAGCCGAGGCTGCCTGAGCGCCGCGCCCGGAACAGAACGGGAGCGGCTGCGTTGCCCGATCATGCGGTGGCCCTTGCGGCTGCCGCGTCTCCTCGCCACCATCCGCATTTCCACCAGCGACAGGACGATACCGCCATGGCCACCACGACATCCGCGAAACGTCAGGCTGCCGCCGCCGCCAAGCGTGCGAAGGCAGGGGTCAAGGCCGGCGCCGAGGATGTCGCGGCGGAAGCGCGCCAGGCCGGAGCCCGCGCCAAGCGCCAGGCGAGCGCGCTGGAAGACACCCTGACGCGCAGTGCCGAGGATATCGCCGCCACTGTCAGCGAACGCCTGCGTGCGGTCGGCGTCGACACTGACAAGATGGTCGACGTCGCCAAGGAACAGGCCACCGAATTGCAGCAGCTGATCGAGGCGGAGATCCGCGAGCGGCCGCTGCGTGCGCTCGGGCTGGCGGCAGCGGTCGGCTTGTTCGTCGGCTTCCTGTCGGCGCGCTGACCATGTTCGGGGGGATCGGATCCTTCATCACCTCGGAGGTCTCTGGGGTGGTGAGGCGCAATGTCACCGTCTACGGCCTGTTCGGCTTCGCGGCCCTGTTGATGTTCTGCGCCGGCGGTTATGCCTTGAACGCGCTGCATACCGTCCTGACGCTGCGCTATGGCGCGGTCGCAGCCAGCCTCTGGATTGCCGGTGGCCTTTTCCTCGCGGCCTTGCTGGCATTGGGCACTGCAGTGATCGTCAAGAATCGCCGCCGGCCGCCGCGCCCGGCCGCGACTGCGGCTCTGGCTGCGGCGCCACTGGCCGCCAAGCTCATCGGATCGCGCCTGAGCTGGCGGATGGCCGCCGCCGGCGGCATCGTCGTCCTCGGCGCGATTCTGGGCCGCCAGATCGTCGCGGGCGGCACGGATGACGATGGGGAAGCCTGATTCCGCGCCAATCGGCGGCATTTACGAGGCATGTCTTTTTACATAGGGATGTCGTCATGCGTCCCTTAACAAGACTTGCATGTCTGCTCAGGTGAGGCCCCGCAGCCGTTTTCCGTTGCCGGTTTTTCCGGTCTTCGGCGCGCGCATTCGCTCGGCGACCACCACGATCATCGCGATCGGGGTGGTAGCGGTTGCGGTCGTGCTGGCCGCCTGGATCAACCAGCAGGCGCGGCAGACGGCGGACCGTGTTTCCCACGCGATCGAGGTCCGCGAGCGGGCCGAGCGCTTCCTCGGCCGGATGCGCGATGCCGAGACCGGACAGCGCGGCTTCCTGCTGACCGGGGACACCGATTATCTCGACCCCTTCACCGAGGGCCGGGGCGCTGCCGGGCCTGAGCTCGACATTCTCGCGGCGCTCGTCGATGCCGATCCCGCTCAGAAGGAGCAGGTCGCGAAGCTGCGCGCGGACATGGGCGTGAAATTCTCGGAACTCGACCGGACGATCTCGCTGGAGCGGGCGGGCCGCAGGGCGGAGGCTCTGGCGCTGGTCAGGAGCGAGGATGGCATTGCCGCGATGGACCGGCTGCGCGGAACCGTGCAGGCGATCCAGCAGAGCGAGAATGTCCGGCTGAGATCGCTCTACAATCGGGAAGAACGCCGCCGCCTCTGGGGCAGCACCATCATCGTCGTCGCGCTGGCGGGCCTGGCTTTCGCCGCCTGGCAGCAATTGCGCCGCCGCCAGCGCCGCAGCAATGCGCTGGCGATCAGCAATGCCGAGCTCGAGCAGATCGTGAGCGAGCGCACGCGCCAGCTCGAAAGCGAGCGCCTGCGCATCGAGGCGCTGCTGCGCGACGTCAATCACCGGGTCGGCAACAACCTCGCCATGGTCTCGGCGCTGCTCAACGTACAGAGTCGCCAGACGCGCGAACCGGCGGTCAAGACGGCGCTGGCGCAGGCCCAGTCGCGCATCCAGGCGATCGCGGCCGGCCAGAGACGCCTGCGCCTCGATATCGAGACCGACGAGATCGACGCCCGCCCCTATATGGAGGATCTGCTCGCCGAGATCGGCAAGACGGCCGAGGGCCGGCCGATCCGGATCGAGCTCGACATGGAATCGATCCGGTTGCCCGGGCGCGATGCTGTGTCCTTTGTCGTCATCGTCAACGAACTCGTGACCAACGCCATCAAGCACGCCTTTCCCGACGGCATGGCGGGGCGGATCGTCATCCGCTTCGCTCAGACCGAGCGCGAAGGGGAACCCGCCCTTGCCATGTCGATCGAGGATGACGGGGTCGGCATGCCCGCGGAGATCACGAGCAAGGGCCTCGGCCAGACCGTGATCGCCAGCCTGCTGCGCAGCATGCGGGCGACCCTGAACTCAGAGCCGGTTCATCCCGAACAGGCCGGGCGTACGGGCACGCGGGTGACGATCGTGTTTCCGAAGCGGGAAAGCCTTCAGGCTCAGGCCTGAAGCTGCGGTATCAGGCCGGCGCGGACTTCAGGACCGACGTGCCGATGGCGCCTTTCACGAAGGCCGCGACCTCGCGGGTCGAGAACGGCTTGCGCAGGAAGCGGACGTTGCGCAGGGCAGCCGGCACCTCATGTGGCGCCGATCCCGAGACGAAGGCGAAGGGCGTTCCGATTTTCTGCAGCGCGCTCGCGACATCGAAGGTCTTGCCGCCGACGACGTCGATGTCGAGCAGGGCACAGGCAAGCCGCTTCGCCGTCATCCGCCGGGCCTCGGCCACGGATTCGACAACGATCAGTTCAACCCCGTCGCCGAGCTGATCGGCCACGGCGCTTTCGATGTCCATCGCGATGAACGGGTCGTCTTCGACGATGAGTACGCGGATATCAGCCATCGACCGGCTCTCTCACTCACTGCAATCTCTGCTACGTGATCTCAACGTCACAGGACTGGCGATGTTCCTGCTCTGAGGCCCCATCATGGCCGAAAGCGCAGGATTTGAGTCGATTTTGAGCCGTCAAGGTTAGCAAAAGGTAATCCTGTCTCTCCCTCGCGGCTTCAGCGCCGGCGGCCCGGCGCAATAAGCGTCAGTTCGAGAGCGGTGACACCGACAGCGACATTGAGGCCGCGATTGCCCTGGAACGGCAGCGGCAGGAGCGTTGCCTCATTGTCCTTGCCGCCCGAGAGCGCATTGCCGGCCGTGGACGGAGCGGTCGTGCTGCCGCTCTTGTAGGACCCGCTCAGCGCGCCCAGAGGCGCGCGCGCATAGGGTCCGTAGACGCGCCAGACCATGGTCGCGCTCCTGACCGAACCGAGGCCCAGACTGAAATTCCGGACGATCCCCGTATAAAGCTGCGTCGGCCCGCGGCGCGGCCTGAAGCGGCATTCGGTCGGGCGCTGCGACTTGACGATGGCGGCGAAATTGCCGCCCACGGTGCAGGATAGGCGCCCTGTCGGCGGGCCAGCGATCTGCGCCGCCGCGGGCTCATGCATTCCTATGAGGCCGGCGAAGGCGAGGGCGGCTAGGCAGGATCGGGAATGCCCACGGCTCATCGCGAATGCTCCTGGTGAACTGGCGGGACGAACGCCCCAAGAAACCCACAGTTCCACGTTAGGGAACCGCGACGAGTTTGTAGCGTTGGCGTTTCATCTTGGCATGGGAATGTCGATGTCAGTGAGTCGTCCACGGGGAGAAACCCCCACAATAATCGATCCGGATTTCCCGACGGCGCTGCCGCCGTTCTGGGAACTCGAGGATCTCCTTGCCGCGGGGCTCGATCGCGCAGCGGCGCTTGCGGTGATGGCAGCGCGGCGCAGCGGTCCTCGACTCGTCGACGACGGCGCGGCGCGCCCTGACGGGCCGAGCCTGCTGCTGGGTTTCGGTCCGGCTGATCTCTCTCACTGAATTCGGCTACTGGCAGAAGCGGGAGGCGCGCGAGCGGCGCTCCTGAATATCGACATGCAGGTGATTGGCATGGGCCGCGTCTGAGCCCGGCCCCAGCGTGGTCATGAAGGCGCCGCAGGCCGCTTGCCGGACGGCGTCGAGAAAGCGGTTCTCCGCCAGGCCCTTCGGCTTCTCGACCGCGACCTGCAACGCGTCTTTTCCATTCCCCAGCCTGAAGGCGAAGATATCCAGCGCCTGGCCGGTGGCGTGCTCGCTGAGCGGGCCGGCCGTCGCCCGGTTTCGTCGCCGGCATTCATGGCCCCCGCCGACCCGCAGGCTCACCAGGTCGCGCTCGAAATGCCCGCGCGCCAGTGGCTGGACGCTGCGGTCGAGCCAATCGGCCAGCGTCCTGGCCATGGCGCAGCTCAGCAGGGGCGGCGGCTCGAAGGACACGGCTGAGGCTCCGTCCGGCCCCCTGATGGCGAGGGCCTCGACGCGGACGGGCTCGCTGATCTGGCAGGCCGGATCGCCATTCTGTGTGGCGGGGGCGGAGGGCGTAACCCGGTTGCCGGGAATGGCGGCCAGCGCCGACAGGCACGAACTCTGACCGGCCGGCGACGCCGCGCTGTCGGCCTTGGCAGGAGCGGGCGCTGCGGTGGGGGCAGGCACTGCGCTGCGCGTTTCGGCTTTTCCAGCTCCGTCGGGCATGGACAGGCGCAGTTCGGGCGGTCGCGTCGGTGGACGCTGCCCGGAGAACGGGGCGGTGACCGGGGCAGCCCTGACCAGGCCCGGCATGAGGCCGAGACCGATGGCAACCAGCGCAACCGCAAGGCTCCGCCTTGCCCGGCGCATCTCGTGGAGGGCCGGCAACGGCGTGGCGCGGAAGCGGGGCGGAGAGCCGGCTAGCTGTCCAGGGCCGAAGCGCTGGCGATCGTGATGCCGGTCAGGCCGGCCAGCGCGAGCGACAGGATTTCCGCGCTCGGCGCCCCCGGTTGCACGATCCCGGTGAACAATGCAGCCCCGATCGATAGTGCCGCGATAGCGGCCGAGAAGCAGGTCGTCGCCATGATCCACGCCCTCCCCAACTGCAAACGAAACTGTCATTCCACGCGGAACGCATCATCTCCGCACGGGTTCCCGATTGGCAAGAAAAAAGGCCCGCAGATGTCAGCCGCGAGCCTTGATCGTCTTCGAATGGGATCGAAGCGTCAGGCAGCCTTGCGGCCGGCGCGGCGGTCGAAGAACAGGGCCTGGCTGATCGCGGCCTTCACGGCCTCTGGCTGGAACGGCTTGGTGATCAGGAAGGCCGGCTCCGGGCGGTCTCCCGTGAGGAGCCGTTCGGGATAGGCGGTGATGAAGATCACCGGGACGTCGATCGAGGACAAGATCTCGTTGACGGCATCGAGGCCCGAGCTGCCATCGGCGAGCTGGATATCGGCCAGCACGAGGCCGGGCCGCTTCTTGGCGACGAGCGCGATCGCCTCGCGCTGGGTGCGGGCGACGCCGGTGACGCTGTGGCCGAGCTCCTCGACCATCGTCTCGATGTCGAGCGCGATGATCGGCTCGTCCTCGATGATCAGCACCTCGGTGGCGACCTGCTCGGCGATTTCCTGCCCGGCGGTCTGGATCAGCGTGGAGGCATCCGCCGTGGTGATATCCATGATCCTGGCGACGTCGTCGAGCGGGAAGCCCTCGACCGTCCGCAGCAGGAAGGCCTGGCGCGGGCGCGGGGTCAGCGCCTCGAGATTACGCTCGGCCGGCGCGCGCGACAGTTCGACGACCGGGGCCGCCGCATCGACGCTGGCCGAGGACCACAGCTTCAGGAAGGTCTTGTACAGGCCGATGCGCGGATCGATGTCGCGCGGGAAACCCGAGGGATCGGCGACCAGGGCTTCCAGCATGGCGACGACATAGGCGTCGCCGCTTGGCTGGCTGCCGCAGAGCGCCCGCGCAAAGCGGCGCAGATATGGAAGATGAGGCGCAATTTCTTTTGCAATCGACATGAACGCGTCCCTTTTAGCGTGCCGGAATAATGGCTTAGGACGCGGGGGAAACAAGGAATTTATTTTTGCAGGGACATGGAACCTTTGATCGGGGTACCTGTTGTTAAGGCGTATTGGTGTCGCTATCGCGGCGCGGCTCCGGCGCGTCGGCAAGGAATGGCAAACCAGAGACGGCGGGATTTGAAGATGCGGGACCGGCTGGAAAAGCCGGCCCGATGGTGGCACGAGGGCTGACATGAGCAGGTTGGACGCAGCGATGACTGAACCGGACGATCCCGATGAAGGTTTCGAACTGGTTCTGGATCCGAAGGTGCAGGAATCCATAGGCCGCTCCCTCAAGGCCCACTACGACGACATCGTGAACGCGCCCGTGCCCGACAAGTTTCTCGTGCTGCTCGCGCAGCTTGAGGCGACCGAGCAGCGTGCAGCTGGAGTGTCGCGCGATGAGTCCCAGTGATATTGCGCCTGCGAACCAGACCGAGGCGCTGGCGCGGGAACGCAGGACCGAAGACTTCAAGGACGGGCTGATCCGCGAGATTCCCAATCTGCGCGCCTTCGCCGCTTCGCTCTCGGGCTCCATGCAACTGGCCGACGATCTCGTGCAGGACACGCTGCTGAAGGCCTGGGGCAATTCGGACAAGTTCGAACCCGGCACCAGCCTGCGTGCCTGGCTCTTCACCATCCTGCGCAACACCTATTATTCGTTGTACCGCAAGCGCGGCCGCGAGGTTCAGGACAGCGAAGGGACCTATGCCGAGCGCATGGCGACCCACGGCAACCAGGAAAGCCATCTCGATCTCGCCGATTTCCGCAAGGCGCTGGCGAAGCTCCCGGAGGAGCAGCGCGAAGTGCTGATCATGGTCGGCGCTACCGGGTTGTCCTACGAGGAGGCGGCGGAGATCTGCGGCGTCGCGATCGGCACGATCAAGAGC
>JAEWKP010000090.1 GCA_023393655.1 Pseudomonadota bacterium | reverse complement strand
CGCCGCCCGGCCCCCCCCCCCCCGGCCGAGGCCGGGGGCTGCCAGAGATACTGCCCATTGGCATCCTTGAACTTGCGGACCGTCGCCTGGACCTTGCGGTTCATCACGAAGGAGGCGTTCTGGCGATAGCCGGCCTTCAGCGCATAGACGAGATCGACGAGCACGTCGGCGGGGTTGGAGGCCGGAAAAGCCCCGGCGACACCGGTGTTGAGCACGCCGATATTGCCCCAGCTCCAGCTCGCATCGGCAATCGTCGGATAGGCCAGGAAGCCCTTGGGCTTGTCGACGCCGTCGCCGTTGACGAAGGCAGCGCCCTCCTGCTCGGCGAAGGCGCTCTCGACCTCCTCGGCGATCCACTGGTCGATATCGACGATGGCATCGTCGAGCAGCGTCTGCGTCGCTGCCGGCATGGCGTAGAGTTCCATGGCCGGGAAGGAGAGCTCGGCCAGGGTCGGCGAAGCGCCCTGCGGCCGCGCCGCCGTCTCCGCGACCCAGCCGGAGGCCGGACCCGTGGTCGAGAAGGCCTTCTTGTAGGTGCCCGACGAGATCGTGCGGACCGTCGCCAGCGAGCGGATCGGCGAAACACTCGCCAGGCGGCGCAGGATCTCGCCCTCGACTGTCGCCGGCGCGAGGTAGCCGCCATCGGGGCCGGAGCCGGCCGAGAGCGCCTTGGATTCCAGCCGCTTCAGCCCGCCGGCCTCGCCGGTGCGGACGTAAGAAGCGAAGGCGGCCTTGTGCTCCGCGGTCAGCGGATCGCGCGGGCCGTCCTGGCCCAGCGCCGGGCGGGCGCGATCCAGCGTCAGCCGGTCGATGCGGCGCATGGTGTCATCGAGCGCCGCGTCCATGCGGACCAGCTTCTCCTCGGTCAGCGGGTCGACGCCCTGGCGTGCCTCGAGCCCGGCGAGGCGCTCCTCGTTGGTCGCGCGGTAGTTCTCCAGCGTGTAGCGCAGGTCCTCGAAGGCCAGCGTGAGATCGCCGCCGGCGGCCTTGGTCTCGGGCGCGGTGTTGAGATGGCTCATGGTCTCTCCTCGGGGTGATGGATCAGATGAAGGCTGAGGGCCGGCCCGCCTTCACGGCGGCGATCCGGGCCTGGGGCAGCATGGGGAAGGTCACGACCGACACTTCCCAGAGATCGATGCGTTCGAGCCGGCGCAGGCCGGTTCGCGGCTCGGTGCGGGCCTTCTCGTGGCGAAAGCCGATCGACAGCCCGTCGATCGCGCCGTCGAGCATGAGCGCGTGGATTTCGCGGGCGCGGGCGACGGCGAGCGACAGCCGCCCGCGCACGAACAGGCCGCGGCCATCCTCGATCAGGCTCGACCAGCGCCCGATCGGCTCGGCCGGATCATGCTGCCAGAGCATCCTCACGCCGCCCGGCCCGCGCCGTTGCAGGCTCTCGCGGAAGGCGCCGGGCTCGACGATATCCTTGCCGAGATCGGGAATGCGGAACAGGCTGGCATAGCCTTCGAACAATCCATCCAGCCCGACCCGGGCCGGCTGGAGCGGCAGCAGCTTGGATTCGAACGAGGCGCGGGCTGGTGTCATCGCTCCTCCTCCGCATCGTCCCGGCCGCCCTTCATCCGCCCGGTCTCGAGCTTGGCGAGCTGGCGGACGAAGCGGCTGAAGGTCTCGACCGGCGCGCCGCTGCGCGACGCCCTCCCCGCACGGCCGGCCGCCATGCGCGCCTTGGGCGGCGGCTTGGCCACACCGTTTCTGCCTTTCATGACGGGTCTCCTTCGTGGCGTGCGTTGAAGCGGTTGAGCTCGCGGACGAAATCGTCGAAACGGCGGTTGGCGGCCGTCAGCTCGCGCAGGACGAGCCAAGCCAACCCCGAGGCGCTCACCGCCCAGAGCAGCAGGCCGAGATGGCCGACATCGGCCCGGCCGACGAAGGCGGCCACGACCTGTTCGAGCATGTTCATGAAGCCTCCTTCCCGGAGGTGCGCCGGCCGTAGCCGACGGCCTCGCGCTTCTCGTCCTCGTCGAGGAAGGTCGCGGCACCGAGCCGGCGCCAGAGCGATTCCCGCTCGTCGGCCAGCGCCTCGATGGCATCGAGATCGGGTTCCAGCACCAGCTCATCGCCAAAGGCCGGGCCAAGCCATTGCGCCAGCGACTGCGCCGTGCGGCGCACAAGCGGAATGACGGTCTGGCGCCAGAGCGCACGGTTGGCCTCGGCGAAATTGGCGTGGGTGTTGTCGCCGGGCAGGCCGAGCAGCAATGGCGGCACACCGAAGGCGAGTGCGATCTCGCGGGCAGCCACGCCCTTGGCGGCGACGAAATCGAGCTCCGCCGGCGTCAATGAGAGCGGCTTCCAGTCCAATCCGCCTTCGAGCAAGAGCGGGCGGCCGGCGTTGCGGGAGCCCTGGAACGAATCCTCCAGCTCCTGCTTCAGCCGCTCGAACTGCGCCTCGGTCAGCGTCGCGCCTTCCGGTCCGTCATAGACCAGGGCGCCGGACGGGCGCGCGGCGTTGTCGAGCAGGGCCTTGTGCCAGCTGCCGGCTGCATTGTGGATGTCGAGCGACACGGCTGCCGCCTCGATCGGCGACAGGCCGTAATGGTCGTCGACGGGGTGGAACAGCGTCAGATGCAGGATCGACGGCAGGCCGCCCTCATCCTGCCGGAAGCGCACCGTGTCACCGCCGACCGTATAGTCGTAGGCCTCGGGCCAGCCGTCACGGCCGGGCACCACGCGCATCCGGTCGGGCCGGAGCGCATAGAGCTCGCGCGGCTCGCGGCCGGCGCTGACCGCCTCGACATAGGCATTGCCGGCAACGAGTAGATGACCGACCAGCATCTCGCGGAAGGCAATGCCGCCCTGGCGCGGATTGGGCCGCTCGATCAGGGCGAGCGCCGAATGCTCCGGCACCTCGCGCGAGCCGACTTTGGCAATGAGCGGCGTCTGCGCCGCCGCCTCCGCGATCAGGCGGATGCAGCGATGCACGACCGGATTGCGCTCATAGCCTTCTCGCGAGAGCGCGACATAGTCGCGAGGCGTCCAGACGGCGCGCCCCGCCTCATGCAGCGCGATCAGCGGCCCGACGCGCGAGCGCTTCTGGCCCGGCGCGGCTCGGCTGCGCAGGCTGCGAAGGAAATCGAACATGGATATCTCGCTGTTGGAGCGTGAAGGAAGCGAAAGGGCTACATCCCCCTCACCCGCGGCCGGGCCTTCGGCGCCAGCATCAGATGTGTCAGCGCCCAGACCAACGCGTCGAGCCGATCCGGCGAGCGGCCGGTTTCGAGGCCGCGCGGCCCAAAGGCGCACATCTCGTCTTCGAGCGCGGGAAAGGCCCCGGCATGGCGCACCCGACCCTGCGCATAGAGCGCGGCGACCGGTTCGGCGCGGAGATATTTGCCGCGCGTCGCCCGCACTGAAATCACGGGTACGCCGGCATCGACCTCGCGGATGATGCTTTCGACCATCTCGCCACCCTGGTTGACCTCGACGACCAGCGCGTCCGCCTCATGGCGGCGATAGAGCGCAACCGCCCTCTCCGCCCATTCCTGCGGCCGCGCGCCGGCCAGCGTCGCATCCTCCAGCACATGGCCGATGCCGTCATGGTCGACACCGGCGACCACGAGCCCGCAGCGGTCGGCCCGTTGCGATGAGGTCGCGGGCGGATCGACGGCAACCGCGATGCGGCTGACCGCTGGCGTCTCGCGCTCGCGGGCCGCCTCGATCATGGCCCGCGTCCAGAGCGCGTCCGGGCTCTCCTCGACGATCTCGCCGTCGAGCTCCTGCCGGCCGAGCCGCGTCCCGCCATAGGTCTGCGTGACCGTGCGGACGAACTCGGCGGCGAGGTTGTAGCGGTTGTCCTGCGTGCGCGCCCGGCTCACCGCGACATGCGGCTCGACCAGCAGGCGCTTCACGAGCGGCAGCGGACGCGGTGTCGTCGTCACGACCTGGCGGGGATGATCGCCGAGGCGCAGACCGAATTGCAGCATATCCCAGCTCTCCTGAAGGTTCGGCCACTTGGCCAGCTCGTCGGACCAGGCGGCGCCGAATTGTGGGCCGCGCAGCGCCTCGGGATCCTCGGCCGTGAAGACCTGCGCTATCGCACCGGTCGACCATTGCAGACGACGCAGCGAAGGCTGCCAGGTCGGCCGCTCCCAGCGGTTATGGATCGAGAGCAATCCGGAAACGCCTTCGATCATGACGTCGCGCACCTGCCCTTGCGTTTCGCCGACGAGGGCGATCCGTTCGGTCGGCATCTCCGCGAAGGGCGGATGACCCAGTGCCATGCCCCTGACCCATTCGGCGCCGGTGTGGGTCTTGCCCGCGCCGCGCCCGCCCAGCACCAGCCAGATCGGCTTCAGCGGTTCGGGCGGCAACTGATCGGGACGTGCCCAAATCTCCCAGGTACTGCGAATGATCTCGATGTCATCCGCCGTCGCCGTCGGCATCAGCTTCCTGAGGATTCTCACGCGCGTCCTGAGCGACAAGGGCCTCAAGACGTCGAGCAAGATCCTGACGGAGCTGTGCGACATGTCGCAGATCGTCGGCAGCGGAAGGCTCATCCGTGTGCTTGTCCTTCCTCATGGCCGGGGGCTCCTCGATCGCGACCAGCTCGCGCACGGTGCGCGCGAGGACCGCCAGCGCCTTGGCGTCGGCCTCGCTCGCCGTCGTCCCCTTCGGCAGGTCGGCGAGGTGCTCTTCATGGGTGTCGATCTGGCGCTTGGCGGCGCGCCAGAGCTGCCCCACCACCGCCTTGCGCGAGACCGGCCTCGGTTTTGGTTTCGGCTCGGAGGGCGGTTGCGGCGTGGCGCCATCCTGTTCGGCCATGATGTCCCCTCCCGGAAGACAGGCACGAAAAAGCCGCCGGCTGGAGAGCGCGGCGGCTTCGTTCGGGCAGATTTCGTGAGCGTTCCTGATCTCTACCGGATCAGCGTCGCGATGTCAAGGATAAAATTCCTACAATCCTGAGATGCATTAACCGGAAGCCTCAGGCCTGTTCCTTCTCGATCCACTTGTAGGTCGCCGCCGGGACGTAAGTTTCCATCCGGTCGAGCAGCGTCGCCGGCTCGGTGTCGGTCATCGCCATGGCCCGGTGGTTCTGCTTGAGGAAGCCCGCCTCCACGGTGCGATCGAGGAAGGTCGCCAGCGGATCGTAGAAGCCCGCGACATTGAGCAGTCCGAGCGGCTTGGCATGGATGCCGAGCTGGCCCCAGGTCCAGATCTCGAACAGTTCCTCGAAAGTGCCGATACCGCCGGGCATGGCGATGAATCCGTCCGAAAGCTCGGCCATGCGCGCCTTGCGGGTGTGCATGGTGTCGACGACCTCGAGCCGGGTCAGCCCGACATGGCCGACCTCCTTGTCCTTCAGCGCCTGCGGGATGACGCCATGGACCTGGCCTCCGGCCTCCATCGCCGCATTGGCGACGATGCCCATCAGGCCGACTGCGCCGCCACCATAGACCAGCGTCAGGCCGCGCCGGGCGATCTCGGCACCCATGGCTCGGGCGCCCGCCGCATAGACGGGGTCATTGCCGGGATTGGAACCGCAGAAGACGCAAACCGATCTCATGAACCGAGAGCCTGCAGGATGCGGGCCCAGGAGCGCTGGCCCTTGTGGAAGGAGGACAGGTCGTATTTCTCGTTGGGCGAATGGACCCGGTCGTCGTCGAGGCCGAAGCCGACGAAGAGCGTGTCGATGCCGAGCGTGCGCTTGAAATCGCCACCGACGGGGATCGAGCCGCCACTGCCGATCGAGACGACACGCCCGCCCCACTCCTCGGCAAGCGCGACGCGTGCCTTCTGGAGCACCGGCGAATCGACGGGCACGGCGAGCGCCGGCGAGCCGGAATGGCTGATGAATTCAGCGGTCACGTCCTCGGGCAGGCGCTCGCGGATGAACTGGTGGAAGGCGGCCGCGATCTTCGCCGGGTCCTGGTCGCCGACGAGCCGGAAGGAGTCCTTGGCCGAGGCCTTGCCGGGGATGACCGTCTTGCTGCCCTCGCCGGTATAGCCACCCCAGATGCCGTTGACGTCGCAGGTCGGGCGCGACTGGATCTGCTCGATCAGCATCCGGCCCTTCTCGCCGATCGAGTGCTTCAAGCCCACTTGGCCGAGAAAGTCCTTCTCCGTCAGGTTGAGATCGGCCCATTCCGCCTTCTGGGCATTGGTCGGCTCATGCACGCCCTCGTAGAAGCCGGGAATGGTGATGCGGCCGGTCTCGTCATGGATTTCGCCGAGGATCCGCGCAAGAATATGGATCGGGTTGGCGGCCGCACCGCCGAACAGGCCGGAATGCAGGTCGCGGTCGGCTGCCGTCAGCGTCACCACCTGATAGACCATGCCGCGCAGGGTCGAGGTGATCAGCGGGGTCTCGCGGTCCCACATGCCGGTGTCGCAGACCAGCGCATAGTCCGCCTTCAGCTCGGCCGCGTTGGCCTTGATGTAGCCTGGCAGGTTGACCGAGCCGGATTCCTCTTCGCCCTCGACGAGGATGGTCAGGCCGATCGGCAGGTCACCGGTCTCGGCCAGCGTCGCGCGCACGGCCTCGACGAAGGTCATCACCTGGCCCTTGTCGTCGCAGGCGCCGCGCGCCGAGATGATCTTGCGGCCGGGCTCCAGTTCGCGGACGACCGGCTTGAACGGATCGGTATCCCAGAGGCTGACGGGGTCGACCGGCTGGACGTCATAGTGACCATAGAACAGCGCATGGGGCGCACCCGGCTTGGGGCGGTGGGCGAGGACGACAGGATGCCCGCCGGTCTCGCGCAATTCAGCCTTGAAGCCGAGCCCCTCCAGATCGGCCCGCAGCCATTCGGCGGCGGCGCGCGTCTGCGCATTGAAGGCCGGATCGGTGCCGATCGAGGGAATTTCGAGCCAGGCGGAGAGACGATCGAGCGAGGCGTCGAGCCCATCGTCGAGACGGGCGAGAATGGCGGGAAGCTTGGTCATGACAGCCATCGGATGCGATTCAGATGACGCCATCATGGCAAGCCCCGCCGCGGGCGTCAGCCTCTATTCGCGCATGCCGGGCAGGATCGCCTCTCCTCTCCAATCCTAATTGCCAATCATTCGCAATTACGTTGACAGGGCGATCGCGAGCCGATACCCCTTATTGCAACCAAGTTGCAGCAAAGCTCCATCATGCCGCAGAGCGCCCCCGAATCCTCGTCGATCTGGCTTCGATCGCGGGGCGAGCCATCCCTGACGGATGTCTTCCGCACCATCAAGGTCACGCCGACCTCGTCGACATGGCGCAAGTTTCTCGCCTTCTTCGGGCCGGGCTATCTCGTCGCCGTCGGCTACATGGACCCCGGCAACTGGGCAACCTCGCTCGCCGGCGGCGCCCAGTACGGCTACACGCTGCTCGTCGTCGCGCTGATCTCGAACCTGATGGCGATCATCCTGCAGTCGCTCTGCGCGCGGCTTGCCATCGCCACCGGTCGCGACCTCGCCCAGGCCTGTCGCGATGCCTATCCGCCCTATATGGCCTTTCCGCTCTGGCTGCTCGCCGAGCTTGCGATCTGCGCGACGGACCTCGCCGAGGTGATCGGCACGGCAATCGGCCTCAACCTGCTCTTCGGCGTACCGCTGGAAATCGGCGTGCTGATCACCGCCTTCGACGTCTTCATCATCCTCTGGCTGCAGACACGCGGCTTCCGCTGGATCGAGGCTTTCATCATCACGCTGCTCGGCGTCATCGCGCTGTGCTTCGGCATCCAGATCGCGCTGGCCGACCCGAACTGGGGCGAAGTCATCCGCGGCTTCGCGCCGACGACCGAGATCGTGGCCAACCCGAACATGCTCTATATCGCGCTCGGCATCATCGGCGCGACCGTGATGCCGCATAACCTCTATCTGCACTCGGGCATCGTGCAGACCCGCGCCTATGGCCACACCCTGCCTGAGAAGCGCGAGGCCCTGAAATTCGCGACGATCGACTCCACCGTCGCGCTCTGCTTCGCGCTCTTGATCAACGCCTCGATCCTGATCCTGGCCGCCGCGACCTTCCACAAGGCCGGCCACCATGACGTCGCCGAACTCGGCAAGGCGCAGGAACTCCTGCAGCCGCTGCTGGGCGCCTCGATCGCGCCCTCGCTCTTCGCCATCGCCCTGCTCTGCTGCGGCCTGAACTCGACGGTGACCGCGACCATGGCCGGCCAGATCGTGATGGAAGGCTTCCTGCGCATCCGCCTGCCGGCCTGGATGCGGCGGCTGGGGACGCGCCTCGTCGCGATCGTCCCGGCGATCGCGGTCACGCTGATCTATGGCGAAAGCCAGACGGCGAAGCTCCTGATCCTGAGCCAGGTCGTTCTCAGCCTGCAACTGCCCTTCGCGGTGGTGCCGCTGGTGATGTTCACGGCCTCGAAGCAGAAGATGGGTGCGCTCGTCGCCCCGCGCTGGCTCAGCCTGACCGCAGCCATCATCGCCGCGATCATCATCGTGCTGAACATCAAGCTGATCGTCGACTTCGCGACGGGGGCGTGAGGAGGGCGGCACGCGCGCCCCAACAGGTGTCATGCTCGCCCTTGTGACGAGCATCCACGTCTTGCACACCACCTTCGAGCAGCAGAGACGTGGATGGTCGGGACAAGCCCGACCATGACGGAAAGTCTCAGCGCTTCCCGGACATCGAGCCCAGAATGCCCCGCAGGATCGCCGTGCCGACCTGCCGGCCGATCGAGGTCGCGGCCGAACGGGCGGCCGAGGTGATGATCTTCTCGGTCATGCTCTGCGGCAGCGGGCCGCCGCGCGATCCAGGCCCCGTCTTCGGGCGCTGCTGCGGCGCGCCACCGCCGAGCCAGCCGCCAATCGTGTCGAGGATGCCGCCTCCCCCGCCGCCATCCGTCGACGCCTCGACCGGCGAACCGTCGGGATTGAGGTTCTTGCGCTTCATCAGCTCTTCATAGGCCGACTCCCGGTCGACCATGGTCTCGTACTTGCCCTTTTCCGGCGAGGCGTTGATCGCCTGCTGGCGCTGCTGCGGGGAACAGGGACCAACCTGCGCCATCGGCGGCGCGATCAGGGCGCGCTCGACCATCTCAGGCGAGCCCTTGCCTTCGAGCATCGAGACCAGCGCCTCGCCGACGGCAAGCTGGCTGATCGCCTCTTCAGTCTTGATCTTCGGGTTCTGGCGGAAGGTCTCAGCGGCGGCGCGCACTGCCTTCTGGTCGCGCGGGGTGAAGGCGCGCAGCGCGTGCTGGACGCGGTTGCCGAGCTGAGCCAGCACTGTATCGGGGATGTCGAGCGGGTTTTGCGTGACGAAATAGACGCCCACCCCCTTCGAGCGGATCAGGCGGACGACCTGCTCGACCGCCGTCAGCAAAGCCTTGGGCGCGCCGTTGAAGAGCAGATGCGCCTCGTCGAAGAAGAAGACGAGCTTCGGCTTGTCGAGGTCGCCGACCTCCGGAAGCTGCTCGAACAGCTCCGAGAGCAGCCAGAGCAGGAAGGTCGCGTAGAGCCGCGGATTGTTCATCAGCTTGTCGGCGGCGAGGATGTTGACGATGCCGCGGCCGTCGCGATCCGTCTTCATCAGGTCGTTGATGTCGAGTGCCGGCTCGCCGAAGAAGAGATCGCCCTTCTGGTTCTCGAGCACCAGCAGCGCTCGCTGGATCGTGCCGACCGACGCCGAGGTGACGTTGCCGTATTTGGTCGTGAGCTCCTGCGCGTTCTCGGCGA
>JAEWKP010000068.1 GCA_023393655.1 Pseudomonadota bacterium | reverse complement strand
GCCGGCATCCCGCTGCCGGACCTCGTCAAGATGAAGTGGACCACGCAGGAGAAGCTCGACGCCATCGTCGAGCGCACCCGCAAGGGCGGCGGCGAGATCGTCAACCTGCTCAAGACCGGCTCGGCCTTCTACGCCCCGGCTGCCTCGGCGATCGCGATGGCCGAGAGCTACCTCAAGGACCAGAAGCGCGTGCTGCCGGCGGCGGCCTCGCTCAAGGGCCAGTACGGCGTCAAGGACATGTTCGTCGGCGTTCCCGTCGTGATCGGCGCCAAGGGTGTCGAGCGCGTCGTCAAGATCCGCCTCAACGGTGCCGAGAAGGAGATGCTGGCGAAGTCGGTGGCTTCGGTCCAGAACCTGATCGACGCCTGCAAGACCGTCGATCCGTCACTCGCGTAAGTTAAGCAAGGGCGGCGGCGCGGTTTCGCGTGGCCGCCCTTTCGTCAATTGTCTGTCGCTGTCAGGGAAACCGAGCACATGAACATCCACGAATACCAGGGCAAAGCCATCCTCAAGGAATTCGGCGCGCCCGTTTCGGCCGGTTTCCCGGCTCTCACGGTGGCGGAGGCGGTCGAGGCCGCCAAGAAGCTGCCGGGGCCGCTTTACGTCGTGAAGTCGCAGATCCACGCCGGCGGGCGCGGCAAGGGCAAGTTCAAGGAACTCGGCCCCGACGCCAAGGGCGGCGTTCGCCTCGCCAAGTCGGTGGCCGAGGTCGAGGCCCACGCCAAGGAGATGCTTGGCAACACCCTCGTGACCATCCAGACCGGCGAGACCGGCAAGCAGGTCAACCGCCTCTATATCGAGGACGGCTCGGACATCGAGAAGGAGTTCTACCTCTCGGCGCTGGTCGACCGCGAGACCTCGCGCATCGCCTTCGTCATCTCGACCGAGGGCGGCATGGACATCGAGGCCGTCGCCCATGACACGCCCGAGAAGATCGAGACCTTCTCGGTCGACCCCGCGACCGGCATCATGCCGCATCACGGCCGCGCCATGGCGCGCATCCTCGGCCTCACCGGCGACCTCGCCAAGCAGGCCGGCACCGTGCTCGGCCAGATCTACAACGCGTTCGTGGCCAAGGACATGGACATGCTGGAGATCAACCCGCTGATCGTGACCACCCAGGGCCAGCTCAAGTGCCTGGATGCCAAGGTCTCGTTCGACTCGAACTCGCTCTATCGTCACCCGGAAGTGGTTGCGCTGCGCGACACCACGGAAGAGGACGAGAAGGAGATCGAGGCCTCCAAGTATGACCTCGCCTATATCGCGCTCGACGGCACGATCGGCTGCATGGTCAACGGCGCCGGCCTCGCCATGGCGACGCTCGACATCATCCAGCTCTACGGGGAATCGCCCGCGAACTTCCTCGATGTCGGCGGCGGCGCCAGCGAAGAGAAGGTGACGGCGGCGTTCAAGATCATCACCGCCGACCCGAAGGTGAAAGGCATCCTCGTCAACATCTTCGGCGGCATCATGAAGTGCGACGTGATCGCGCGCGGCGTCATCGCCGCGGTGAAGGCGGTCGGCCTTCAGGTCCCGCTGGTCGTTCGCCTCGAAGGCACCAATGTCGAGGAAGGCAAGCAGATCATCCGCGATTCCGGCCTCAACGTCATTCCCGCCGACGACCTCGACGACGCCGCGCAGAAGATCGTCGCCGCGATCAAGAAGGCCTGAGGAGCAGACATGTCCATCCTGATCGACAAGAACACCAAGGTCATCTGCCAGGGCTTCACCGGCAAGAACGGGACCTTCCACTCCGAGCAGGCGATCGCCTATGGCACGCAGATGGTCGGCGGCACCTCGCCGGGCAAGGGCGGCTCGCTCCATCTCGGCCTGCCCGTCTTCGACAGCGTTCACGAGGCCAAGGCCAAGACCGGCGCCGACGCTTCGGTCGTCTATGTGCCGCCTCCGGGCGCCGCCGACGCGATCAGCGAGGCGATCGATGCCGAGATTCCGCTCGTCATCTGCATCACCGAAGGCATCCCGGTGCTCGACATGGTGCGCGTCAAGCGTTCGCTGGTCGGTTCCAAGACCCGCCTGATCGGCCCGAACTGTCCCGGCGTCGTCACTGCCGGCCAGTCGAAGATCGGCATCATGCCGGCGAACATCTTCAAGCCGGGCAATGTCGGCATCGTCTCGCGCTCGGGCACGCTGACCTATGAAGCCGTGTTCCAGACCACGAACGAGGGCCTCGGCCAGACCACGGCCGTCGGCATCGGCGGCGACCCGGTCAAGGGCACCGAGTTCATCGACATGCTCGAGATGTTCCTGGCGGACCCGAAGACCGAGTCGATCGTCATGATCGGCGAGATCGGCGGCTCGGCCGAAGAAGACGCGGCCCAGTTCATCAAGGACGAGGCGAAGCGTGGCCGCAAGAAGCCGATGGTCGGCTTCATCGCCGGCCGCACGGCTCCTCCCGGCCGTCGCATGGGCCATGCCGGCGCGATCATCTCGGGCGGCAAGGGCGGCGCCGAGGACAAGATCGCCGCCATGGAAGCGGCCGGCTTCCGGGTCTCGCCCTCGCCGGCACGCCTTGGAAAGACCTTGGTGGAAGTGTTGAAGGGCTGACATCGCGTGAGCGGCCTGGCGGGGCTCGTCCCGGTCAGGCCGACAGCGGTCTTACCCAACGAAACGATTAGGTCGGGCCAAGGCCCGGCTGAAGCAAGTGAACAGGGTGTCCGGGCAAGGGTTCGGACATGGCTTAAGCGGCGAAGGAAGGCAGGAGCATCATGGCTCGCCAGGATATCAACGAGGCTCTCGCGCAGACCGGCTTCCTCTATGGCGGCAACGCCGCCTATATCGAGGATCTCTATGCCCGCTACGAGGCCGACCCCAAGTCGGTCGACGAGCAGTGGCAGAGCTTCTTCGGCGCGCTGAAGGACGACAAGGAAGCCGTCCTGCAGAACGCCAAGGGAGCCTCCTGGAAGAAGCCGAACTGGCCGGTCGTCGCCAATGGCGAGCTCGTCTCGGCGCTCGACGGCAACTGGGCCGTGGTCGAGAAGGTGATTTCCGACAAGCTCGGCGCCAAGGCGAAGGCCGCCGGCACCGTGCTGTCCGCCGCCGACGTGCAGCAGGCGACCCGCGATTCCGTGCGCGCGATCATGCTGATCCGCGCCTACCGGATGCGCGGCCATTTCCATGCCAAGCTCGATCCGCTGGGCATCGAGAGCCGCACCGACCATGAGGAGCTCTCGCCGGCCGCCTTTGGCTTCACCGAGGCCGATCTCGACCGCAAGGTCTTCATCGACAACGTGCTCGGCATGGAGTTCGCCACCATCCGCGAGATGGTCGCGGTGCTGCAGCGGACCTATTGCGGCACGGTCGGCATCGAGTTCATGCATATCTCCGACCCCGAGCAGAAGGCCTGGCTGCAGGAGCGCATCGAGGGGCCGGACAAGGAGATCGCCTTCACCAAGGAAGGCAAGAAGGCGATCCTGAACAAGCTCGTCGAAGCCGAGGGCTTCGAGAAGTTCCTCGACCTCAAGTTCACCGGCACCAAGCGCTTCGGCCTGGATGGCGGCGAGTCGCTGGTCCCGGCGCTGGAGCAGATCATCAAGCGCGGCGGCGCGCTCGGCGTGCGCGACATCGTCTTCGGCATGGCCCATCGCGGCCGCCTCAACGTGCTGACCCAGGTTCTGGGCAAGCCGCATCGCGCGCTGT
>JAEWKP010000005.1 GCA_023393655.1 Pseudomonadota bacterium | reverse complement strand
GCCATGGACCATCCATGGCCGGACGGATCTCATATCTCAGCTTTTCTCAGGCGTCAGTGACGGCACGCACCCAGCCGTGCGGATCGGCACGCTGGCCGCGCTGGATGCCGACGAGCGCCTCGCGCATCCGGGTCGTGACGGGGCCGGTGTCTCCTCCCCCGATGGTGAACTCGCCGCCGGCGAACTTCACCGTGCCGATGCCGGCGATCACGGCCGCCGTACCGCAGGCGAAAGCTTCCTTCAGGCGGCCCGAGGCGACGTCCGCCTGCCACTGTTCGAAGGAATAGGCCTCCTCCCGCACGGTCAGTCCCTCCTCGCGTGCAAGGGCGATCAGTGATTTGCGGGTAACGCCGGGAAGGATCGTTCCGCCGAGCGGCGGGGTGAGAAGCGACCCGTCGTCCATGACGAAGAAGATGTTCATGCCGCCAAGCTCCTCGACCCAGCGGTGCTCGGCCGCATCGAGGAAGACGACCTGGTCGCAGCCCTGCGCGGTGGCCTCGGCCTGCGCGATCAGGCTGGCGGCATAGTTGCCGCCGCATTTGGCGACGCCCGTGCCGCCGAGCGCCGCGCGGGTATAGTTCTGCGAGACCCAGATCTTCACCGCCTTCGCGCCGCCCTTGAAGTAGGGGCCGACCGGAGAGGCGATGACGCAGAAGATGTATTCCCTCGACGGGCGGACGCCGAGGAAAGCCTCGCTCGCGAACATGAAGGGGCGCAGATAGAGGCTGCCTTCGCCCTGCGGGATCCACTTGGCGTCGATGCGCACGAGTTGCTCGACGGCACTCAGGAATTCCGCCTCGGGCAGTTCCGGCATTGCCATCCGCCGGGCGGATTCATTGAAGCGCCGGGCATTTTCTTCCGGCCGGAACAGCACCGTGCGGCCGTCCTCGGCGCGATATGCCTTCATCCCCTCGAAAATCTCCTGCGCATAGTGCAGGACGCTGGCGGCGGGATCGAGCGCGAACGGAGCGCGCGGCGCGATCTCCGCGCCGTGCCAGCCCTTGTCGGCGCTCCAGCGGATCACCGCCATGTGGTCGCTGAAGAGCGTGCCGAAGCCGAGGTTCCCGAAGGCCGCTTCCCGCTCCGCGTCAGGCATGGGATTGGTGTTTTTCTTGACGGCGAAGGAGAGACGTGGGCTATCGGTTTGCATGGCGGTTTCTTTCAGTTCGTGCGCATTGAGAGGAGGCGACTGTGCCGCGTCCCTTGCTGCTGTTCAAGCATTTTGGAAAGGCCACGGACAGAGATTTTCGTCCCGCGATGAAGAAAATCCGCCCCCTTCCCGCGAAAGCCCGCTCTCTCCTTGGCCTTCCGGCACGAACCCGCGCCCCGTTTCCCGCCGCCGCTGGAGGAATTCGGGGCCGGGAGCTATTCTCCCTCGGCCACCCCGCGGCGCCAGTATGAAACGACGAGGTGTTCGTTGCCGGCCAGTGACGTCTCCTGGCGGGCGAAGGCCCGGATCGCCCGGAAAGTTTCGAATTCACAGCCGGCCCAGAGATAGCGCCGTTCGCCGCTTTCGGGGATCTCGACGGCGCGAATCGCTTCGACAAGTCCCGTCGTCTCGCCGGCGGGCCGGCCGTTGCGCGGCAGCCACTCGATCTCCACATCCGCTGCCGTGACAAGCGGCTGCACCTCCGCCTCGTCGGCCACTTCGAGGATGGCCTTGCCGCGCGCACCGGCCGGCAGGCTTTCGAGCATGCGGGCGATCGCCGGAAGCGCCGTCTCGTCTCCGGCGAAAAGGTACCAGTCGGCCTCGACCAGTCCCCCGCCACCAGGCCCGATCACGCCCACGCTCTGGCCAAGAACAGCGGTCTCGGCGAAGCCCGCACCGGGACCGGCATCCGTGTGCAGTACGAAATCGATGTCGAGCGTGCCGGCGGCAAGATCGACGGAGCGCACGGTATATTTGCGCATGAGGGGGCGAAGGTCCGGGCGGTCCCAGGCGATGACGCCGTTGGAGCCGACATGCGGCCATTGCGGCTCCTTCGCCTCCGGGTGCTGGATCATGAGGTTGAGATGCAGCGCGTTGAGACGGGCAAAGCGCGCGACATTCTCGCCCGAAAGCGTGAGCCGGCGCATGTGCGGGGTGATCGTGCGGCAGCCGACGACCTTGAGGATCTGGAAGTTCGGCGGCCGGACGATTTCCCCGCCGTCGCCGGTCCAGGTGATGACAGGCGGGTCATCGCCGGCAAATTCCAGGATATGCGAGGCGATGGACATGCGCGCGAGATAAAGGCCTTCCAGATCGGGCGCCACGACATCGACCAGCGTCTCCTCGCCGTCACGGGAAAAGGCGGCGCGGATGCCTCTCATCCGCAGCACGGGGCCTTCGGGCCTCTCGCTCACCTCGGCATTGTGTTCCAGCATGTGGTCGCAGAATTCCGCGATGACGGGGCCGGGATTGGCGAGCGCGATCCGGGCCTGTGCGGTATATTCGTTGCCTTGCATATCCTGTCCTTACTGCTTGTAATCGACCCAGAACGTGCCTTCGAGCGGCACCGCCAGGAATTGTTCGTTGATCTCGGCGAGCGTCTTACCGGGATCGAGATCGGCGAAGACCGCCGGATGCAGCCACTTCGCGAAACACTCGAAGATAAGGATGTTGAGCACGGAGATCGACAACTGATGCGAGACGGCGTGAGCGCGCCCTTCCCGCACGGCCGTCAGTGCATCACGCCGATCCCTGCCGAGAATATCGGCGAGGGACCGTTGCGCAGCCTGCGCATCGATGCCGCCGCCGAGCACCAGGCCGCCCTGGGCAGCCAGATGCGGCCCGCCGGTCGCGATATAGACCGAAGGGTCGGCGCCCAGCACATATTCGGGGCTCAGCAATCCGTCATAGCCCGGCACGTCGGCGCCGATGCTTCTTCCACCGGCAAGCCGCAGATATTCCGTCATGCGGTTGTTCTTGCCGGGCGTCGCGCAGCAGGTCGCCCCGGCATGGGCATCGACGAGAACCGAAACCGGCTCGAGCCCTGCCGTGCGATCGGTGATGCGCTTGTAGCGGGCGCGCAGGAAGTCGCCGAAGGCCCTGCCCTTCTCGGCGCGGCCCACGGCCTTTGCGAGGAGGTCGACGGAGAACGCGGCCGTTCCCGCCGGTCCTTTGCCGTCATTGACCGGCCCGTCGAGGAAGAGAACCGGAACGCCGGCCGCCTCCAGCGTCGCGACCGCCTCGGTCCAGCCGCTCTCCCAGATCGAGACGACGAAGAGATCCGGCCTGGCGGAGAGCAGCGCCTCCACCGACGTCTTTGCCGGGAGCACGCCGCCGACGGCGGGAATAGCGTCGATGGCGGGGAAACGGCGACGATAGGCCTCGTACATGCCGCGGTCGATGCGTTGCGGCGCCGCCCAGCCGGCGATGCGCGAAACCGGGTCGGGATCGACAAGGGCAAGCGACAGGAGGATGAGGCTCTCATTGGTGACGATGCGGCGGGCAGGCTCGGCGAGCCGGACCGTGCGCCCCGCCGCGTCCGACAGAACGATCTCCGCCCGCGCGGGCGCGGCCAGCGCGGCGACAAGCAGGAACAGCCCGGCCAGAAACCGACGGAGGGCCGCCGGCAGACCGGCGACCCCTTTCCTTGCACGGCTTTTGCAGGCCCCGCTCACCATGAATATTTCAGCGTCGCGGTGACGGCGCGGCCGGCGCCATAGTTGCAGCTTCCGCCGGTGCTGTTGAGGCAATGGGAAACATACTCCTTGTCGAACAGGTTCGTGACATTGACGCGCAGCTTGGTGCCGGCAAAGTCCTTGCCGATCGCCGCGAAATCATATTCGGCACCGATATCGACGAGCGCCCTTCCGGGGATGCGCAGCTCGTCCTTGTAGGTGCTGTCGGTCTGGTAGGAGGACAGGGCGCGCACGCCGGCGCTCAGCGTCAGGCCTTCGAAAACATCCGGCCGGTAGGCGACCCACAGGCTGCCCTGATGCTCGGGCAGGCGCAGGACCTCGCGGCCGAGCTCGGCCGGATTGTTGGTCTCCAGCACCTTCGAGTGCGAATAGGCATAGGAGGCGAGGATATCGAGGTTCGGCGTCAGCTCGTATTTGCCCTCGATCTCGACGCCGCGCACGCGCTGGCGGCCCGACTGCACGTCGTAAAGCGCGTTGGTCGGGTCCGGCGTCAGCGCGTTTTCCAGCGTGAGGTCGAAGAACGAGAGGGCGACCATGCCGCGGCCCTGCGGCGGCTCGTATTTGACGCCGAATTCATATTGCTCCGCCTTCTGAGCCGCAAAGGGATCGCCGGCGCTGTTCGTGCCGAGCGTCGGCAGGAAGGCGGTGGAATAGCTGGCATAGGGCGCAAGGCCATTGTCGAAGAGATAGGTGAGGCCTGCACGCCAGGTGAACTCCCGGTCCTGCGTCGAGACGTCCGGCGACGGCGTCAACATGCGGTTCGTGCTGTCGATATCGGAGAAATCGTAGCGCATGCCGAAGGTGCCGATCCAGTTGTCGTAGCGGATCTGGTCCTGCATGTAGAGGCCGACCTGCTGCTGCTCCTGGAGGCCGGAGCGCTGGATGGCCGGCACGGGGATGTCGACCCCGCCATAGCGCGGATCGAAGATATCGATCGGCGGAACGCCGTCTATGGCATTGCCGAAATTGGTCGACGACGTCGCCTTCAGGTAATCGAGGCCGAGCAGCAGCGTGTGGTCGAGCGCGCCGGTCTCGAAGCGGGCCTCGACCTGCGTATCGATATTGAAGCTCGACACCCAGTCGTCGGAGATCGCCGAGGCGCGGTTCAGCGTATGGCCGTCCGGCTGGTAGGCGAAGGCCGGGTTGACGAGGACGAGGAACATGTTCTGGGCCGAGCGGCCGTAGCGCAGGTTCTGGCGCACCGTCCAGGTCTCGTTGAATTCATGCTCGAACTCGTAGCCGAGCATGTAGAAATCGCGCTCGAAGACATCGGCATTGGGATCGCCGAAATAGATGTCGCGCGGGATCTGGCCGAGCGGATTTTGCAGAAGCGTGCCGACGGCGGGATAGAAGCGCGGATTGAAGTTGTCCGGGCGATCCTTCTGGTAGTAGCCGTAAAGGGTGAGCGTCGTCTGGTCGCTCGGCGCCCAGGTGAGGCTCGGGGCGAGCATCATCTGGCGGTCGCGTTCCTTGTCGATCTGGGTTCCCATGTTCTTGCCGAGAGCGACGATCCGGTAGAGCCAGTCGCCGTCCTGCGTCAGCGGGCCGGTCATGTCGAGCGTGCCCTGGAGACCGCCATGGGACGAGGTCTGGATGCCGGCCTCGCTATGCGCCGTCGCCTGCGGCCGCTTGCCGACCTGATTGACGAGGCCGCCCGGAACGGAGCTGCCGTAGAGCACGGAGGTCGGCCCCTTGATGACGTCGATGCGCTCCAAAGCGAAGGGGTTGACGCTCGGCGTCGCGTAATTGCTCGGATCGCCCGGCAGGACGAGACCATCGAGCCACATGGTGCCGTAATTGTTGAAGCCGCGGATATAGAGCCAGTCGTAGCGGATATCGTGGCCGTTCGGATCCGGAAGCACGCCCGGCGTATAGCGCAATGCCTCGGCGACCGTGTTGGCGCCCTGTTGATCCATCTGGTCCCGCGTGACGACGCTGACGGCCTGCGGGGTCTCGCGCAGCGAGGTGTTCGTCTTGGCGGCGCTGCGGCTGCGCTTGGCGACGACGCCCTGATCGGGACCGCGGCCATTGTCCGCGACGCCTTCGATGGTAATGGCCTCCAGCGCCGTCGCGCCGGCATCCTGCGCGCGCGCCGGGCCGGCAAGGCCAGCCGCCACGAGCGCGACGGACGAGACGAGCCGAAGGCGTCTGTACGAAATCCCGCGTCCTGTTGCTTTTCTGCCCATCGTCTCAACCAAGCTCATCATCGCGGCCCAACCGTTTAATCGTTTCCCTTAAACTTGACCACACAAATCAAGTTAAGCTATCCATTAGGGCAACACGCGCACGGCCGGCAATATCGGGCGCCTTTGCGGAACGCGCAGATGCCTTTGCGATCCGGCAAATCTCGGGCCTGCGTGACGGTTCGATAACGCACGAAGGTCAATGTGCCCGGCAAGGCAGGGCAGAACTGGGGTTTGGGACATGGCTGCCGCATCAGGCGACGCCGGACAGCAGGCAAACGACGGACGCGTGCGCGTGCGGGATTTCCTGCGCCACGACGGGATCGCGCTCGACAGTCCCGACGACCGGCTTTCCCTCGACGACACGCTGATGAAGGGCGCCTTCCTGCACCGGGAGCTGCGCCGCGGCCTGGTGCTGCACGTCAGCGACGCCATCGAGGAGCGCGCCTTCACCGCCACCTCGCTGCTGCCGGAGGAGCTTTCCTGCATCTTCTTCCTGGAAGGCAGCGTGGACCTGTCGATCGGCGACCGCCGTTTCGCCTTCAATGCCGACCGCGGCGTTGCGCGCGGGGTGGCGATCATGAATGCCTGCCCGGAGCATTTCGCACGCGCCTCGCGCGGACGCCAGCATCTGCGCCATCTCGTCGTCTCGGCAACGCCGGAATGGCTGCATCGCGACGCACTGGAAGCCGTCTCCGATACCACGGGCGGCGCACGCCTGCTGCGCGATCATCTTGCCGAGCATCGCTGGACCCTCACGCCCCGCATGGTGGAGCTCGTCCGGCAGATATTCACCCCCTCGCCGCTCGTTCCCGAGCTGCGCGACCTCTATCTCGAAGGCCGCGCCGTGGAGCTGGTGGCCGAGACCATCGCCGCGGTGCTTCGCGCCGACCCTCGCGAAGCCGGCGGCGGCCTGCTGACCCGGCAGGACGCGATCTGCCTGGAACGCGCCAAGGACTTCATCGAGAGCCACATCGCCGAGCCGCTCAGCGTCGACGCCATCGCGCGTGAGGCGGGCATCAGCGCCAGCGGCCTGCAACGCCTCTTCCGCATCTGCGAGAACCGCAGCGTTTTCGATTATGTCCGCAACCTCCGGCTGGAACGCGCCTTCGCCGCGCTTGGCCAGGGGGATGCCAGCGTGCAGGATGCCAGCCGCATTGCCGGCTACACCAATGCCGCAAACTTCGCCACCGCCTTCCGCCGCCGCTTCGGCTTCGTGCCGACCGCGGTGAAGGGCGCCCGGTGACAGGCCGGGATTCGCGCCGACGCCGATGAACAAACACGCGAAATCGTCATTCTACCCGGCAGGTCACTTCGGAAGGAGCAGGCGATGATCAGGATCATGGACAGCCATCTCTATCCCGGCTGTCGCGCGGTGATGGACGAGGGCATCGACGAGGGACCGGGTCATGCGGAATTCAGCGACGGCACGGTGGCGGGCGCCCGCACGACGCTCCTCGGCGAGGATCGGATCGCGCTGACGATCGACCGCTACAGGACAGGCAGCGGCTCGGAGATCGAGACGAAGTCCTGGCTGCTCGAACGGCAGGACGGAGACAGGTGGCGGGTGATCCGCCGGCTGCAGGACGATCCGTGATCGGCAGGACGAGCAAAAAAGACGATCCACCGGCCGCGGAACAGACCTGCCCATGAAGCGAAGGCCTGCGGGCATGGCAATGCGCTGCGGCACGGGCTTTCGAACGGCCCATGACAGGCAGGAACATGCCGGCCGAAGCGACATCGCTTCGGCCGGATATCGCGTCAGGCCGCGCTGGCGTACCTTGCACCGGCCTCCGAGCGCTGCCATTCACCGCCCGAGGCGGCCGGGGAACCGGGCTCGCGCACGGCGCCGCGGCGATTGAGCTTGAACCGGTTGACGAGGGCGGCGAGCACGCTTGCCTCTTCGGCCAGCGTATGGCTGATCGCTGTTGTTTCCTCCACCATAGCCGCGTTTTGCTGGGTCATCTCATCGATGCTGTTGACCGCCGCGCTGATCTGCTGGAGCCCTGCCGACTGCTCGGTGGCCGCCGTGGCGATGGAATCCATGTTCTCGTCGATCTCGGAGACGAAATTGCCGATCCGGTCGAGCACCTTGCCGGTGTCGCCGACCAGTTGCACGCCGGTTGACACCTCGGCGGCCGAATTCGCGATCAGTTCCTTGATCTCCTTTGCCGCCCGGGCGGAGCGCTGGGCAAGCTCGCGCACCTCCTGCGCCACGACGGCGAAGCCCTTGCCCGCATCGCCCGCACGCGCCGCCTCGACGCCGGCGTTGAGCGCCAGAAGGTTCGTCTGGAAGGCGATCTCGTCGATCACCGAGATGATCTGGTTGATCTCCTTGGAGGCGGTCTCGATGCGGTGCATGGCGTCGACCGCGTCGCGCACCACCTCACCCGACCGCAGCGCGGAGCTCTTGGCCTCCCGCACCAGTTCACGCGTCTGTTGCGTGCGCTCGGCGGAGGCGTTGACGGTTGCCGCGACTTCCACGAGCGCCGCGGACGTCTGTTCGAGGGCCGCGGCCTGCTGTTCCGTCCGCTTCGCCAGATTGTCGGCCGCCTGACGCATTTCCTGGCCGTTTTCCTGGAGTGCCCTCGTCTGCTGGAGCACCTCGACCAGCGTCGCCTGGAACGTGGCGATCGAATTGTTGAAGTCTATGCGCAACTGCTCGAAATCGCCGGGAAAGGCCTCGTCGATCGTCATGCGGATGTTGCATTCGGCAAGCCGGGCCAGACCCGCGCCCAGTTCGGTGACGACGATATTCAGGTTCTCGGCATGGGCCGCGCGCAGCGCTTCGGCATGGGCCTTCTCCCGGTCGAGCTGGCGCCGCTGCTCCTCCGTCTCGGCAAGGCGCATCTGGACCCGCTCGTTCACCGAGTCGCGAAGCGAAACCAGCGTACGGGCCATGGCGCCGACCTCGTCCCGGCGCGATGTGCCGGGAACGTCGGAAGCGAAATCCTCCTCCGCGATCCTGACCATCGCCGCCTGCAACCGCTTGACCGGCCTGGTAACCGAAAGCACGATCGACAGAGCCGCGACCAGCATCGCCACCGCGCCGGCAAGGGCGACGCCCAGGCCGACCCGCGCATGCTGCCAGAATTTTGCGTCGAGATCGTCGATGTAGACGCCGTTGCCGATGACCCATCCCCACGGCTCGAACAGCGTGACATGGGACAGCTTCGCGACCGGATCGACGACACCCGGCTTGGGCCACATATATTCGACGAAGCCGCTCTTCTGGACCTGCGCGACCTTCACGAACTCCACGAAGATCGCCTGTCCGTTCGGATCCTTCATGCCCGAGAGATCCTTGCCGTCAAGCTCGGGCTGGATAGGATGCATGAGCATGACCCGATCGAGGTCGTTGACCCAGACGTAGCCGTTGTCGCCGTAGCGGATCGCCTGCAGCTCGGCGAGGGCCGCGCGCTGCGCATCCTCCCGCGAGAGGGTTCCGCCCGCTTCCAGCGCCTGCTGGCGCGCGACGATGGACAGCGCGACCTCGTCGATGGACTGGAGCAGCGTCATCCGCTCCCCGGTCAATTGCTCGCTGCTGGTCCGAAGACTGAGCAGCATCGCGGCGGCTATGACGAACAGCGAAAGTGCAACCAAGAGGTAAAGCCTGGCGGCGATTCCAAGACGGGACATGATCACTCCAAAGGAAAAGGCGAAAGCGGGCGTGTATCCGGTTTGCCCGGGGCGAGCCGACGGCATCATGCCTCGCGCAGACTGCGCGCGTTCGCGATCGACTGGGAGGCGGAACCGCGCGCGCGTCGAATGTCCCAGAAATAGGATGGAGGGATTGAGATTCGGTAAAGGGTAACGTTACGTAAGCCGGACGACGGCGACCTGATTTTCACCACGCTGGGCAACAATGAGCCCGGCGGGTGAAAAAGACTTCGCCGCGCCGGCGTCAGTGGCGGGCGACGTCGTTGCCGCGGTAGCTCGCCAGCATGAAGAAGACGAGGACGGCCAGCGCTCCGATCAGGCCCGCCGACGTCGAAAGCAACACCGAATGGGTGGCGGTGAAGGCCGCCTTGCCCGCTTCGATCAGCGATGCGCCCTGTTCGCCGACTATCCGGTGGGACACGAGATAGGTGTCGCCGATGGAGCGGGCGGCCTGTTCGGCGTCCCCGGCCGCCAGCCCTTCCGGCAGCGCGACGGTGTGACGGTAGACCGCCGACATGAAGACGCCGAACAGGGTGATCCCGAGCCCGGTGCCGAGTTCATATCCCGTTGCCTCCAGCGAGCCCGCCGCCCCGCCCTTGCTGGCCTCCACCGAGCCCATGATGGCGATGGAGGAGGCGGTGAGGCCGATGCTCAGCATCAGCCCCAGCACCGCCAGCAGCGTCGGAACGGTCACCCCCGGATCATGAAAATCGCTGGCCGCGAGGAAAGCGAGCGCGATCGCCGAAACGAGCAGGGACAGGCTGGCGACCAGACGCAGGCCGAAAAGGTTCGAAAGATAGCCCGCGACCGGCCCGCCGACCGCCGCCGCCGCCATGATGGGCACCATGAAGAGGCCCGCCTGAAACGGCGTCTTGCCCAGAACGTATTGCAGTTCCTGCGCGAGGGTCAGCTCGACGCCCGCCAGCGCACCGCTGGCGACGACCGCGATGATCATCCCCGCCACGATGGCCGGGTGCGAGAACAGCGAGAGATCGAGCATCGGCTCGCGCGCATGAAGCTGCTTGCGCGCAAAGAGTGCCAGCAGCACAACGCCGAAGGCGAGCACCAGGAGGACGACGACGAGCGGCTGCTTCGCCCCGGCTCCGGCCTTCAGGCTGTAGACCACCGAGATCATCCCGGCGATGAGCAGGAGCGCCTGGCCGATCGCCCATTTTCCGGGGTTCGTGACCTCCGCGCGCGGCAGCAGCAGATAACAGGCCGGCGCGACGACCAGCATCACCGGCACGTTGATCAGGAAAACCGAACCCCACCAGAAATGCTCCAGCAGCGCTCCTCCGATCAACGGGCCGACGGCGGCCCCCGCCGCACCGACCGTGCCCCAGAGGCCCAGCGCCATGGCCCGCTCGCCTTCGTCCTCGAAGGCCCGGCGGATAATGCCGAGCACGCAGGGCATGATCATCGATCCCCCGAGCGCCAGCAGCATGCGCGCGCCGATCAGCAGCGTCGCGTTCGGCGCGAAGGCGGCCAGCGCCGACGCCGCCCCGAAGATCGTCAGGCCGGTGAGCAGGATGCGGCGGTGGCCCACCCGGTCGGCCAGCGTGCCCATCGGCACGAGCAGACCCGCCATCAGCAGCGGATAGATATCGATGATCCAGAGCACCTGCGTGCTGGACGCGCCGATCGCCTGGGTCAGCGTGGGCACGGCGACATGCAGGATGGTCATATCGAGAACGACCGGCAGGAAGGCGAGCATGACGGCGACGAGGACCAGCCAGCGCCTTCGATCCGTATGGGTAGCAAACATGATTCACCTGAAGGAGATTGCCTGCCTCGATATAAATACATACGTATGGATTTCAATACGGCAATGTCGCATCGTCGAATGGATCGCAAGCCGGCGATCACCCGGAGCGATAGAGGATGCGGCACGCAGCGAAGGCGCCAGAACGCTGAGATCGAGGCGCCGGGCGTGTTTTCGGCGACTGCCTTTCTCGACATCCGCCCCGGGCCGGTCATCGATGATTCTGATTCGTGATATCGTTCGATTGGCTGTCGGCAATCCGAAGCATGCCTGTCTCCTGTACCCCCTCGATGTCGCCTTGGGCTTCGGGGACAAACAGAGATGAACAGGCTCTACCGACGGATGATCGCCGTTTTCCGGCGCTGCTTTCGCCCGCGCCCAGCCGACCGGCAAGGTCGTCGGCACCGTGGTGCGTTTCAGTGCGGGTTCGGCGCTGTCA
>JAEWKP010000371.1 GCA_023393655.1 Pseudomonadota bacterium | reverse complement strand
ACTATTTCCGCTCGCTCTATTTCCGCGAGCCGGGCGGCAATCTGTTCGAGATCGCAACCGACGGTCCCGGCTTCGCGGTCGACGAGCCGCTTGAGACGCTCGGCGAACGGCTGGCGCTGCCACCCTTCCTCGAGGCGCAGCGGGCGCGGATCGAGGCCAATCTGAAGCCGCTCGCCTGATCCGGCGCGTCCCAAGCGGACGCGCGCCATACCCGGCCCAGGAGCGTATGAGCCCTCAAGCCATCACGCTCCTGGGTCTCGATCGTTCATCACGGTGCCCAATCCGGCAGCACCTCGATCAGCCGTCCGGCCCTGATGCCGTCGATCGACCTGGCCGCGGACTGGCTTTCGCCCCGCGCTTCCTGACAGCGGCTCAGCGCCCGGCGGCGAAGGCGGCGAAACCCGCGATGAACTGCGCGAGACGCTGACGCGTGGTCTCGTCGGTCAGGTTGCCTTCGGCGTCGAAGACGCTCTGCGCCCGCGACACCATCAGCCGGCCCTCGAACCAGGGCCGGGTCCCGAGGGTGCGCAGCACCGGCAGCCAGGCATCCTGTGCCAGGATCGTCCCGAAACCGCCCGGAGAGGCGCCGAGCACGGCGACAGGCTTGCCGCCGAACAGCGGCCCGATATCGGAGGCCGGCCGCGTCAGCCAGTCGATCGCGTTCTTGAATACGCCCGGCAATGAGTTGTTGTATTCCGGCGTGAACAGCAGCAGGCCATCGGCCGCCGCCAGTTGCTGCTTCAGCGCCTGCACGGCGGGCGGTATCCCCTGCTCCCGCTCGTCGTCGCCGTTATAGAGCGGAATGCCCTCGATGCTGCCGGCCAGCAGGGTCGCGCCGTCGAGCGTGAGTTCCGTTGCGGCTCGCAGCAGGCCGGTATTGAAAGACGCCTGTCTCAGGCTGCCGGAAATTCCCAGAAGGCGTGTCATCGTTGCTCCCTCGCGCCCGACGGCCCGACCGACGGCCGGCGCGGCCAAACCCGATGCTGACGCATCTTCCCGATTGTGGCTACCATGGGCAGGATCGGTTTGCCCGGAAGGCCGGACCCAGGCGGCGGGCGGCTTTCGTCGAAGGAAGGGGACCACAGGGATGTCCGAGGCCGCGATTGCCAACCGCCTCGACCGCTCGGTCGATGATAGGATCGATCACATCCTCGGTCCCGGCCTCGCCCAGATCACGCTCGTTGAATATGGCAGCTATGCCTGCCCCTATTGCCGCGCCGCCAATGAGCGCATTGCTGAGGTCCGCGACCAGCTCGGCGAGCGCCTGCGCTACGTCTTCCGCCACCGGCCCCTGACCGGCAGCGACATCGCGCTGCGCGCCGCCGCCCTCGTCGAACGCGCAGCGACCGCTGAGCAGTTCTGGGGCGCGCATGTCAAGCTGATGACCCGCTCCCAGGTGCTGACCGAAGAGGATCTTGAGGCGGTCGCGCGCGATCTCGGCCTTGCGGATATCGACCCCGAGCACGACGCCACCGACGCGCAACGGGCCGCAGCACGCGTCGAAGCCGACATCGCCAGCTCCCATGCCAGCGGCGTGCGCTTCACGCCGAGCTTCTTCATCAACGAGCGGCGTTATGATGGCCCCTGGGACGAAAGCTCCTTCCTCGATGCGATGCTGGGGACGCTCGGCCACCGCTTCCGGGTCGCAGCACTCGATTTCGCCAGCTGGGGGCCCTCGGCCGGCATCCTGCTCCTGCTCGCAACGATCCTCGCGATCGCGCTGACCAATTCGCCGCTAGGGCCGGGCTTCGAGGCGTTCTGGCATCGCGAGCTGGCGCTGTCCTTCGGCGATGCCCGCTTCGGGATGTCGCTCCAGCACTGGGTCAATGACGGCCTGCTGACGATCTTCTTCCTGGTCGTCGGACTGGAGATCAAGCGCGAGTTCACCGTCGGGCATCTGGCCGGCCGGCGCTCCGCCGCGCTGCCGATTGCCGGCGCGATCGGCGGAATGGTGGTGCCTGCGGCGCTCTACATGCTCGTCCTGCCCGGCGGACCCTGGTCACATGGCTGGGGCGTGCCGATGGCAACTGACACCGCCTTCGCCATCGCAATCATCGTCATGATGGGTTCGCGGGTGCCGATCGAGCTGCGCATCTTCCTCACCGCCGCGGCCATCGTCGACGATATCGGCGCGATCATCGTGGTGGCGCTGTTCTATTCGGGCAAGCTCCAGCTCGGCTACCTGCTGGCCGCGCTGGTCCTGACGGGCGGGCTTGCGGCGCTCAACCGCTCGCATATCTATCGCGTCGCGCCCTATGCGCTGATCGGCATCGCGCTCTGGCTCTGCGTCTATGCCGGGGGCTTGCATGCGACGCTGGCCGGCGTCGTGCTCGCGCTGTTCATTCCGACGCGCCCGCCAGCCGATCTCACCGCGCTCACCGCACAGGCCAACTCGATCATGCTGGCGGAAGCGGCCCATGGTGCAGAAGTGTTGCGGCACGGCCCCTCGACCCCGGCGCTGCGCGCGCTCGACGCGATCCACGATCGCCTGGAATCACCGGCCGACCGCCTGCTCCGGCACGCCGGCGCCCGCTCGAGCTATCTGGTACTGCCGCTCTTCGCTCTCGCCAATGCCGGCGTCATCATCGCGCCCGATGTCCTCGAAGGCCGCGGGATGCTGCTGCTCGCGATCGTGGCAGGGCTCGTGCTCGGCAAGCCGCTCGGCATGCTCGGCGCCACCGCACTGGCCGTCCGCCTCGGCGTCGCGGTGAAGCCGGCGGAGTATTCCTGGCTGCAGCTTGCCGGCGCGAGCGCACTTGCCGGCATCGGCTTCACCATGTCGCTCTTCATCGCCGGCCAGGCCTTCGCCGATCCCGGCGACTTCGCCGCCGCCAAGATCGCGGTCTTCGCCGCCTCGATCGGCGCCGCCCTACTGGGAGCCGTCATGCTCTGGAGAGCGGCACCCCGGCTCGACGTCAATCGCTGACCATCGTCATGGCCGTTTCCCGCACCAAAGCCGAACGCTTGTTCCCGCATCGACTGGCAAGGAAGCGAAATCAAATGGTTGGGAAAAAGATGGTGGGCCGGGCCGGACTCGAACCGGCACCGGCGCTGTTATGAGCAGCGAGCTCTAACCATTGAGCTACCGGCCCGCTCCTCGCCTAGCATCGCCGCCGCCCGGCAAGCAAGGCACATGCGGCCGGAATCGAAAGGGCCTCCCGGTCGGACGGGAGGCCCTGTTGCATTCATGGGAGCGGCATCGCTCCGATCGCGCGCATCATGCCGCGGCGGAGACCTCACGCTCGTCATGCTCGGCAGCATGACCCTGCCGGAAGGTGAAGCGGCCGATATGCTCGGTCAGCGCCCGCGTCTGCTCATCGGTCAGGGCAAGCGCCGCGTTCGTTTCCTCGACCAGCGCGGCGTTCTGGTGCGCCATCGTGCCGATGCCGTCGATCTCGGTGTTGATCGCCGAGACGTCGCTCGCCTGGCTGCGGGCGGTCTGCGAGATGCCGTTCATCAGCCCGGTCAGCTCGTTCACCGAGGAGACGATCGCGCCGAACATCGCCGAGGTTTCCTCGACCAGGCCAACGCCGACCTTGACGTCGCCATGCGCCGCCTCGACCAGCTTCTTGACGTCGTTCGAGGCATCGGCCGAGCGCTTGGCGAGGCTGCGCACCTCGGTCGCGACCACGGCGAAGCCCTTGCCGGCATCGCCGGCGCGCGCCGCCTCGACCGCGGCGGTCAGCGCCAGCAGGTTGGTCTGGAAGGCGATCTCGTCGATCATCGCGATGACCTCGGAAATCTTGCTCGAGGACTGGCGGATGCGCTGCATCGCTTCCAGAGCCGAGGCCACGACCTTCTCGCCCTGCTGCGCGCGCTCCTCGGCGCCCTGCGCCATGCCGGTCGCCTGGGCGGCCTCGCTCGCGGTCTTCTTCACAGTGCCGGCGAAGGCGCCGAGCTGGTTGGTCGCCATCGAGACGGCATTGCTCTCCTCGCTCGTGCGCTCGGCGAGATCGGTGACGCCGTCGAGGATCTCGCTGGTCGCGCTGCGGACGGCGGTAACCGTCTCGGCCAGGCGAGCGAGCGTGCTCTCGAACTCTTCGGCGAGCGCATTGGTGCCATCCTTGAGCTCGGCGAAGGCGCCCTGGTACATCCCCTCGATCCGGGTCGAGAGGTGACCGGCCGAGAGCTCGGCGAGCACGTCGCAGGTCTCCAGCAGGCCGGTCTGGACCGTCTCCAGCAGCGTGTTGACCGAACCGGCGAGCGCATTGAGCTCGGGATCGGCGAACTGCGCCGAGACGCGCTGGCTGAAATCGCCTGCCGCGGCGGCCGCAACGACGACGCCGAAGGCCTCGCCCAGCTCGCGCATCATCTCGCGGCGCTGCTCCTGCGCCCGCGCCTCATCCTCGACCTTGGCGAGCTCGGCGGCGCGCAGTGCCACCGCGTTGTCGCGGAACAGCAGCACGCTCTTCGAGATATCGGAGATCTCGTCATTGCCCTTGGTGTCGACCACGGTCTCCAGCGCGCCGTCGGCGATCGCACGGGTGGCCGCCCAGAGCCGGTTGAGGCGCCCGATGATCATCGGGCGGACGAAGAAGAAGGACAGCGCGAGCGCAACCAGAAGCGCGCCGATGCCGATGGCGGCGAGCGTGAGCTCGCTCCGCTCGATCAGGGCCTTGGTCGAGTCGCGCCCGGCGATGGCGCCACCACGGGCAGCCGTCACCAGCTCGCCGACCTCGCGGCGAACCTTCTGCGCCGCCTGGTCGAGATTCTTCAGGCCTGCGACGATCGCGGCCTGCGTCGCGAGATCACGCTCGCGGATGGCAACGAGACCGCCGGCGCCCTCGCCGAGATCTGTCACGGCGCTGACCGCCTGGCCGCGCGCCGGGTTGGCCTGCAGCATGTCCGCCGCCGTCAGCAGGCCGCGAACCTGGCCGAGCTGGGCCTTCAGGCGCGACTTGGCGAACTCGAGCTTTTCGGTGCTGTCGACCTGGGAAATCTCGCGCAGCAGGCCAACCGTCTCGCTGATCTGAAGCTGGAGCGCCTGGGCGGTCTGGAGCGAGGACAGATCCTTGTCCAGCACCTTGGACAAGGCCGCATCGAATTCGGCGCCGCTGAGCTGCGCCGCGCTGGTGATGTTCATCTTGACGTTGAACTGGGCGTCGGCCGTCTCGAAATCGGCCATGGCGCTGAAGCCTTCGCGAGCCTTGGACAGGGCGGCCAGCGCAGTGGCGGTGTCGGCGGCGTTGCGCAGCCGCTCTCCCGTCAGGTCGTTGATGTCGTTGATCTGCCGCGCCAGGTCGTCGATCGCCGATTGCGGCTTGGACTTGTCGACCTTGCCCTGCTCGGCGATGCGTCGCAGCAGCTCGAGCTGGCGCGCCTCGACGCTGTCGAGTTCGCCGGTCAGGGCCGCGCGCTGCTGCAGGGTCGAGACCTCGCTGAAGCGCGCGGCGATCGCGGTCGATTGCGTCGCCGCCTGCGAGAGCTCGAGCGCGAGTTCCACGACGGGCATCTTCTGGCCGACGAGATCGTCGACCGTATGGTCGACGCTGTTATAGGAAAACCAGGCCACCGAGGACGAGACGATGGTCAGGGCCGTCATCACGCCGAGAGCGGCGTAGATGCGCGGCGCGATGCCGATCCGCAACGGCTTGCCCTCACGCGCGGGCTTGGCTTTCGTCATGAAGTCGTACTCCGGAATTCACGCAACGCTGGGGAGGAGCTCGGAAAACAGGAGGACACTCCCGCTCAGGTTCACCCTGAACCGGCCTCGATCATCAGACTGATGCGCGAATCCCCTCCCTCCCCCGGCATATGAGCCAGGCGGGCGGGTCCGCATGCAGCGTCGAAAGGCCATGGAAATCCCCCGGCCGAGGCGTCCCCCCGGTCTGGCGCGCAGCATCCTCCGACTGCGATTAAAGAACGCTTAAAAGTGGATTCTTTTGAATCACTGCGGCAGAAGCGGGATTCACCTTACGTTAGAGGAGGTTAAATCCCCTTAACTTTCCGGCTTCGGCACCGGCCGGGGTCGCCCCTCCTCGTCGATCGCGACGAAGGTGAAGGTGGCGTCGGTGACCTTCTCGTGCAGCGTGGTGCGGAAGCGCTTGGCCCAGGCCTCGACATGGATCTTCATCGAGGTTCGCCCGACGGATTCGATCTCGGTGTAGACGGAGAGCACGTCGCCGACCTTGACCGGCCTGATGAAGGTCATCGCGTCGACCGCGATCGTGACGACGCGCCCCTGCGCCCGGTCGACCCCCGCGATGCCGCCCGCCTGGTCCATCCGCGACATCACCCAGCCGCCGAAGATGTCGCCATTGGCGTTGGTGTCGCCGGGCATGGCGATCGTGCGCACGGTCAGCGTCCCGCGCGGCGCTTCCTCGGGTCCGTCGATGGCAGGGCTCATGGGCGTCCTTCAGGCAGGCGGCGAATCCGCTTGGCCGATGATGCTGACGCTGCGGCGGGCGCGCAAGCGGCTACGCTTTGCGCTGTCCGGCGATGTCGCCGACAATCCCGGCAGGCCACGCGAACAGGGATCGATGCCATGTCCAGCGCCAACACCTCACAGCCGATGATCGTCATCTCGCTGCGCTATGCCGATGCGCCGCGCATGTATGACTGGCTGATCGAGGCCTTCGGCTTCGAGAAGCATGCCGCCTATTATTCGGAGGACGGCAAGACGCTTCTCCATGGCGAACTCAGGATGGGTTCGAGTTTCGTCATGCTCGGCTCGTCCGAGGGCAACGAATTCGGCAAGCTGGTTTCAAGGCCCGCCGAGGTCGGCGGCC
>JAEWKP010000157.1 GCA_023393655.1 Pseudomonadota bacterium | reverse complement strand
CCGGCGGCGAGGCGCCGGTCGCCATGGTCTCTCGCGCCTCAGCTGGCCTTCTTGGCAAGGCCTGCGGCGGTCATGGCCGCGCCCATCGCCTTGTCGCCATCGGCCATGAACTTGGTGAAGCCGGCCTGGTCGGCGAAGGTCATTCCAAAGCCGCGCGCGTTCATGAAGTCCTGGAACTCCTTCGAATCGAAGGCCTTCTTCAGCTCCGCTTCGAGGATCTTCTGGACGTTTTCGGGCAGGCCCTTCGGCCCGGCGATGCCGCGCCAGGCGCCGACCGAATAGTTGATGCCGAGCGTCTCGTTGAGCGTCGGCACATCCTTGAACTGCGGGTTGCGCGCCTTGGCCATGATCGCCAGCGACTTCGCCTTGCCGGCGTCAAGCATGGCACGCGCTTCGGGCACGGAGCAGGTGACGATGTCGATGCCGCCGGCAGCGAGATCCTGCATCGCCGGCGCCGCACCATTGGACGGCGCCCAGGCGACATGATCGGGCTTGAGGCCCATCGCCATCAGCCAGCCGATCAATGCGAGATGCCAGATGCCGCCCTGGCCGGTGCCCGAGGCCTTGAGCTTGCCATGAGGAGAGGCCTTGATCGCCTCGGCGAGAGCCTTGATGTCCTTGTAGGGGCTTGAAGCCGAGACCTGCACGCCCGGCGGGTCCTCGTTCATCAGGGCGAGCGGAACATAGCTTGCGGGCGTCAACTCCGTCAGCCCCTGATGGTGCATCATGCTGATCTCGACGGTCAGCATGCCGATCGTGTAGCCGTCGGGGGCTGCCGTCGCGATGGCGGAATGACCGACCACGCCCGACCCGCCAGTGCGATTGACGACGTTGACCGGCTGTCCGAGGCTCTTTTCCAGCATCGCGGCGACAATGCGTGCGGTCGCATCCGTTCCGCCGCCCGCCCCCCAAGGGCAGATCAACGTTATCGGGCGCGCCGGCCATTTCGCCTGCGCGATGGCAGGTGCTGCGATCAGGCTCGTCGCGCCGGCCGCGGCCGCGCCCTTGAGCACAGTTCGTCTATCGATGAAATCGGTCATTCCCCAGTCTCCTCCGCTAAATCGATTTAGTGCCTGGGCGCTCCTCGTCCGCGACGGGGCTCCCTTGATCTGACGGGCGTCATCTGAGCCGATCGCGCGACCAGTGACAACCTTTCATTTTGGCCGAGGCTACAGTCCGCAGGTGATGGGCTGGACCGCGCCGGAAACCTGCTCGACCACCGCCCCCGTGCTGAGTTCCGCACCGGCCGCCGTCGCTGGCAGCGCCACGCCGGCCTTGTCCAGCATCGCCCGGATCGCTGCCCCGTCGGCGAATCGGTAGCTGCGCTGCGGCGCCACGCCGGCGATCAGGATCTTGTCGGAAGGATTGTCGGTGACGATCCCGACGAGCCGCCCCTGCCGGTCGAAGGCCGGTGCGCCCGCCTGCCCCGGCTGGAGCGGCGCCTTGAGCATCGGCTTGCCACCGGCCGGCGCGCTTTGTCCGAGCAATGCGACGGCGGCGCGCTTGCCGGCATCGTTGCCGAAGGCGACCAGCACCAGCGCCTCGGAGGCGCCCGCCGCCTCGCTGCGCAGGCCGGGCGGCTTCGCAGCGCCAGCCCCTTCCAGATCGAGCAGGGCGAGCCCGCCGGCATCGTCCTTGAGGCGCAGCTTCGCATTGCGCGTGCCGACGCGTAAGCTTCGGCAGCCATCGACCGCCGCCGCCGCGCTGAGCGCCACCCGCTCGTTGAGTGCAAGCGCGACGCCATAGCGCTCGTTGCCGCGGGTCGCCGGTGCGAACAACGACGACAATCCCGAGGACGGGTTGGCAGCCGCACCTGCAACAGCCGAAGGCGCAACCGGAACCGGACCGGTCGGGAAGGGCTCGAAGCTCGCGGCGATCGCGATGACCAGCTTGTCGACGGTCGGCGCCAGCGCCTTGTCATAGCCGATCGAGAAGCCGCGCAGACCCTGCGGCCCGGCCGAGAGCCGGCGATAGAACCGCCCGCCGGGGGTCTCGCCGGTGACGACGAAGAAATCTGGCCGCAGCAGCTTGTAGGTGATCTTGCGCGGGCTGTTCGGATTGACCGCGATCGCCTTCTCGAACAGCGCCGCGAGATCCTCGCCCGGCGGCGAGGCGGAGGTGTCGAGCGTGACCTTCTCGTCGGCGCTCTGCCAGCGGCTGCCGCCCGAGGGCGTTACATCCCGCTTCGGCAGCAGCTTCTGGGGTATGCCGATCTGCACGCCGGTCCTGTCGTCGGCCAGCACCTTGAACCCGGCCGCATCACGCGCCGTCTGCGCCGCCCTGGCGAGCGCCGCCCGCTCGGCCGGCGGCAGCAAGCCGGCGGCCGGGCCGCGCCGCCCCTTGAAGGCATTGATCGCGCGAAAGGTCAGCGGGCCATAGGAGCCGGACACGGCGCCGTTGAACTGTCCGGTCCAGATCAGGTCGTTCTGGATCGCCTTGCGCTCCGCTTCGGGCAGCGCCTCGAAGCCTGCCTGCGCCGCCGCCATCTGCGGTTTCGGAGCGGGAGCCTGCGCATGGGCAAGCGGCGCCGACAGCAGCGCGAGCGCCAGAACGGCGCTACGGGCCAGCGTGTTTCGCGGGTGGTGGAAAGGGGAGCGCAGCATGGGTCTCGTCCTCGAGGGCGGGCGAAGCGGCTGCATTGAGCGTCAGAACGCGCCGCGTCGCAACCATGGCGAAGCGATTCCCGTAGCGGCAGCGCGCCCCTCCGCACGACCTGCATTCGCATGACTTGAACGCACGCGGCACGGTGATAGCCTGCCGGCCCCGTCACAGCGTCATCGGCCTGAAGCCATGTCCGGCGATCCTGACCGGGCCGATCGACGAAGAGGACCGACGATGACCCTGCTTTCCCGTCTCGCGCTCGCCCTCTCGCTCACGCTGGCCGCGGCCCCCGCCTTCGCTCAGAAGGCCTATGTCCGCAACGACCTGCTGGCCGACGGGCAGCGCCTGGAAGAACGATTGAAGCGCGAGATCGCGACCGGCAACCGCTCCGCCGCGGACGCCATCCGCGCCGGCGAGATCGCGCTCGGCCGCGGCGATGCCCGCGCCGCCCTGCCCCAGGCGAATGCCGCGATCGTCGCCGATTCCGCCAACGCCGCCGGCTGGCGCCTGATGGCGCGTGCCGCCAACGCCATCGAGCCGCGCGATTATCGCGAGCGCTGGGAACTGCGTGAGCGCGCCATTGCCTCCGCCTATCTCGCCTATCAGCGCTCGACCACCCGCAATGACGAGGCGGCTTCGCTCGGCGTGCTCGCCGGCACCTTCGAGAAGAACCAATTGTGGCGCCCGGCGCTGACGGCCTATCGGCTCAGCCTCGACCTCGCCGCCAATGCCGCGCTGCAGAGTTCCTATGAGAGCCTGCGCGAAAAGCGCGGCTTCCGCCTGCTCTCGAACAAGACCGATTCCGATGCCGCGAGCCCGCGCGCCTGCTTCGAGTTCTCGGAAGCTCTGGCGCGCGGCCGCGTCGATTTCGCGCCCTATGTCGCGATTTCGGGAGGCAAGGGCGATTTCGCCGTCAGCGCCGAGGGTCGCCAGATCTGCGTCGACGGCCTCAGGCATGGCGAGCGCTATGCCATTGTCATCCGCCAGGGCGTGCCCTCCGCCCTCCCCGACGAGACCCTGCTGAAATCGGCCGATTACGAGATCTATGTCCGCGACCGCACGCCCTCCGTGCGCTTCACCGGCAAGAATTACGTGCTGCCGCGCTCCGGCCAGCAGGGCATTCCGGTCGTCTCGGTCAACTCAGGCAAGCTCGATCTCGAGGTCATGCGGATCGGCGACCGCAACCTGATCAATTCGGTCCATTCCGAGGACTTTCTCGGCCAGCTCGGCTCCTATTCCGCCAGGCAGATTTCCAGCGACAAGGGCCAGACCGTCTGGACCGGCACGATGGATGTGAAGTCCGAGCTCAATCAGGACGTGATCACCGCCTTCCCGGTGACGGAAGCGGTCGGCAGCCTCAAGCCAGGCGTCTATGTGATGTTCGCCAAGCCCTCGGGCGGCCCCTCCCAGGCACAGCCCTCCGGCGATGACGGCGACTACGACGACGGTTCGACGCGGGCGACGCAGTGGTTCGTCGTCTCCGATCTCGGCCTGACCTCCTTCACCGGGCCGGACGGCGTGCATGTGCTCGCGCGCTCGCTGGCCGACGCCAGGCCCATCGCCAATGCGGAATTGCGCCTGATCGCCCGCAACAACGAGGTGCTCGGCACCGCCAAGACCGACGGCAACGGCTATGCCCGCTTCGATGCCGGGTTGGGCAAGGGCCAGGGCGGCAATGCGCCCGGCCTCGTCACCGCCTCGCTCGCCGAGGATTACGGCTTCCTCGACCTCAAGCAGACCGCCTTCGACCTCTCCGATCGCGGCGTGAAGGGCCGCGTCGCGCCAGCCGGGCTCGACGCCTATCTCTACACTGAGCGCGGCGTCTATCGCTCCCGCGAGACGGTCTATCTCACCTCGCTGCTCCGTGACGCCAAGGGCGCCGCCGTCACCGGCCTGCCGCTGACCATCGTCGTCAAGCGCCCCGACGGCGTCGAATATCGCCGCCGCCAGGTCGAGGATCAGGGGGCGGG
>JAEWKP010000340.1 GCA_023393655.1 Pseudomonadota bacterium | reverse complement strand
TGGCAGGACAGGGCCGCATCCTCCTTCTCCCCGCCTGCGGGGAGAAGGTGCCGGCAGGCGGATGAGGGGCGGCCGAGACAGAAAACCCGGCCCTTTCCCCGGGAGCGCGCCCGATGATCCGCTACATTCTCGGCCGCATCGCCGTCATGGTGCCGACGCTGCTGCTCATCTCCATGCTGGTCTTCACCATCATCGAACTGCCGCCGGGCGACTATTTCGAGAGCTATATCTCGGAACTGCGCGCCATGGGCGAGGCGACCGACATGGCCGAGATCGAGGAGCTGCGCGAGCGCTACGGCTTCGACAAGCCGGCGCCGCTGCGCTACCTGCACTGGGTCGGCGGCATGCTGGTGGGCGATTTCGGCTATTCCTTCGAATACCGGCTGCCCGTCTCGGAGGTGGTGGGCGACAGGCTCTGGCTGACGGTGCTCGTCTCCGTCGTCACCATCATCTTCACCTGGCTCATCGCCTTCCCGATCGGCATCTACTCGGCCACCCACCAGTATAGCTGGGGCGATTACGGCCTGACGCTCGCCGGCCTCATCGGCATCGCCGTGCCGAATTTCATGCTGGCGCTGGTGATGATGTATTTCGCCAATATCTGGTTCGGCGTCTCGATCGGCCACCTGATGGACCGCGAATTCCTCGGCGCGCCGATGAGCTGGGAGAAGTTCCGCTCGATCCTGTCGCATATCTGGATCCCGGTCATCATCATCGGCACGGCGGGAACGGCCGGCATGGTGCGGCGCCTGCGCGCAAACCTGCTCGACGAACTGAACAAGCAATATGTCGTGACCGCCCGCGCCAAGGGCCTGCATCCGATGCGGGTGCTGCTGAAATATCCGCTGCGCATGTCGCTCAACTTCTTCATCTCCGATATCGGCTCCATCCTGCCCTCGATCATCTCGGGCGCGGAGGTCACCGCCATCGTCCTGTCGCTGGAAACCACCGGCCCGATGCTGATCAAGGCCCTGCAGACCCAGGACATGTATCTGGCCGGCTCGTTCCTGATGTTCCTCGCCTTCCTGACGGTCATCGGCGTCCTGGTCTCCGACATCGCGCTGGCGATCCTCGACCCGCGCATCCGGCTCGGCGGAGGCAGCCGCAAGTGAAGACGCCCCTTCCCGAACCCGGCGCCCCGCTCGGCCATTTCGTCTCCGACAAGCCGTTCGATCCCTATGCGGCCGAGCGCAAGGCGGAGGAGCTGAAAGTCGTCGCCCAGGCCTCGCAGCTCCAGCTCATGTGGTGGCAGTTCCGCCGCCACAGGATGGCGCTGTTCTCCGGCATCTTCCTCATCGCCGTCTACCTGATGATCGCGATCAGCGAGTTCCTGGCGCCCTACAATCTGCACACCCGCAATATCGACTTCATCTATTCGCCGCCGCAGACGCTGCGCTTCATGCACGAGGGCAGCTTCGTCGGCCCCTTCGTCTACGGCCAGACGATGACGCTCGACATGAACAACCTGCGCCGCGTCTATACCGACGACCGGACCGACGTGCAGAAGCTGCGCTTCTTCTGCCGCGGCGATACATACCGGTTCTGGAACCTCTTCGAGGCGGACGTGCATCTCGTCTGCCCGGCCGAGGGCGGCCAGTTCTTCTTGCTCGGCACCGACCGGCTCGGCCGCGACATGCTCTCGCGCATCCTCTACGGCGCGCGCATCTCGCTGACCATCGGCGCGCTCGGCGTGATGATGAGCTTCGTGCTCGGCATCGTCATCGGCGGGCTTGCCGGCTATCACGGCGGCATCTTCGACCTTATCGTGCAGCGTGTCATCGAGGTCCTGCAGTCCATTCCGAGCATTCCCCTGTGGATGGCGCTCGCCGCGATCATTCCCGTCACCTGGAGCCCCATTCTCGTCTATGTCGGCATTACAATCATTCTCGGCATGCTGGACTGGACCGGACTTGCGCGCGCCGTGCGCTCGAAACTGCTTGCCTTGCGCGAGGAAGATTATGTATTGGCGGCGCAGGTCATGGGCGCCGGCAGCGCCCGCATCATCCGCCGCCATCTCATACCCGGCTTCATGTCCCACCTGATCGCCAGCGCGACGCTGACCATTCCGGGCATGATCCTCGGGGAGACGGCATTGAGTTTCCTCGGGCTCGGCCTTCGCCCGCCCATCACCAGCTGGGGCATCCTCCTGACGGAGGCCCGCAGCATCAACATCATCGCCCTCTATCCATGGCTGCTCTTCCCGGTGGTGCCCGTCATCCTGGTCATTCTGGCTTTCAACTTCCTCGGCGATGGACTGCGCGATGCGGCTGATCCCTACAAGTGAAACCGACGAAACACACGAAACGCGGCCGCCGGAGGGCGATCCCGGCGGCGATACGGAGCCTTTCCCCATGAGCCGAAGCTTCGAGCACGCCCGCATCCTCATGTACAGCCACGACACGTTCGGGCTCGGCCACCTGCGCCGCTGTCGCACCATCGCCCATGCGCTGGTGGAGGAATATCGCGGCCTCAACGTCCTGATCATTTCCGGCGCGACGATCGCCGGCGCCTTCGATTACCGCGCCCGCGTCGATTTCGTGAAGATCCCGAGCGTCATCAAGCTGCGCAACGGCGAATATACCTCGCTGGAGCGCCATATCGACCTCGACGACACGCTGACCATGCGCCGGTCGATCATCCGCCACACCGCGGAGACCTTCAATCCGGACATCTTCATCATCGACAAGGAGCCGATGGGCCTTTCCGGCGAGGTGGAGGAGACGCTGGCCTATCTGAAGACCCGCGGCACGCGCCTCATCCTCGGCCTGCGCGAGGTGATGGACGCCCCGCATCTCCTGGAAGCCGAGTGGCGCCGCAAGGACGTCATGCACAAGATCGAGAAGTTCTACGACGACATCTGGGTCTATGGCCCGCCGGATTTCTACGATCCGCTCGTCGGCCTCGACGTGCCGAAGGGCGTGCGCGACAAGCTGAACTTCGTCGGCTTCCTGCAAAGGAACGCCCTTACGATGGACCGCGCCCAGTACCAGCCCTCCGGCGACTATATCCTGGTGACGACGGGCGGCGGCGGCGACGGGGCCGACCTCGTGCAGGACGTGATCAACGCCTACCGGCACGATGCCGGGCTGACGCACCGCGCGCTCATCGTGCTCGGCCCCTACATGCCGCAGGACCAGCGCACCAAGCTCAGCCAGGAGGCGTCGAAGATCCCCTATGTCGAGGTGATCGAGTTCGATTCGCGCATGGAGGATCTCGTCGCCGGCGCCCGGGCCGTGGTGGCGATGGGCGGCTACAACACCTATTGCGAGATCCTGTCCTTCGACAAGCCGGCGCTGATCGTGCCGCGCGTGCAGCCGCGCGAGGAGCAGCTCATCCGCGCCACCCGCGCCGCCGAGCTCGGCCTCGTCGACATGCTGCTGCCGGAGCAGTCGGCCGATCCCGCGCGCCTTGCCGCCGCGCTGAAGACCCTGCCGGAGCGCCGGCCGCCCTCCGACGGCACGCCGGGCCTTCGGCTGGAAGGGCTGCGCAACATCGCCCGCATCGTCGGGGACGAGCTGACCGCGCGGGGCCTCACCCCCCCGTCGGCCGCGTGAACGAGGCCTCCGCCGTGTCGCCGCCGCGCCGCATCGTCGTGCTGCTGAAGGGCTATCCGCGCCTTTCGGAGACCTTCATCGCCCAGGAGCTGCTCGGGCTGGAGCGCGCCGGGCTCGACCTCGTGCTCGTCTCGCTTCGCCACCCGACCGATACCAAGCGCCATCCCGTGCATGACGAGATCCGCGCGCCGGTGCTCTACCTGCCGGAATATCTGCACGAGGAGCCGCTGCGCGTGCTGCGCGGCCTGTGGAAGAGCCTCGGCAGGCCCGGCTTCGGCGCGACGTTCCGCCGCGTCCTCAAGGACCTGCGGCGCGATTTCAGCCGCAACCGCTTCCGCCGCTTCGGCCAGGCGGCCGTGCTCGTCGGCGAATGGCCGGAGGGGGCGGACTGGCTGCACGCGCATTTCATCCACACGCCCGCTTCCGTCGCCTACTATGCCAGCGGCATCCTCGGCCTGCCCTTCACCGTCTCGGCCCATGCCAAGGACATCTGGACTTCCGAGGACTGGGAGCTTGCCGAAAAGCTCGCCACCGCAAACTGGGCCGTGACCTGCACGAAATCCGGCCACGCACACCTGCAGGCCCTTGCCGGCCGCAACCGCGACCGCGTGCATCTGAGCTATCACGGGCTGGACCTCGACCGTTTCCCGCCGCTGGAGGCCGATGGGCATCCTGACGCCTGCGGCTGCGCCGGGGCGGCGGCCGTCCCCCCCGCGCGCGGCCGCGCGGGTC
>JAEWKP010000155.1 GCA_023393655.1 Pseudomonadota bacterium | reverse complement strand
CGACGCCAATACCGTGCATCTGGCCACGGCGACGGGGGTCGAGACCTGGCCGACCCTGCCGAAAGGCGTGGTGGCGGCGCGGCTGATCGCCCATATCGCCGGGCTGGCGCCGGCCCGGCAGGCGGATTGACGATGGTCACGGTCCTGCTGCAACGCCTCCCGCATGGCGCCGACCTGCCCCTGCCCGCCTATGAGACGGCAGGGGCGGCCGGGCTCGACCTGCGCGCTGCCATCGGCGCGGCCGTCACACTCACACCCGGCATGCGGACGCTCGTTCCGACCGGGCTGTCGATGCAATTGCCGGAGGGTTTCGAAGGGCAGGTGCGGCCGCGTTCGGGGCTGGCGCTGCGCCATGGCGTCACCGTGCTGAACGCGCCCGGCACGGTCGACAGCGATTATCGCGGCGAGGTTTCGGTCGTGCTGATCAACCATGGCAGCGAGCCCTTCACAGTCACCCGAGGCGATCGCATCGCCCAGCTCGTCATCGCTCCGGTCAGCCATGCCCGGCTTTCGGAGGTCGCGACGCTCGATGAAACCGCACGCGGCGCCGGGGGCTACGGCTCGACCGGCGTCAGCGATGGCGGAACACGCGTCGGAGGCGGCGCATGATCCTGCTCTCGCGCCGCAGCCTGCTTGCCATCGCCGCCGTGGTCGACATCGCCTTGCATGCCCGGCCCTCGCCGGTCGCGGCCAAGCTGCTCGCCGCGCGCCATGCCCTGCCGCCGCGCCATCTCGAAACCCTGCTGCAGACGCTGGTGCGCGTCGGCATCCTCAAGGGCGGGCGCGGCCCGCGCGGCGGCTACGAGCTCGCCCGCGAGCGCCGCAAGATCACGGCCGGCGATATCGCCCGCGCCGCGATGCAGGAAGCGATCGAGGAAGGGCTCGGGCCGGAGCCGCAATCGCGACTGGTCGACGAGGTCATCGGGCCGGAAGTGGAGCAGGCCTCGGCCGCGTTCCTCGCCGCGCTGGACACGGTCACGGTCGAGGAACTGTGCCAGCGCGCGCAGGCGAAGGCCGTGTTCGGCGAGCCCGGCAAGAAACCTGATTTTACAATATAGAATTGTGTTTTATTTCTTTAATCGACAGTTTCTGTGAATTAATCTAACGTCAGGCCGAACGTTCTCTCGTCCAGAGGAGTCATGTCATGGCCGAAGCACAGAAATCGACGAAGGCGCCCGGACGCGGGCGCGTCTACAACTCGATCACCGACACGATCGGCGATACGCCGCTGGTCAGGCTCAACCGTCTGCCGGCCGAGCGCGGCGTCAAGGCGACGATCCTGGCCAAGCTCGAGTTCTTCAACCCGATCTCGAGCGTGAAGGACCGCATCGGCGTCAACATGATCGATGCGCTGGAGGCCTCCGGCGCCCTCAAGCCCGGCGGCACGCTGATCGAGCCGACCTCCGGCAATACCGGCATCGCGCTCGCCTTCGTCGCCGCGGCGCGCGGCTATCGCCTGATCCTGGTCATGCCGGAGACGATGTCGCTGGAGCGGCGCAAGATGCTGCTCCTGCTCGGCGCCGAGCTGGTGCTGACACCCGGCCCCGGCGGCATGCGCGGCGCCATCGCCAAGGCCGAGGAGCTCAGGAACGAGATCCCGGGTGCGATCATCCCGCAGCAGTTCGAGAACCCGCATAACCCCGAAATCCATCGCAAGACGACGGCCGAGGAGATCTGGAACGACACCGATGGCGGGGTCGACATCATCGTCTCCGGCGTCGGCACCGGCGGCACGATCACCGGCGTCGGCCAGGTGCTGAAGCCGCGCAAGCCCGGCCTCAGGATGGTCGCGGTCGAGCCGGAGGATTCTCCGGTGCTGTCGGGCGGCCAGGCCGGCCCGCACAAGATCCAGGGCCTCGGTGCCGGCTTCGTGCCGGGCATCCTCGACCAGGGGATCATCGACGAGGTCGTCACCGTCGGCAACCAGACCGCCTTCGAGACCGCCCGCGCGCTCGCCAAGAGCGAGGGCATCCCGGCCGGCATCTCGTCCGGCGCAGCGGTCGCGGCGGCGCTCGAAATCGGCGCCAAGCCGGAGAATGCCGGCAAGACCATCGTGGTGATCATCCCCTCCTTTGCCGAGCGCTACATTTCCAGTGCCCTGTTCGAGGGTCTGTGACCGCAACGACCATCCAGGTCGTCCGGCTGGCGGAGAGCCTGCCGGACGATTTCGAGGCCCTGCGTGAGGAAGCAAGCGCGGAAAGCTACCGCTTCGTCGAGGGACTGCGCGGGGAATGGCTCGCCGGCCATTATGACGGCGAGGACGAGCGCTTCGTCACCTTCGCCGCCTTCCATGAAGGCGAACTCGCCGGCATCGGCGCGCTGACGCCCGACCCCTACGATCCCGCGCCCGATCTGTTGCGCGTCCGGCATGTCTATGTCCGGCCGCTGCATCGCGGCGCCGGTATCGGCCGCGTGCTGGCCGCCGCGCTCATCCAGCAGGGGCTGGATCTGGCGCCGCGGCTCTCGCTGCGAGCCGCCGATCCCCGCGCGACCACCTTCTGGGAAGCGAACGGCTTCCAGCCGGACACGAGCGGAACGCGCCGCTCGCATCTGCTGACGCGCTGGGGGCGCCTCAGCGCACCAGAACCAGCCGGTTGTTCCAGGGGTCGGTGACCGTCGGCACACCGTCGGCCTCGTTGCCGCCGGCCGCGAGGATGCGCTGGCGCATCGCGGCGAAATCCGCCTCGTCACGCGCGACCAGTTCGAAACGGTCGAGCCCGGCCTCGCCGGGCCGACGCGGACCGGCGCCGCGGCTGCCCCAGATATTGCCGGCGATATGATGGTGATAGCCGCCGCTGGCGAGGAAGCTCGCGCCGGGATAATGCACCATCAGGTCGAAGCCGATGAGGTCGCGGTAGAAGGCTTCCGCCGCAGCCGTGTCGCCGACGCGCAGATGGATATGCCCCATCCCGGTACCCTCCGGCATGCCGGCATAGGCCGCGTCGTCGGCTTCGCTCAGGAGCTTGTCGAGATCGAGCCGTTCGGTCGCCATGGCGATGCTGCCATCGGGCTTGCGCGGCCATTCCCCACGCTTGCGGTCGCGATAGATCTCGATGCCGTTGCCTTCGGGATCGGAGAGATAGAGCGCCTCGCTGACGAGATGGTCGGAGGCGCCTTCAAGCGGAATGCGCGTCACGGCGGCATGCTTCAGCCAGTTGGCGAGATCGCGCCGCGACGGCAACAGGATGGCGAGATGGAACAGGCCGGTGGTGGAGGTCGGCCGGGCCGCGCCGGCCACCAGCCGGACGAGAACCTGCCCGCCGACGCCGAGATCGGCGCTCGCCGCATCCTGGCGGATCAGGCCGAGGCCGATCGCGTCGCGGTAATAGGCTGTGAGAGCCGGGAGATCGTGCACCCGCAGCGTCACAGCGCCGATGAAGACCGGCGCCCTGTGGGCTTCGAGCGTGGCGGCGGGGGCCGCCCGTTCGGCAGTTGCGACCATGGGACATCCTTTCGCGGCGGCCCTTCAAGCCGCCGCTCGTAAAATGGTGCTTCCGCCCGATCTTGTCGCCCACCCGGCCGGCAAGGCCGTGATTGCAAGGTTGCAATGACGCGCGCTCAGCCGGGGCGCGGCCGATCGATGGCGAAATGGCGGAACCAGCCTTCCTCGCGCCCCTCGACCAGCGCCCCGATCAATCGCGAGGCCAGGAAACTGAAGGTGATGCCGTTGCCGCCATAGCCATAGGCCGCGAGCAGGCGCGGCTGGCCCGGGACGCGCCCGATCAACGGCAAGCCATCCTCGGTCTGCCCGAAGGCTCCCGACCAGGCATGATCAAGAGCGAGGCTGGCCTGCGGGACCAGGCCTTGCAGGCGCGCCTGCAAGGCCTTCGCCTTTTCCGGGCCGAGCGCTTCGCGCCGGTCGGGATCGTCGAAATCCTCGTCCTCGCCGCCGAAGACGATGCGGCCATCCGTGGTCGTGCGGCAGTAGCAGTAATCCTCCGATGCCTCCCAGACGAGCGCCGGGCCGGGCCAGAGCGCCTGCGGCGCTTGCGGAACCGTCGCGATCGCCCAGCTCGACGCGACACGGTGCAGGTCGTCGCTGACGATATCGGGCATGAGATAGCCGGTGGCGAGCACGATCCGGTCGGCCTCGACCACCCGCCCGCTGGCGAGGGTGACGGCGGCCGAGCGGCCGGCGCCATCGAAAGCCACGGCCTCGTCGCGGATGAGCCTCGCTCCCCGCTGCACCGCTGTCGCGAGGAGTCCATGACAGAGGCTGAGCGGATCGGCCTCGGCCGAGCCCGGCGAGACGATGGCCGCCGCCCGGTCGAAGCCGAAGACCGCGCGCAAGGCCGCGTGCTCGACGAAGCTGCCCGGAAGGCCGGCCCGCTCGCGTGCCGTCATCTCATCCAGCAATTCGCGCGGACCGCTCTCGCCCGCTGCGAGGTAGACGGTCTGGCGGGGCGCGAAACCGCAGGGCAGCGCGAGTTCGCCGACCAGATCGCGCAAGCCCTCGACGGCCTGGAAGCTCAAGCGATAGACCTCGGCAGCGGCGGCAAAGCCGTAGAGCGCCGCGAGCTGAGACAATCTGAGGTCGATCTCCCATTGCAGCATCGCGGTCGCGGCTGCCGTGCTGCCGAAGCCTTCGCGCTCACGGTCGATCAGCACGACATCGCAGCCCATCGCCGTGAGGTGCTCGGCGGCCAGCGCGCCCGTGATGCCGCTGCCGACGATCGCGACATCGCAGCGCGTATCCGCTTCAAGCTCTCGTCCCATCGGGCGTTGCAGAAGCGGGTGCCACGGCCCCTTGCCGGTGCGCAGATCATCCTGGCGCGTGGTCCGGGGGTCGAGCATCACTCCGCCCTTGCCGGACCGACACGGTCGGCCATCGTGGCGCCGCGCTGGCCGAGCGGCTTCGGCCGACCCGTGGTGGTGTCATGCTCCGTCTGGTGTTCCAGCTCGGCATTGAGCTCTGCCCCCGCCAGCACGATCGTCGCCGAGAGCCAGAGCCAGGTCATCAACACGACGACGGTCGCAAGCGAGCCATAGGCCGCCGTGTAGTTGCCGAGCGTCGAGACATACCAGGAGAACAGGTAGGAGGCCGCGCCCCAGAGCAGGGCCGCAGCGATCGCGCCGGGCATGACCCAGATGAAACGCATGCGCTCGCGGCTCGGGCCGATCCAATAGAGAACAGCGATCGAGAGCGTCGCCATGACGAAGAAGGACGGCCAGCGGACGAGCCGGATCAGCCGTTCGAGCTCGGAATGGAAGGGGAAAAGCGCGGTCACCACCGGCAGGCTGGCAATCGCGATCAGGGCGGCCGTGAGCAGGACGACGCCACTCACCGTGGTGAACAGCGAGATCGCGTTGAGCTTGAGGAAGCTGCGCTTCTCGGCCTCGCGATAGATGATGTTCAACGCATCGAAGAGCGCCTTCACCGCGGCGTTGGCCGACCAGGTCGCGACACCCAGGCTGACATAGAAGGTCAGCGACAGACCAAAGCCGGACTGGGCCGAGAGCCGCATCGCCTGCTCGTGGATGAGCTCGCGCGCGGCCTGCGGAAACATCGTCGTGACCGTGTCGAGCTGCTCGGCGATGGTCGCAGGGTCGGTAAAATAGCGGTAGATCGTGACCAGCAGCGACAAGGCCGGCACCAGCGAGAGCAGGGTGAAGAAGGCGACCGCGCCGGCAAGCGAGGAGAGGCGGTTCTCGGCGACATTGCCGATGAAGCGCAGGAGCACGTCCTTCCAGCCGAGCCAGGTCATCTGCAGCGGCGTCCTGGCCAGCCGGCCGCGCACCGCTTCCTCCCGACGGCGCCCGAGCTTGTTGGCCACCACGCCCGACAGATAGCCGAGCGCGACCCCGATCCCGGCCGCGCCCGTGATCCGTTTGAAGAATGCCATGTCGGAATTCACGCTCCGCCAGTGTTGCCATCGCAGCTTGGGGGCAACCGGCTGCGTCCGCAATCGTTCCGGCAACAGGCTGGACAAGGACCGGTTTAGCCGATTGTTAACCTTAATGCTTCGTTATGACGGGGCGCGGCCGCGAGCGGCCGACGCTGTTCCATCCAGCGGAAAGCCCGATGACGAAGCTCTTCAGAAACGGCCTGACGGCCCTCGCGATCCTGCTGTCGGGCGCGGCCGGAGCAGCCGACCTGAGCAAGGTCGCGCTACCGCCGGCCCCGGACCTGCCGGCGTTCTATTCCTGGACCGGTTTCTATGCGGGTCTACAGGGTGGCTATGCCTGGGGCGACAGCCGCGTGCGGATGAGTGCGCCCGGAGGGGCCTTCGCACCCGTCAGCTTCCGCGTCGGCGCGGATTCGGCCTTCGGCGGCGCCCATGCCGGCTTCAACTATCAGCTCGGCGGCATCGTGCTGGGCATCGAGGGCGATGTCGAAGCGCTGAACAGCCGCAGCCGGTTCGACGGAATCGGCCTCTCCGCCCGCGTCAGCCAGGACTGGCAGGGCTCGGCCCGCGCCCGCCTCGGCCTCGCCTTCGACCGCTGGATGGTCTACGGCACCGGCGGTGTCTCCTTCACCGAATACGAGCGGCGCATCTTCGCGCCCGGCGCAGGCTTCGGCGAACGGCTGACCAGCGCCCGCACCGGCTGGAATGTCGGCGCCGGCGTCAATTTCGCCTTCACCGACCATCTGATCCTCGGCGCCGAATACCGCTACACCGATTTCGGCCGGAACCGCTTCGCCAGCTCCGGCGCCTTTGCCGGCCTGACCGGCTCGCAGAAGCTGTCGAGCCACAGCGCCCGCGCCAGCGTCGCCTACAAGTTCTGAGACGGGTTCAGAAGCCCGTGCGCTGGCGGATGGCGGCGGCCAGCGTGCCGTCGTCGAGATAGTCGAGCTCGCCGCCGACGGGCACGCCATGGGCGAGCCTGGTCACCTTCACCGGCAGATGGGCCAGGAGATCGGTGATGAAATGCGCCGTGGTCTGGCCGTCGACCGTAGCGCTGAGCGCGAGGATGACCTCCTTCACCGTCGGATCGGAAGCGCGCGCCACCAGCGCGTCGAGCGAGAGATGCTCAGGGCGCACGCCATCGAGCGCCGAGAGCACGCCGCCCAGCACATGGTAGCGGCCGGAGACCGCGCCCGAGCGCTCCAGTGCCCAGAGGTCGGAGATATCGGCGACGACGACGATCAGTGAATCGTCGCGGCGCGGATCGGTGCAGAGGCCGCAGGGGTCGCTGGTATCGACATTGCCGCAGCGGGCGCAGACGACGATGCGTTCGCGCGCCACCGCCATTGCTTCCGAGAGAGGGCCGAGCAGTTGCTCGCGCTTCTTGACGAGATGTAGCGCCGCACGCCGGGCCGAGCGCGGCCCGAGCCCCGGCAACTTGGCCAGGAGCTGGATCAGCCTCTCGATCTCGGGACCGGCGATGGCGCGGGACATGGCGCTACCTTGTCATTCCGGGGCGGCCGCAGGCCGAACCCGGAACCCACGACTGGATGAGCGCAGCAGGACGCGTTGTAACGATCGGGCTCGCCCAGTCATGGGTTCCGGGTTCTTCGCTACGCGAAGCCCCGGGATGACAATGGGCGGCTCGCATCACGATCAAAACAGCTTCATGCCCGGCGGGATCGGCAGGCCCTTGGTGATTTCGGCCATGCGCTCCTGCATGACGCGCTCGCCGCGGGTGCGGGCGTCGTTCGCAGCGGCGACGATCAGGTCCTCGAGAATCTCGCGCTCGTCCGGCACCATCAGGCTCGGATCGATCTTGACGCCCTTGAGCGCACCCTTGGCCGTCATCGTCACCGTGACCATGCCGCCGCCGGCCCCGCCCTCGACCTCGATCGCGTCGAGCTCGGCCTGCATGTCGGCCATCTTCTGCTGCATCTGCTGAGCCTGCTTCATCAAGCCCATCATGTCGCGCATGGGAAATACTCCTCGAAGGGGTCAGAAATCGATGCCGTCGAAATCCGGCTCGGCATCGTCGAACAGCGGCTCGGCATCAGGCAGGTATTCGTCCCCAGACGGCTGGGACGCGGCGTTGGCCGCCGCCTCGTCGGCGCGCGGGTCACGGACATCGACGA
>JAEWKP010000325.1 GCA_023393655.1 Pseudomonadota bacterium | reverse complement strand
AGCGCGACGAGGCCGACGAGCCCCCAGAGGAGGCCCGTCTCCTCGACGCGCGTGCGCAGCGTCGCGGGGTCGGCGATAGACATGCGCACCCGTCTACGGCTCAGTTGCCGAACATGGTCGCGAAGCGGGCCTTGTCGGCCTCCGTCGCCTTGACCACGGCGGCGATGTTCGAGGTCATGACGTTGATCTTGGTGCCTGCCGGCAGCCAGGAGGGCGTGCCGATGCTCGGCTTGGCCGGGATATAGCCCATGGCCAGCGCGAGCTTCTGCCCGTCATCGGACAGGATGAAGTCGACGAAGGCCTTGGCGGCGGCCTCGTTCTTGGTCGTCTTCACGATGGCGACGGGCTCGGTCACGGCCGGGGCGCCTTCCTTCGGAAAGACGAAGTCGATCGGCGAGCCCTGCTTCTTGGCGTTATAGGCCATGAAATCGACCAGCACGCCATAGGACTTCTCCCCGGTGGCGACGGCCTTGAGCACGGCGCCGTTGCCGCGCACGGCGACGGCCTCGTTGGCCTTCAGGCCCTCGAACAGCTTCCAGCCGAGATCGGGACGGGCCGTCATGGTCGAGAGCATGATCGCCGCCGCGCCGGAATAGAGCGGGCTCGGCATCGCGATCTGGCCCTTGTAACCGGGCTTGTCGAGATCGGTCCAGGAGGTCGGTTTCTCCTTGGCGGCGGTGTTGTAGGCGATGCCGGTGGTGATCAGCTTCGAGCCGAAATAGGTCTTGTCAGCGTCGAATGAGCCGGGCTGGAGGCCGTCCGTCTTGGCGCCGGGATAGGCGAGGAGCTGCTTTTGTCCCTTCAGGATCTCCATGCTCGCTGCATCGGCGATCAGCAGCACGTCGGCGCCGGGCTGCCCGGCCGAGATCTCGGCGGCGAGCTTGCCCATCACCTCGGTCGTGCCGGAGCGGAAGATATCGACCTCGACATTGGGATAGGCCTTCTTGAAGGCGGCGACGGTCTGGGCCGCGTCCTTCTCGGGCTGCGAGGTGTAGAGCACGAGCTTGCCCGAGGGCGCCTGTGCGAAGGCGGGTGCGGTGGCGAGCAGGGCGGCGGCGGCCGTCATCATCAGGCCGTGCCGGGTAAAGTGGCGGCGTGTCAGGGTCATGATCTTGTCTCCTCCGTTGTCGCGATGCCGACCTTTACGCCAAATGCGCCGGCCGATCTTCGTGTCTGGTCGTCATGTCAGGTCGTCTCGTGCCGGTCATCCGCGATCTGGCGACCGGCTACCATCTTCCTTCACAGGAGCAGCTCCGGGTTTTCAAGGGCCTCGCGCAGATCGGCCATGAAACGGGCTGCCGCGACGCCGTCGACGATGCGATGATCCGAGGACAGCGTGAAGTTCGCCATTGGCCGGAGCACGATCTGGCCCTCGCGCCCGACCGGTTTGTCGACGGTACGGCCAACCGCGAGGATCGCGCCCTGGGGCGGGTTGATGATCGCGGTGAACGAATCGACGCCGTACATGCCGAGATTGGAGATGGTGAAGGTGCCGCCGCCGAGCTCGGCCGACGTCAGCGTGCGCTTCGCCATGCCCTCGCGCAGCCGCGCGAATTCGCGGGTCATGGCCGGCATGTCCATGCTCCCGGCATCGCGCAGCACGGGCACGACGAGGTCGCCGTCGCGCTCCATGGCGATGCCGATATCGATGCGCTCGTGGAAGCGGGTCGCCTCGCCTTCCGTGGAGGCGTTGATCACCGGATGGTCGCGCAGGATGCGGGCGGCAACGCGGGCGGTCAGCACGGTGAGGCTGGGCTTGGGCGCTCCGATGCGTTCGTGCCGCCTGGCGAGGCGGCCGAGCAGGTCGCGCGCGGCGCTCATCTCGATCTCGGACGTCAGATAGAAATGCGGCGCGGTGCGCATGCTCTCGGAGAGCCGGTTCGCGACGATGCGGCGGATGGCGGAGAAGGGCTGCAGACGGCCTTCGGAAGCATTTACTGATGCGGCTGGTGCGGGGCGCGCTTCCTGCGCCGGAGCGCAGCGCGGACGCTGTTCCAGATGGCGCTTCACGTCGGCTTCACTGACGCGTCCACGCGGGCCGGTGCCGGCCACGGTCTTGAGGTCGAGGGCGTTCTGGCGCGCGATGCGGCGGGCGAGCGGGGTCGCGCGCAGGCCTGACGAGGCCGGTGCGACTGCAATAGCCGGAGCGGCTGGCGCCTCGGTCTGCGAAACGGATGTGGCAGCCGCCACGGTAGCCGCAGCGGCTGCCGGCTCGGACGGTGTGGTGGCGGCCTCCCCGTCGAGGTAGATCCACGCAACGGGGGTTCCCACCGAGATCGGCACGCCGGTCTCGGCCTTGATGTTCCGGATCGCGCCGGTGGCGGGGGCCTCGACCTCCATCACGGCCTTGTTGGTGCCGATCTCGAAGATGGTGTCGCCCTGGCGGACCTGGTCGCCTTCCTTGACATGCCAGGCCTCGATCGTGCCCGACTCCATGTCCATGTCGACCTTGGGAAGGATGACCTCGATGGGCATCAGGCTTCCCCGCGGCGGACGAGATTGGTGGCGGCGGTGACGATGTCGTCCTCCTGCGGGACGGCCGC
>JAEWKP010000283.1 GCA_023393655.1 Pseudomonadota bacterium | reverse complement strand
GTCATCGGGATGCCGTCGAGGATCTTGCGCAGGGATGCAACCGACGGGCTGTTCCGGTTCTGCTCGATCAGCGAGATCAGGCTATGGGTCACACCGGAGCGTGCTGCGAGCTCGCGCTGGGAAAGCCCCGCCGTAAGCCTGATTTCCTTCAGCCTTCCGCCGACATCAAAACTCATTGTCGCTCCGTTTCCCCATTCCGCGCGCCTTGTCTTTCCTGCGCGTCATGCAGGGCGCGCCTGCTCGCGGCCCTTGCCATGTTCAATATTCTGAGCAATGCTGCCGGAAAGCCATAAGAAAATAGTGTCATGGGGAACCGGCGGAGTGGCATAGTTTTCGCGATCAGAGCGCACCGTTCAGACTAAAATCCCCATTCGATACGATAGGGCTGCAGGGAAGCGGTGTTTCGTTTCCATGTGACGGAAGATGCTTGCCGAACACTACCGCTTCGCCAATGCCCCGCGGCGAGAATTCAACAGGGAAAGCAAGGTAAGCCGGGTCCATGACGCAAGCCGAGACTGTTTTGTTGAATGGCCGCATCTTCTGCGGTTTGGCGGAAGGCTTCGCGGAAGCCCTGGCGATTGGTGGCGGCAAGGTGCTGGCGGCGGGTTCTGCCGCCGAGATCGCCGCATTCCAGGGACCCGATACCAGGGTCGTGGACCTCGCCGGGCGCGTCGCCATTCCCGGCCTCAACGACACGCATATGCATCTGCTGCCGCTCGGTCTCGCCATGAGCGAGGTCAATCTGCGCCCCGAGGAGGGCGTCAACAGCATCGACGAGGTCCTGCGCCGCATCGCCGTGGCGGTCAAGGGCAAGAAGCCCGGCGAATGGGTCACCGGTCGCGGCTACGACCATAACGAACTCGCCGAGGCCCGGCACCCGACGGCCGAGGAACTCGACCGCGTTTCGCCGGACAATCCCGTCTATATCAAGCGCACCTGCGGCCATGTCGGCGTCGTCAACAGCCGGGCCATGGCGGAGGCCGGCATCGGCCACAATACGCCGAGCCCCGATGGCGGCCTGATCGAGCGTCGCGATAACAAATTGACCGGCCTGCTCGCCGAGAGCGCCATGCGCCTGATCGTCCAGGCGATGCCGCGCCCGAGCGCCGCCGAACTGAAGGCCGCGATCGAGAAGGCCGGGCACTACATGCTCGCGCAGGGCTTCACCAGCGTGATGGATGCCGGCGTCGGCATGGGCGCCGGTATGGCCGAGATCGAGGCCTATGAGGAGGTCGCGCGTGCCGGCACGCTGCCGGTCCGCACCTGGGTCTGCATTTACGGAAATGCCGACGGCATCGGCGACGAGGCCCATGCGGCGGGTTACCGTTTCGGCCGCGAGACCGGCCTCTTGCGCTACGGTGCGATGAAGGTTTTCGGCGATGGGAGTGCCGGCGGTCTGACCGCCGCGATGAGCGAGCCCTACCTTGTCGGCGATCCCGACAATCGCGGCATCTTCATCTATTCCGATGCCGACATGCATCGCTATCTCCGGCACTATCATGAGCTCGGATACCAGCTCGCGATCCACGCGATCGGCGATGCCGCGATCGAGCAGGTGCTCTCCGGCATCGAGAAGGCCGACAGCCCCGCGCACCCGATCAAGGGTCGCCGCCACCGCATCGAGCATTGCGGCTTCCTCACCGACGGCCAGCTCGCGCGCATGGCCGCTGCCGGCATCGACCCGGTGCCGCAGCCGGCCTTCATCTACGAATTCGGCGATCTCTACGTGATCAATCTGGGCGAGGAGCGCGCCGGCGCTTCCTATCCGATGCGCAAATGGCTCGATGGAGGGCTGCATGCGGCGGCGAGCTCGGATGCCCCCGTCTGCGCCACCGATCCGTTCAAGAACCTTTTCACCATGGTCACCCGCCAGACCAAGCGCCACACCGAGATCGGCGGGGCCGAGAAGCTGAGCATGGAGGAGGCGGTCCACGCCTATACCTTGCTTGGTGCCTATACCCAGTTTGCCGAGGACAGGGTCGGCCGGCTGGTTCCGGGCCAGCTCGCCGATATCGCCGTGCTCTCGCATGACATCTTCGCGATCCCTGTCGGTGAGGTCGAGAACGATGTGCGTTGCGACCTGACCCTGCTCGGCGGCGAGGTCGTCTTCGACCGCCACGGTCAATTCGCGGCTGCCGCGCAATAGGTCGGGACCGCCGCGATGCTCAAACATACGCTGCAAAGGCTGCTGCTGGTCCTGCCGGTCCTGCTCGGCGTTCTGCTGATCGGCTTCCTGCTGATGCAGGTGGTGCCGACGGACCCGGCACAGGTCCGTGCCGGCCCGAACGCGACCCAGGATGTGGTCGAGGCCATTCGTCAGGAGCTGGGGCTCAACGAACCGCTGTGGAAGCAGTTCGCGATCTATATCGGGCGCCTGGCGCAGGGCGATCTCGGCGTCTCCATCATCAATAACGTGCCGGTCACGCAGGAACTCGGCAACACCATCGGCCCGACGCTCGAGCTGATGCTGGCCTCGTTGGTCTGGGCGATTCCGCTGGGCATGTTCCTCGGCACCGTCGGCGCCTATTACCGGGGCTCGCTGATCGACCGCGCGATCATGGCGGTCTCGGTCGCCGGCGTCTCGCTGCCGGTCTTCTTCCTCGGCCTCGGGCTGATCTGGCTCTTCGGCTTCAAATACCCGATCCTGCCCTTCACGGGCCGCGTGGGCCCGCTCTGGACCTGGGAGGGGCTGCAGGGGATCATCCTGCCGGCGATCACGCTCGGCGGCGTCTTCGTCGGCCCGGTCGCCCGCATGACCCGCACCTCGGTGCTGGACGAGCTCGGCGCCGACCATGTCCGCACCGCCCGCGCCAAGGGGCTGGGCGAGGCCAGGGTCGTGCTGCGTCACACCCTGCGCAATGCGCTCGTCCCGGTCGTCACGCTGATCGGCCTGCAGATCGGCTTCCTGCTCGGCGGTGCCGTCGTCACCGAAACCGTGTTCTCCTGGCCCGGGATCGGCCGGCTCGCGGTCGGCGCCATCCTGTCGAGCGACCTGCCGATGGCGCAGGGCACGATCATCATGCTCTCGCTCGGCTTCATCCTGGTCAATCTCGCGGTGGACGTCCTCTATGCCGTGCTCGATCCACGCGTGAGGGGCACCTGATGAGTTCGCCCATGAAGCTCGAACCTGATGCGCTGCAGCAGGGAGCCAGCACGGTCGAGGCCGCCGTGAGCCTCGCCGCCGCCGCGCCCGTCCGCCGGAAGACCGTGCTCAGGATGCTGCTCTCCGACGTCGGCTCCTGCGTCGCGTTGGCGCTTGTCGTCCTCGCCGTCCTCTGTGCGACCTTCGCGCCCTGGCTCGCGCCGACCGACCCCTTCGGCAACGACCTCGCCAACACGCTGAAGCCGCCGGGCGAGATGGGCCTGCTCGGCACCGACGGGCAGGGCCGCAACATGATCACGCGGCTGCTCTTCGGACTGCGCACGAGCTTGCTGATGGGCCTCGCCTCCGTCGTCTTCGGCTGCACGATCGGCGGCATCGTCGGCTTCTCCGCTGCCTATTATCCGAAGGCATCGGGCGTGCTGATGCGGTTCATGGACATCCTCCTGTCCTTCCCCGCGATCCTGTTCGGCCTCGCCATCGCCGCGATCTTCGGGCCGGGCCTGCCTGCGGTGATCATCGCGCTGACGATCGCGACCGTGCCGCTGATGGCGCGCGTGGTGCGCGGCTCGGCGCTGGTCGTGCTGCAGCAGGGCTATATCGAGGCGGCCCGCTCGCTGGGCTTGAGCGACCTGCGCATCATCCTGCGCTATGTCCTGCCGAACTGCCTCTCGGCGATGTTCGTCTTCATCACCCTGCGCTTCGGCCAGGTCATCCTGCTCGGTGCGGCGCTGTCCTTCCTGGGCCTGGGCGCCCAGCCGCCGACGGCCGAGCTTGGAGCCATGGCGGCGGACGGGCGCAACTTCCTGTTCTTCGCGCCGCATGTCTCGGTTCTGCCGAGCCTGGTGATCTTCGCGGTGGTGCTCGCCTTCAACGTGCTCGGCGATTCCCTGCGGGACGCCCTCGATCCGAAGCTGCGCAAATAGCAGCCGATATCAACCAAGAAGCGAAAAAAGGGGATTTGCTCGATGCTGAAACTGTCAACTCTGCTGCTCGCCGGCGCCGCCGCCGCGACCTTTGCCACGGTGCCCGCGGTGGCCCAGCAGAAGGCGCCGCTCACGATCCTGCGCATCATCGATGCCGATAATTACGACCCGATCCGCTCGACCGCGACGGCGGCGGCCGAGGTCATGTACATGCTCGCCGACACGCTGGTGACGGTCGATTTCGACATGAAGACGATCAAGCCCGGCCTGGCTGAGAGCTGGACGATCTCGCCCGACGGCAAGACCTACACCTTCAAGCTGCGCAAGGACGTGAAGTTCTGCGACGGCCGGCCGATGACAGTCGACGACGTCGTCTATTCGCTCAAGCGCTGGACCGACCCGGCCAACAAGTCGCCGGTCTCCTTCCGCGCCGGCCCGGTCAAGGACATCCGTGCCGACGGCGATTCCACGCTGATCTACGAACTGAAGGAGCCCTATAGCGACCTGATGTTCCAGCTCGCGCTCTCCTTCGCCTCGGTGGTCGACAAGGCGACCGTCGAGAAGCTCGGCCCGAATTTCGGCGTGCAGGGCTTCAACGGCACCGGCCCCTATTGCTGGTCGAAATGGACCCCGCGCCAGGAGCTCGTGCTCAAGAAGAACCCGCATTACGCCTGGGGCCCGCCGATCTACAAGAACCCGAAGCCGCAGATCGACGAGGTCGTCTGGAAGGTCATCCCCGAGTCGAACACGCTGATGGCGGCGATCCAGGCCAAGCAGGCCGACGTGACCTATTACATGCCGTATATCGCGCTCGACACGATGCAGCGCATCCCCGGCATGACGGTGCAGCGGCAGGACAACTACATCTACGACGTCTTCATGGGCTTCAAGGTCGACAAGCCGGTCGCGAAGGACAAGGCCATCCGCGAGGCCGCCAACATGGCGACCAACAAGGAGGCGATCGCCAAGGCGATCTTCTTCGGCAAGGGGCAGACCCTGCCCTCGCTGCTGAACCCGGCCGTGCTCGATTACGACAAGTCCTCGGCCGACAAGATGCCGAAATATGACCCGGCCGGCGCCGCCAAGCTGCTCGACGCGGCCGGCTGGAAGCCGGGCGCCGACGGCATCCGCGAGAAGGACGGTCAGAAGGCGACCTTCACCGTCTACGGCATCCGCAACGATTCCAACCCGCGCATCTCCGAGGCGATGCAGGCGGATCTGCGCAAGGTCGGCATCGACATGAAGATCCAGCTCTGGGACGCGACCGTCGCCTGGGGCAAGCTGGCGACGCAGGAATTCGACGCCTTCCTGATGTCCTACCCTTACGTGACGGCGACGGAGGCGATGAGCCTCTATTTCCGCAGCCAGCAGGTTCCGACGCCGAACCGGATGAACTGGAAGGACCCCAAGACGGACGAGCTGCTCAAGGCTGCCGCAACGGCAACTGACGCCGACAAGCGCAAGCAGGTGCTGGCCGAGGTTCAGACCCAGCTCACCGAGGCGAATGTCTGGGTACCGCTGGTCTCGCAGCCGCTCTGGGTTGTCGCGACCGACCGGCTCGAGGGTGTGCGTGCCCACGGCCTGTATGGAGCCGGCCTCTACAAGGGGCTCGACCTCAAGCTCAAGCGCTGAGTTTCTGGGGCGCCGCGCGGGGTGCGCCGGGCGGCGCTTTTTCTATGCCTGTGGGAGGAAGGGAAACATCATGACGATCACGGTCATCAAGAATGCCGAAGTCGTTGTCGCCTGGGATGCGGAAGCCTCCCGGCATGTCTATCTGCACGGAGCCGATGTCGCCTTCGAGGACGGCACGCTGCGCTTCGTCGGACCCCGCTACGAGGGGCAGGCCGACGAGACCGTCGACGGCAGCGGGCGCATGGTCATGCCCGGCCTCGTGAATATCCATTCCCACCCCTCGAGCGAGGCGTTGAACAAGGGCTTCCTCGACGAGCTCGGTTCGCCTGCGCTCTATAACTCGTCGCTCTACGAATTCATGCCGATCCTGCGGCCCGATGCCGAGGCGGTGCCGGATTGCGTGCAGGTCGCCTATTCGGAACTGCTGCTCTCCGGCGTGACCACACTCGCCGATCTCTCGGTCGCCCATCCCGGCTGGCTCGATCTCGCCGCCAATAGCGGCCTGCGCGTCTGCGTCTCGCCGATGTTCCGCTCGGCCCGCTGGTACACGAAGAACGGCCATGTCGTCGAATACGAGTGGGACGAGAAGGCCGGTGCCGCGGCCATGGCGACGGCATTCGACGTCATCGAGCAGACACAGAAGCATCCGTCGGGCCGTCTCTTCGGCATGGTCTGTCCCGCACAGATCGACACCTGCAGCGAAGGCCTCATCAAGGACAGCTTTGCCGAAGCCAAACGCCGTGGCCTGCCCTGGCAGATCCATGCGGCCCAGTCGACGGTCGAATTCCACGAGATCACCCGCCGTCATGGCGTGACGCCGATCCAGTGGCTGGAGAAGCTCGGCGTGCTCGGCTCGACCAGCATCGTCGGCCACGGCATCTTCCTGGACGACTACCCGCGCGTCGCCTGGCACAGCCGCCGCGATCTCGCGCTGCTGGCCGAGACTGATACGATCGTCGCCCATTGCCCGACAGTCTTCATGCGCCGGGGTATCGCGCTCGATGATTTCGGCCGTTATCGCCGCGCCGGCGTCCGCATCGGCATGGGCACCGACACCTATCCGCACAACATGCTCGAGGAGATGCGCCATGTCGGCTACGTCGCCCGCATGATGGCGGAGAACCCGCGCACGCTGACCACCACCGATATCTTCGAGGCCGCGACCACGGCCGGCGCCGCTGCGCTCGGGCGCGACGATATCGGGCGGCTCGAAGCGGGCTGCAAGGCCGACCTCGTCATGGTCGACCTCAAGCACCCGATGATGCAGCCGCGCCGCGACCCCGTGCGCAGCATGGTCTATGCCGCCGCCGAACGCGCCGTCGACCGCGTCTATGTCGATGGCAAGCTCGTCGTGCGTGACGGTACCGTCCTGACCATGGATTACCCGGCTGCGGCCCTGCGCCTCCATGAAGGCCAGAAGCGCACGGAAGCGGCGGCTCCCGGCAATGACTGGGTGAAGCGCCCGGTCACAGATTATTCCCCGCTGACCTTCCCGGTGAAGTGAGCGACCGGATACCGGCATAAGCAGAAAGCCGGCGATGCGCCCTCTTCAGTGCGCATCGCTGCATCGTGAGCCCCTGCGTCACGCCGCCGGCTTTCGGACGGCGTGATCCGGCGCTAGGTTGTGCCCATGTCGCAGGCAGACGAGACAACGCAGACGGAGGCCGGCTCTTCGAGCCGGCTTGGCCTCATGCTGATCGGCGGAGGCTTTTTCGCCCTGTTCCTCACCGGCCTGCTGCTCTGGTGGCGCGAAGGCGACCGGCTCTTCACCGACGGTCTGATCGCCGCCATCGTCGCATGCTTCTAGGCATCGGTCCGAAAAGTGGGAACCGGTTTTTGGATCCGGCCGATGCATGGAAAAATCGCTGTCTAGCGGCTGTGGCCGCCTGCCCGGGAAATTCTCCGTGAACCGCCGTCTCGTCCTGCCC
>JAEWKP010000249.1 GCA_023393655.1 Pseudomonadota bacterium | reverse complement strand
TTCAGCGACGCTCATGCCTGATGGTCGTGTCCAGCCTATATAAGTCAATATGCCCGGGCGGGAAGCTTTTTTCTGACCATTGCCAGGTGGCGCCTGCCGGGCAGGTTCGGGTGGGATGCCGGCCGTCCCTTCCACCGGCATCGGCAAAGCGGGCACGGCCGATACCGGTGCATAGTCGTGTGCCGGGATTGCCGCGCCGTTGCCCGGCCCTTATGTTTGACGCAGCCGGCTCGATTCCCGATGCCATGAACAGGACCGCATGCAGTCGCAACTCGATTTCTTTGCTCCGGCGGCCCCGGCGCGGACGCCCGATGTCACCGCACGACGGCGCCAGGCACGAAAGAACGCGAGCGAGCCGCCCGTCGATCATGAAGCGATGGCCGGCCGTCTGGAGGCCATCGGCAACTATCGCATCCTGCGCAGGCTGAGGCCCCGTCCGGTCATCGAACGGCCGCGCCCGGAATTCCCGCGCAAGGGCATCATCCTCGACACCGAGACGACGGGCCTCAGCCACCGCCGCGATGAAATCATCGAGATCGGCATCGTCGCGTTCACCTTCGACGACGATGGGCGCATCGGCGACGTGACGGGCGTCTATGGCGGGCTGCGGCAGCCGTCCGTCGCCATCCCGCCCGAGATCACCCGCCTCACCGGCATCACGGATGCGATGGTGGCCGGGGAAACGATCGATATCGCCGGCTTCGAGCCTCTCATCGCGCCGGCCGAACTGATCATCGCCCACAATGCCGGCTTCGATCGGCCCTTCTGCGAGGCTTTCTCACCGCTCTTTGCCAACAAGGCCTGGGCCTGCTCCGTGTCCGAGATCGATTGGTCGGCTCGCGGCTTCGAAGGCAGCAAGCTCGGCTACCTGATCGGACAATCCGGCTATTTCCATGAAGGACATCGCGCCGTCGATGACTGCTTCGCCTTGCTTGAGGTGCTCGGCCAGGTGCGGTCCGGCACGGCCGGCGCGCCCTTTGCGGAGCTCTGCCGGGCCAGCCGGAAATCCCGGGTGCGCATCTATGCCGAGAACGCCCCTTTCGACATGAAGGATCATCTGAAAGCTCGCGGCTATCGCTGGTCCGACGGCTCCGATGGCCGGCCGAAATCCTGGTGGGTGGAACTGGCCGAGGAAGATCTCGACAGCGAGCTGCATTTCCTGCGCGGGGAGATCTACCGCTGGGATGCCGACCCGCCGATCCGCCGCCTGACGGCGTTCGACCGGTTCAGGGCGGGTTGAAGGCGGGCAGGCGGCCTTTGCGCCACGCCGCCAACTGTATGGGGATCGATCGGGAGTGCCCCACGCATCCATCTCCCGGCCTGTTGACAGCCGGCGCTCCGGTCAATCCCGCCGGGTGTTCAGTATCTCCCGCACCTTTTGCGCCAGCGCGTCGATGGCGAAGGGTTTGGTGATCATTTCCATGCCCGGCGCGAGAAAGTCCGTCCGCGAGGCGGCGGTGGCCGCGTAGCCCGTGATGAACAGGATTTTGAGGGACGGCCTCGACGCCAGGGCCATTTCGGCAAGCTGCCGGCCGTTCAATCCCGGCAGTCCGACGTCCGAGACGAGCAGATCGATGCGTGCCTTCCCCTCGATGACCGGCAGCGCCTCGACCCCGTCGACGGCCTCTATCACGCGATAGCCCAGTTCCTTGAGAAGATCGACGACCAGCATGCGGACCGATGCGTCGTCCTCCACCACCAGGACGGTCTCGCCTTCGCCGCGGGGCGTCGGGCCATTGGCGTCGGCGTCCTCGTCGCTGGACGCGGTGCTCTCCATGCTCCGCGGCAGGTAGAGCTTGATCGTCGTCCCGAGCCCGACGCGGCTGTAGATCGTGACATGGCCGCCCGATTGCTGGGCGAAGCCGTAGATCATCGACAGGCCGAGGCCCGTCCCCTGGCCGATCGGCTTGGTCGTGAAGAACGGATCGAAGGCCTTTTCGATCGTCGCCTCGGACATGCCGATGCCGGTGTCGCTGACGGCCAGCACGACATAGCTTCCGGGCTTGAGGGTCTCGCCCCGCGCGAGGTCAGCTTCCGTGAAAACGGCGTTGTCGGTTTCGATCGTGAGCTTGCCGCCTTCCGGCATGGCGTCGCGGGCATTGATCACGAGGTTGAGGATCGCGTTTTCGAGCTGGTTGGGATCGGTCACCGCCGACCAGGTGTTTGCCGAAAGATGGGTGAACAGCTCGATCTGCTCGCCCAGGGTCCGCCGGAAGAGATCCTCCATCGAGCCGACGAGCGAATTGACGTCGACGGCCTGGCGGTCGAGCGGCTGCCTGCGGGAAAAGGCGAGCAGCCGGTGCGTGAGCGCCGCGGCCCGCTCGGCGGACGTGGTCGCCGCGTCGATGAACTTGTCCAGTTCGTCGAGGCGGTTTGCCGCGATGCGTCGCTTGATCAGCGCCAGCGCGCCGATCACGCCGGTCAGCATGTTGTTGAAGTCATGCGCGATGCCGCCGGTGAGCTGTCCGACGGCCTCCATTTTCTGCGCCTGGCGCAGCTGGGATTCCGTGTGTTCGAGAATGGCCTTCTGCTCCCTTGCGACCGTCACGTCGCGGCCATAGGCAAACACCCGGTCCTCTTCCCTCGTCGTTCTCCACGAAATGGTGCGGGGCGCTCCTTCCCGGTGGGAAAGACGAATTTCCAGGTCATTGTGGACATTCTCGACCGCCTTGCGCATTTCCGTGCGGACGAGGTCGATGTCCTCGGGCCAGGCAAAGTCCAGCAGGGAGCGGCCGATGACCTGGTCGGGATCGTGGCCGAGAATCTCGGCCCATGCCGGGCTGACGTCGCGAAAAACGCCGTCTGTCCCGAGGACCGCGAGCAGGTCGCGCGAATTGTTCCAGACGCGGTTGCGCTCGCGCATGCTCTCGCGGGCGAGCTCGGCCAGCGCCTTGTTGGCGATGCTCAGGTTTTCCTGGGCGCGCTTGGTGTCGGTGACATCGAACACCACGCCCACGAAACGGCGTCCGCTGCTCTCGATGTCGTCGACATATTCGCCCCGGCGCGCCAGCCAGCGTTCGATACCGTCGTCGGCGCGCTTTACGCGGAATTCGATGTTCCTGTCGTTCTGCAACCCGTCGGGATCGGTGAGATCGATCACGCGCTCGTCGTCGGGATGGATGAGGTCGTTCAGGGTCCGGATGGGGAGGATGCGCGTCGGATGCAGGCCGAACAGGCGGCAGAATTGCTCGGATACCGTGATCGTCCCATATCCGACGATATGCTCGAAGGTCCCGATCCCTCCGGCGGACTGGGCGATCCGCAACTGCTCGGTGATACGCTTCTGCTCGGTGATATCGACCAGTATGCCGGTGAATTTCACCGGTTCGTCATCCGCGTCGAGGATCGTGCGGCCGCTTGCATGGACCCAGCGGTATCCGCCGTCATTCCTCAGGAGACGGTATTCCTTGGAGAACACCTCCGAGCCCGCCAGCATGCCGGCGACCGCAAGCTTGACGCGCTTGAGGTCCTCCGGATGGATCGAACGGAAGAAGCGATCGGGGGTGACGCCCTGGGCGAGATCGACCGGGTCCTGAAGCGTGATCTCCGCGAACCGCGCATCCGCGACGAGCCTCCTGCCGGGAATATCCCATTCCCACCCGCAGGAAGCCCCTGCCGCGTCGAGAGTCAGGTGCAGGCGGCGGCGCGCCTGTTCGAGTTCGGCTTCGAGACGGGCCTGATCGTCAATATCCCTACTCATCGACAACGCCGATACGCATCCGCGCCCTTCACTCGTTTTCCATCATCACGCGCTCGATGAATGCGGAGATGATCTGCTTGAGGTTCGTCAGCGAGGGCAGGTCCATGATCATGGCGATATAGCCGCGAATGTCCCGTTCCCGGACCGAGAAGTTGATATAGAGAAACAGCACGAAGCTCTCTTCGCCGCCGTTGACGAGGGTCTCGAAAAGCAGGGCGCTGTCCCCGCGCCTGACATTGGGCAGCGACATCTTCAGCGTGTGCTGGAGCATGTTCGCCATCGAGCCGAGACAGCCGTTGAGGATGACGTTCCCGGTTTCCGCGAGCGCTTCCTCCTCCATCTCGATAAGGTCGGCCTCGTCCATCTCGTCGCCGACGATGGCGCGGATGAGCGACAGGCCGTTGCTCTCGGGAAACATCAGGAGCGCGCGGCCGGAAAAAGGGCCCTCGAACTGCTGCTGCACCGCGATCAGGGCTTCGCTTTCGCGCTGGCCGATCAGGGACGCGGCCGAGCGGCGGGTCACGACCTCCACCGACGGCACGGACAGGATGACCTGCCTGTTGACCATCTTGCGCAGGCTCGCCGCCGCGCGGCTCACGCCGATATTGACCAGTTCGGTCAGCGCGTCGCGTTCGAGTTCATCCAGTTCCAGGGTGCTGGCGCTCATGCTCCGGCCTTTTTCAGGCGGAGCGCCGCGCCGGAGAGAAACCCGCCGAGACTTTCCTGCGTGACGGGCTTTGCAACGAAGGTGGCGTTCAGCGCGCGAACGCCGGCGACGATCTCGTCCTGGACATTGGCCGTGATGACCGCGATCGGCATGTGCGGGCGCAACGCGCGTAGCTCCGATGCCAGTTCGAGGCCATCCTTGTCCGGCATGTTGAAATCGAGCACCGCCACATCGATCGGCCGCTCGCCGACGATAGCCAGCGCCTCGGCCGCGCTGTTGGCCTCCACGCGCTGCCAGTCGGGCTGCAGCGCCGCGATGGCCTTGCCCGCGACGATCCGCGCCAGTTTGCTATCGTCCACGAGCAGGACTGTGATTGTCATCTCATACTCCGAATACCCTTCGCAGCCCTGAGGCCCCGAACGTCTTACTACCTATTTGTCTTGCGGGTTATCCGCAAGATTTACCGTCGTTCAAGGCTGGCGCGCACCGCCGTGAGCAGGATATCCGCTCCGTGCGATGAGGCTGGTGTCCCGATCAGGCGCGGCTTGAATGTCATCAAGGCCTGCCAGAGGGCCGTGTGGATCGTGCCGGCCGCCCCGATATCCACCGGCAGGCCGGGATGGCCCTCAAGGAGGCCGACCAGGTCCTCGGCCTCTTCGACACCGCATGTCCCGCTGAGGACGATCGCCTTTGCCTCCAGTGTGACCGTCATTGGAGCAGCTCTTCCATATCCAGCACCAGCAGCACCTTGCCGTCGCCGGTCAGGGTCGTGCCTGCTATTCCGGGTATTCCATTAAGTAGGCCGGCGAGCGGGCGGGTCAATGTCTGCGTGCGCTCGGCAATCGTATCGATTGCAATGCCGATCAGATCTCCCGCCGCCCGCATGAGGAGGACCTTGATCTCGCCGTGCTCCGGCGCCGGCACCTTTATTCTCAGCAGGTCGGCGAGGTGCATAAGGGGGATTGTACGGTTGCGCAGGACAAAGGCCCGGCCGGCCCTGATCGGCTGGATGGCGCTCGCATCCAGCTTGTGGATTTCGACGATATCCGACATGGGAATGCCGTATCGCTCGCCGTTCACCTCGACGACCATCAGCTGCGTCATCGAGAAGCTGACCGGCAGCGTCAGGACGAAGGATGTGCCCTGGCCTGCGGTGCTCCGCAGATCCAGCGTCCCGCGCAGAGCCTGGACGGCGCGCTGGACGGCGTCGAGTCCCACGCCGCGGCCCGATACATCCGTGACCGCAGAGGCGGTCGAGACCCCGGATGCGAAGGCGAGTTGCAGGATTTCGCGCTCGGAAAGGGCGGCCGCCCTGCTTTCCGAAAGAAGACCTTGCGCGATCGCGGTCTCCCTCACGCGTTGCGGGTCCATGCCCCGGCCGTCGTCCGACAGCTCGATCTCGATCCGGTCGCCGCGTTGGCGCGCACGAAGCATGATGCGGCCCCGCGCGGGCTTGGACTGCCGGACCCGGTCGGCCTCCGCCTCGATGCCGTGGTCGATGCCGTTGCGCATCAGGTGCAGCAGCGGTTCGTAGAGGTCCTCGACGATCTCGCGGTCGGCCTCGACGGTTTCGCCCTCGATGATCAGGTCGACGGACTTGCCGAGTTTCGACGCGGTGTCGCGCACCAGGCGGGGGAAGCGGCGGAACGTCTGCTCGAGCGGGATGAGGCGCGCCTGCGTCACCGCGCCGTAGAGGGAGGAAACGAGACGCTCGATTTCGTCATGGCTCATCGCGATGCGCTTTGCGAGCGCGCCATCGCCGGACATGCGGGCGTCGTCGGCAAGAGGGGCAAGGCCGTTCTTCGCGGTGATGAGTTCTCCGGCGATCTCCAGGAGCCTGTCTATCCGCGCCGTGTTCACGCGCATCGTCGAATCCTGCCGCGCGGCTGCGATCTCCCCGGTGACCGCCCGGCCTGCACCGCCGGATTTCGGGCCGAGGGGCGCGAGCTTCACCTGGTCGGGGATCAGGCGGAAAATGGCCTCGACGGCCCCAAGAGGGCCGGCCGAAAGGGCCTCGATCACGAGATTGCAACGGAAAGGATCGTAACTCTCCGGCGAGGGGGCAGGCTCCCTCTGAAAGACCGCCAGGTGCCGGATGTCGGGCAGGCGCAGGATCGTCGCCAGCGGATCGTCGCCGCTGAAGAAGCACTCGGGATGCGGCTCGTAGCGTATGGCGACGAGGGCTTCGCCGTCGCCGGACGTTACGGCGCGTTGGCGCAGGGCGGCGGCCCAGTCCGGATCGGGCGCCACGACATCGCTGTCCGGGGTGTCGACCTGCGGCTGCGTCCTGTCGGCCGACAGAAGGCGCAGGAGACGCGGGGCCTGCCTTGCTTGCGCTTCCGGCAGGCGCTGCGTCAGCTTTATGCCGTCGATGCTGTCATCGACCCATGCGATCACGGCGAGAAGGGGATCGACGAGCTCGCCGTCGACCGGGATTTTCCCCGCGCGCGCCTGGGAAAGCAGGTCCTCGGCGCGATGCAGCACCTCCTGCATCGGTCCGAAATCGAAGAGCGCGACCGAGCCTTTGAGAGTATGGATCGCGCGGAAGGCGCTTTCCAGCCTTTCGCGCCCGGTCGGGCTCCGTTCGAGGAAAAGCAGGTCGTCCGACGCCTGCTGCACCAGCTCCCGCGCCTCGGAGGCGAACTGGGTGATCAGTTCATCCATTCATCCGCCTCTCGTTCCCCGGTAGACGATGGCATCGGCAAAGCGCACCGGCTCGAAGGTCTGCGAGATCCGCGACATCGATTCGGTGTGCCCAAGGCAGATATAGCCGCCGGGATAGAGGCATGCATGAAGGTTGCGCGCCGCCGTCTCGCGCGCCGCCTCGTCGAAGTAGATCAGAAGATTCCGGCAGAATATCACGTCGAAGCGCCCGAGCGATGCCAGGCTCTGCCGGTCGATGATGTTGGCCGTGGCGAAGGTCACGGATTCGCGAAGGTCCGCGATCAGGCGGCGCTGCTGGTCCTTCTCCGGCTCGAAGTAGCGATCGAGGACATCCGCCGGAAGGCGCGAGAGGGACCGCTGACCGAAATAGCCGTCAACCGCCTGTCGCAGGATGGCGGTATCGATATCCGAGCCGACGATCTCGATATTGTAGGCATCCACCAGGTGCCAGTTCTCAAGCAGCCACAGGGCGATCGAGTAGGGTTCCTCGCCGCTTGAACAGGGCATGGACCATATGCGGATGCGATCGCCGGGGCCTTTCGCGCGGATGATGTCCGGCAGGATGGAGTTGCTGAGGCAGGCAAGCTGATGCTGCTCGCGGTAGAAATAGGTCTCGTTGACCGTGAAGCTGTTGATCAGCCGCTCGCATTCCCGCGGATCGCCGCGCAGGAGCGTGATGTAGTTCGCGACCGTCCGGGCGTCGCGCTGATGCATCAGGTCCAGGACGCGCCGCTCGATATAATAGCGCTTCGTCTCTCCGAAGACCATGCCGCTGCGCTTGTAGATGATGGCGCAGATCTCCCCGAGATCCTGCGGCGAGAGCTGCGGGGCGTTTTCGGTCGAAACGGGTGGGGGGAGTGTCATCGGCAGACCCGATCCGTCAGGCAGGCGCCGATCTCCTCGATACGCCTTACCTCGCTCGCGCCGCCCAGCCGCACCAGTTCGCCCGGCATGCCCCAGACCACCGCGGTCTCCTCCGCCTCCGCGATCGTGTGGCCGCCGGCGGCGCGCAGGGCGTTCATCGCGGTCGCCCCGTCATTGCCCATGCCCGTCATCAGGACGCCGATCAGGTCGCCCGGCGGGACATGCTTCATGGCGGACTGCACCATCCGATCGACGCTCGGATGCCATCGATAGGCCGCATCGCTCGGTGCCGGCATCGCCACGAGGGATCCCGCGCGAGAGGACACGAGAAGGTCGGCGTCGCCCTTGGCGATGTAGATCGTCGCAGGTTCGAGGCGCGTCTGCTCCGTGACTTCGCTGACCTTCATGGCGCAGATGCTGTCCAGCCTGCGGGCGAGAGGGCCGGTGAAGGAGCCCGGCATATGCTGCGCGACCAGGATCGGCCACTCGAAATTCCCGGGCAGGCGGGCAAGAACCGCATCCAGGGCGGGAGGCCCGCCCGTCGAAGCGCCGATCAGCACGAGGCCCCTTCCGCCGGTCCGGGCATGGCGGGGCTGCTTTGCCTGGGGGTTTGCGGCCGGCGGGCTTGCGCCTCTCCGCCCGAGACGGACGCGCTCGGCCAGCCGCAGGCTGCGGCGGATGCGCACCTTCGCGGCGGTGCGCACCTTTTCCACGAGACGCGGGGCCAGCGCATCGATCTCCAGCGAGATCGCGCCGCCGGGCTTCGCGATGAAGTCGACGGCGCCGATCTCAAGCGCCGTCAGCGTCTCCTCGGCGCCTTCCGCCGTCAGGGAGGACACCATCACGACGGGGCAGGGATGTTCGAGCATGATCCGATCGAGGCAGGTCAGGCCGTCCATCGCGGGCATATGGATGTCAAGCGTCACCACATCGGGCCGGAAGCGCTCGATGATCTCGAGCGCTTGCGCGCCGTCGCGGGCAAATTCGATCTCGAAGTCCCCCTCGGCACGGAACATCTGGCCGAGCAGCTTGCGCATCAGGGCGGAATCCTCGACGATCAGCAGGCGGATCACGGGGCGCCCGCCAGGTCGCCGTCATCCGCGATCGCGGCCACGATGTCGCGCTCCGCCCGGTCGAGAAGCGCCTGCGGGTCGATGAGAAGGACCATGCGGCCGTCGGCTTCGATATGCGCGATGCGATCGAAGACATCGGTTCGGTCGGAGGAGAATTCGGGCGCGGCGGACAGGTTTGCCGAGGCGACGGCCCTGACTTCCGAGACGCCGTCGACGACGAAGCCCGCCTTGAGAGAGCCGAGCGTCAGGATGATCGCCCGCGCCTTCGCCGTCTGCGTGGCGGCGGGCGTGGAAAAGCGCGTGCGCTGATCGATCAGGGGCACCGCCTTGCCGCGCAGGTTGATGACGCCCATCACGAAATCCGGCGCGCCGGGCATGCGGGTGATGTCGCCCGGAACGCGGATGACCTCGTCCACCGCGGCGATCGGCAGGCCGTAGGTTTCATCGCCGAGCTGGAAGATGAGCAACTGTTCGACCGCGTCCTCTTTGCCGGGCGTCGCCTCCACGGATTGCGCTCCTATGTTCTGCCCGATGGCCTGCGTGACGGCGTGGTGGCCGAAAAGCTGCCCGGGCGACAGGATGGATATCAAAAGGCCTTCCTCGGCGATCCGCCCGATCGCCGCGATCTGCGCGTCGCCGCGCCCGCGCTGGAGGACGGGCGGCACGGTGTCGATCGCGCGGTCGGGCAGGCGGCGAATGACGTCCACCCCGTCGACGACGAGCCCGATCCACGCGCCTTCATGCTCGACGACGACCACGGAAGGGCTTTCCCCGCCCGCCTGGCCGGCCTCAAGGCCGAGAAGCGAAGCGAGGGAGACCAGCGGCAGGACGCCGTCGCGCAGCGGGATGAGCCCGATGACAGCGGCGGCCGCGTTGGGAATGGTCGCGACGTCGCCCGCAAGCAGGGCCACCTCGCGAATATGCTCCAGCGGCAGCCCGTAGAACTGGCCGGCAACGCGAAACGACAGCAGGGTGGTCAGCGTCTCGCCGCCGGCGTTATCCTCTCCCGCTCCGGTCTCGGCGAAACCCGGCCGTTCGACAGGCGTGCGCCGGGCGACCTTGAAGGATGCATCCAGCAAATCGCCAAGCCCGTGAAGGGGCGCTGCGGTGCTGTCGGCGGAAAGGCGAAGCACGTCGTCGACCAGGAGGCCGACCGCCTCGCCGCGATCGTAGAGGATGATCCTGCCGTCCTGTTGCTGCCTTGCCCGCGCGCCGTCGAGGATCCGGTCCATCGACAGCACGGGCACCGGCCGGCCGCGCAGGTTGGCGATACCGGCAAGGGCGTCCGGGCCGTGCGGCACACGGGTGATGTGCGGCACCCTGACCACCTCGATGACATGGCGGGCATCGATCCCGTAGCGCTTTTCCCCGACCTGGAACACGAGCTGCCGCTCGTCCCTGTCGGCCGTGGAAGACGGGGCGGTCATGGGCTCAGCTTCCGGACATCTGGAGTTCGTCCGCCAGGGAGGCGATCTCCTCCACCGCCGCCGCAAGGTCCTCCGCGCCACGCGACTGCTGGCGTGCGGCCGTCGCCGCCTGTTGCGAGGCGGCGCTTGCCTGCTGGGCGACGGATGCGATCTGCTGCGTCCCCGCCTGCACCTGCTTGGCGGCGGTGAGGATCGCCTGGGCGGCATCGAGTATCGTGGCATTGCCGTGCGCCATCAGGTCCACGTCCGTCTCCGCGGCGATCAGGCGTTCGGCGATGAGCCGGCTCCGGCCGATCTCCGCCTCGCATGCGGCGACGATCGTTTCCAGTTCGCGTTGCACGGCCGCGACCTGGCCCTGGAGCAGCCGTACGATGTCCTTGACGCCGTCGATGTTCTCCGCCGCATCCTGTGCGAGCTTGCGGATATCCGTCGAGACGATGGCGAAGCCGCGGCCGGCATCGCCGGCCCGGGCCGCCTCG
>JAEWKP010000246.1 GCA_023393655.1 Pseudomonadota bacterium | reverse complement strand
ATCTGGCCCTTCTCCAGCGCGCCGTCGCCCTTGAAGAAAGGCACGACGCCTTCGCTGAAGGAGAACGAGCCGCCCTGCCCCTCGCCGCCGCCGGCGAGCCCCCAGGGGCGCGAGGTCAGGCGCGAATTATCGACGCTCAAGCGGCACGGCGCCTCGGCCCGGTAGACACGGCGGAGCCCCATGCCGCCGCGCTGGCGACCATCCCCGCCCGAGCCGTCGACCAGTTCGTAGCGCAGCAAGGTCAGCGGGTACTCCAGTTCCAGCGCCTCGACCGGCAGGTTCGAGGTGTTGGTCATGTGGACATGGACGCCGTGGAGCCCGTCCTTGTTGATGCGGGCGCCGGAGCCGCCGCCGATCGTCTCCAGATAGACCCAAAGCTCGCCGCTGCCGGGCTGCTCACCGGCGAAGGTCGCGGAAGCCACCGCGCCCGAACAGGCGGCGATCACCCGATCCGGCACGGCCTGCGCGAGCGCGCCATGGATCAGGTCCACCACCCGCTGGCAGGCGGCGATGCGGCCGTTAACGGCGGCGGGATGCACGCAGTTCAGCACCGTGCCTTCCGTCGCCGTGACGGTGAGCGGCCGCGCGAGGCCGGCATTGGGCGGGATGGTCGGATCGGCCACGGTCTTGACCGCGTAGTACACGGTCGAGAGCAGCGCGGTGTAGACCATGTTGAAGCCGGCGCGCATCTGTTGGGGCGAGTCGAAAGCGAGCGTCATTTCCTCGCCCGCGACGGTGATCGCGACCGAGAAGGTCAGCGGCTCGTCGATCTCGGGATTGTCGAAGGAATCCGAGAAGCGATAGACCCCGTCGGGGATCGAGGCGATGCCGGCGCGCATCTTGCGCTCGGCATAGTCCTGTAGCGCCTTGCCGGCGGCGAGCACCGTGTCGCGGCCGTATTTGTCGCAGAGCGCGCGCAGGCGCTCGACGCCGAGGCGGTTCGCCGCCATCTGGGCGCGCAGGTCCGAGAGGCGCTCGCGCGGGACCTGGCAGTTGAGCAGGATCAGCTCCTGCACGTCCTTCATCAGCACGCCGCCGTCATAGAGGCGGATCGGCGGGATGCGCAGGCCCTCCTGGTAGATATGGGCGTGGCCGCGATCGGCGAAATCCGAGTGGTGGGCGGTGTTGACCGCCCAGGCGATCATCACGCCCTCGTGGAAGACCGGCTCCGCCAGCACGATATCCGGCAGATGGGTGCCGCCGCCCTCATAGGCGTCATTGCCGATGAAGACGTCGCCCGGCTTCATGTCGGCGACGGCGTGGCGCTTCAGGATATGCGGGATGATGCCGATGAAGGAACCGAGATGCATCGGGATATGCTCGGCCTGGCAGAGCGTCTGGCCCTCGACGTCGAAGAGCGCTGTCGAGCAGTCGCGTCGCTCCTTGATGTTGGTCGAGTAGCTCGCCTTGACCAGGGCCTCGCCCATTTCCTCGGCGATGGAGGCGAAGGAGGAGCCGATGACCTCGACGGTGATCGGGTCGACGCTGACGGATGCGGGCGCGGTCATCACGGCATCTCCAGGATCAGGTTGAGATAGGGCTCGACCGTCGCGGTCATGCCCGGCAGCAGAACGGTGGTCGAATCCATCTGCTCGACGATGGCCGGGCCGGCGAAGCGATTGCCGGACTTCAGCTTGTCGCGGTCGTAGATCGGACAGGCGACGAAGCCGCCGGCCTCGGGGAACCAGACCTCGCGGCTGCCGATGAGGGCGTGCGAGGCGTCCGGTCCGGCATCGGGCTCGGGCCGGAATGCCGCCTTGGGAACCAGCCCGACCGCCTCGACGCGATAGGTCACGAGCTGGACCGCCTCGCCTTCCGCGACGAAGCCGTAGAGGCGCTTGTGCGCGTTGGCAAAGCCCTCGGCCAGCGCCGCGATGGTCGCGGGTGTGATCGGCCCGTCCGGCACGTCGATGGCGAGCTCGTAGTTCTGGCCGTGGTAGCGCAGGTCGGCGGTGCGCTTCAGCCGGCGGTCGGCCGAGGCGACGCCCTCCTCCGCGAACCAATGGTCCGCCTGCTCCTGCAGGGCGACGAAGATCTCCGCCATGTCGGGGACCAGCGCATCGGACAGCGTCGCCAATCGCGTCGTGGCGAAATTGGCGCGCAGGTCGGTCAGCAGGAGGCCGAGCGCGCAGCCGATGCCGGGATTGCGCGGCACGACGATGCGCGTCATGTCGAGTTCGCGCGCAAGCCGCGCGGCATGCAGCGGGCCTGCCCCGCCGAAGGCGACCAGTGCATAGTCGCGCGGATCATGGCCGCGCTGGACGCTGATGACGCGGATCGCCTTGGCCATGTTGGCGGTGACGACCGAGATGATGCCCTGCGCCGTTGCCATCAGGTCGAGGCCGAGCTCCTCGGCCAAGCTACCGATGGCCTGTTTCGACAGGCTCTGGTCGATCGGCATGCGGCCGCCGAGGAGATGCGTCGGATTCAGGGTCTGGAGCACGACATTGGCGTCGGTGACGGCGGGTTCGATCGCGCCGCGCCCGTAGCAGACCGGGCCGGGATCAGCGCCGGCCGAACGGGGCCCGACCTTGAGCAGACCGCCGGAATCGATCGCCGCGAGCGAGCCGCCGCCGGCGCCGACCGTATGGATGTCCAGCATCGGCGCCTTGATCGGGTAGCCGTGGACATTGGCCTCGGAGGCGAGCTTGGCCTCGCCATCGTCGAGCAGGGCGACGTCCGAGGAGGTGCCGCCCATGTCGAAGGTGATCAGGCTGGGAATGCCGATCATGGCGCCGATCGCCTGCGCCGCGACGACGCCGGTCGAGGGGCCGGACAAAACCGTCCGCACCGGCAGACGCGCCGCCATGTCGAAGCCGATGACGCCGCCATTGGACTGCGTCAAATGCGGCACCGCCTTGAGGCCGAGTTCCTTCAGGCGGTCGGCGAGGCGGCGGATATAGCCCTGCATGACCGGGCCGAGATAGGCGTTGACCACGGCGGTCGAGATGCGTTCGTACTCGCGGAATTCGGGCGCGACTTCATGCGAGGCGCAGATGAAGGCCTCGGGGAACTCCTCGGTGACGATGCGCTTGGTGGCTTCCTCATGCTCCGGCCGGACGAAGCCGTAGAGGAAGCCGATGGCAACCGCCTTGACGCCCTCCGCCTTCAGCGCCCGCGCTGCCTGCCGGACAGCGTCTTCGTCCAGCGGCGTCTCGACCGAGCCGTCATGGCGGACGCGCTCGGCGACGCCGAAGCGCAGGTCGCGGGTGACCAGCGGCGGCGCCTTGTCGGCCTGGAGATCGTAGAGGTCCGGCCGCTTCTGCCGGCCGATCTCGATCAGGTCGCGGAAGCCTTCGGTGGTGATCAGCCCCGTCTTCACGCCGCGATGCTGGATCAGCGCATTGGTGCCGACCGTGGTGCCGTGGCCGAAATAGGCGATCTCGGCGGGGCTCGCACCGACGCGTTCGACGCCTTCCTGCGTGCCGCGCGCGATGGCGCGGGAGGGATCATCAGGCGTCGACGGCACTTTCCAGACCGCGACCATGCCGGTCGCGTCGTCGAACAGGCAGACATCGGTGAATGTGCCCCCGGAATCGATGCCGATCCGCCACGCCATCTCTGTCGTCCTCCCGTTACAGCATCGCCGCCGCGGCGGGCGATGATGCCGGCTTCCAGTATGGCAAGCGAAGCGGCGGCGATGAAAGCGCCGTCAACGCCGAACCTCTCTTCGATCAGCGCAGGACTGGCTCGGCGCGAGACTCGTCGGGCCTACGAAGGGCGTTGAGCTTGGTCTATACCGGACACATCGTGCCGCCGACCGCCTGCCCCTTCCTGCCACGCCGGAGCCTTCGTGATGGGCATCACCATCGAGACCATCGAACCGGACCCATCCCTTCCCGGCGCCAGCGATGTCGTCGTCATCGGTGGCGGCATCATCGGCATCACCACCGCACTCTTCCTGGCGCGCGAGGGCATCTCGGTCACGGTCTGCGAGAAGGGCGAGATCGGCCACGAACAGTCCGGGCGCAACTGGGGCTGGGTCCGCGTCATGGGGCGCGATCCCGGCGAGATCCCGCTCGGGCTCGAAAGCATGCGGCTCTGGGAGGATATGGACCGGCTCGTCGGCGGCGATACCGGCTTCACCCGCTCCGGGATCGTCTATGTCGCCGACACCCCCGCCAAGCATGCCGAGCAGGAGGCCTGGCTCGAGCACGCCAAAACCTATCAGCTCGACTCGCGGCTCCTGAGCACGCGCGAGATCGACGCCGTCCTGCCC
>JAEWKP010000209.1 GCA_023393655.1 Pseudomonadota bacterium | reverse complement strand
GCGCAGTTTCGCGCTGAGACCCGTCCTCCTGCCGCAAGCCTCGCCGACGCCGCGTGCGGCAAACCCGCCTGCGAGGTCGGGAACGGGTTGACAATTTCGCCGGGTCGCGGCCAAGGTCCGCCGCTTTTCAAGCCCGGTTTGCTGTAAAACCGCCGCTCCGCCCACTTCTGGCGCGGAATCTGAACTGGATCACGATGCGTAGCTATCTGGATTTCGAGAAACCGATCGCCGAGCTGGAGGCGAAGGCGGACGAGCTGCGGGCCCTCGAGGCGCGCGGCGACGGCATCTCCCTCTCGGAAGAGATCGGCAAGCTCGATGCCCGCGCCAGCCAGGCACTGAAGGACCTCTACGCCGCACTGACACCCTGGCAGAAGACGCTGGTGGCGCGCCATCCGCAGCGCCCGCATTTCAAGGATTACTGCGCCGGGCTGATCACGGAATTCACCCCGCTCGCCGGCGACCGCGCCTTCGGCGAGGACGAGGCCATCGTCGGCGGCTTCGGCCGCTTCCGCGGCGAGCCGGTCTGCGTCATCGGCCAGGAGAAGGGCGATTCGACGGAAACCCGCATCCGGCACAATTTCGGCATGCCCAAACCCGAGGGCTACCGCAAGGCCGTCCGCCTCACCGAACTGGCCGACCGCTTCGGTCTGCCGGTCCTGAGCTTCGTCGACACCGCCGGCGCCTATCCCGGCATCGAGGCGGAGGAGCGCGGCCAGGCCGAGGCCATCGCCCGCTCGACGGAAGCGTGGCTCGGCCTGCGCAGCCCGAGCGTCGCGCTCGTCATCGGCGAGGGCGGCTCGGGTGGCGCGATCGCCATCGCCGCCGCCAGCCGCGTCATGATGATGGAGCACGCGATCTATTCGGTGATCTCGCCGGAAGGCGCGGCCTCGATCCTCTGGCGCGACACGGCGCGCGCGCAGGACGCCGCGACCGGCATGAAGATCACGGCGCAGGACCTGCTGAAATTCGGCATCATCGACCGGATCGTCCAAGAGCCGACCGGCGGCGCCCATCGTGACGGGCAGGCCGCGATCAACCGCGCCGGCGACGCCATCGCCGCCGCACTCGGCGATCTCGCCGGCCTTTCCGGCGAGGACATTGTCGCGCAGCGCGCCGACAAGTTCCTGGCGATCGGTCGCAATCTCTGAGAGCTCTCGCAAGCGAGCATCTCGCACCCGCGAAAGCCAAGGCCCTTTACCCCGCGTTGACCATGTGGCCAGACTCGGGGAGCCTATGGTAAGGAACCCTCAAGGCTAACGCATCTAAAACGAGTCGACGGCACAATTTGGCCGTCATGCGAAGTCACAGGTCGCACCCCGGCCTGCCGTTCGATGGGATTGACGACGTGGCAATCAAGCAACTCGCGCTCGTGGCTTTTGTTGCATTGACGCTGGCTGCCTGCGAAGAAGACCGCTATCGCGGCTCCGCGCGCCATAACATCCCGATTCCGAGCGCGACCTATGCGCTGATGTCCGAGAAGGGCATGAGCAAGGACCAGCCGATCGTCATCCGGTCCTACAAGAAGGAATCGGAGCTCGAGGTCTGGAAGCGCAAGGCCGACGGGCAATACGCCCTGCTGAAGACCTATCCGATGTGCCGCTGGTCCGGCCAGCTCGGCCCGAAGGTCCGCGAGGGCGATCGCATGGCGCCGGAGGGCTTCTATGCCATCGCGCCCCAGCAGATGAACCCGAACTCGTCCTTTTACGTCTCGTTCAACATGGGCTATCCCAACGCCTATGATCGCTCCTATGGCCGTACCGGCGCGCATCTGATTGTGCACGGCGCCTGCTCCTCGGCCGGCTGCTATTCGATGACGGACGACCAGATCGGCGAGATCTACGCCCTGGTGCGCGAGGCCCAGAATGCCGGCCAGCGCGCCGTGCAGATGCAGGCCTATCCCTTCCGGATGACCGCGCAGAACCTCGCCAAGCACAGGCTCGACCCGAACATCGCCTTCTGGAAGAACCTGAAGGAAGGCTCCGACTATTTCGAGGTCACGAAGGACGAGCCGGCCGTGTCCGTCGCTGGTGGCCGCTATGTCTTCAATGGCGGGCAGGCCCCGGCCGCCGTTGCCGAGAAGCGCCGCGAGGACGAGGTTCAGGTCGCATCGCTCGTTGCCAAGGGCACGCCCGCGATCAAGCTGATCTATGACGACGGCGACCAGCACGCCTCGTTCAAGCGGGCGCTCGCCTCCAACGGAGCCGATGCCCTGAACCGCTCGGCCTCCTGGGGGTCACGGAATGTCGGCATCAGCCGCGAGGATGCGCTCGCCTCCGGCCCGCGCGTCGTCGTGCTCGATAACGCAGGCAAGGCCAGGGCGACCGTGCGCGCTGCTTCCGCCGATAACGACGCGATCCTCGCCGCCGTCGCGTCCGCGCCGGTCGAAGACCCCGCCAAGCCCGTTGAAGCCAAGCCCCCCCAGGCCCCGCCCCCCGCTGCGGGGCCCGCCGCCACGCAGCTCGCCAAGGTCGTTCCGGGCAATGCGCAGCAGGGGCCGGTGCTGGCGAGCGCCTCGTCCACCCCGGTCGTCCCCGCCGCTCCGGCTGAGGACAAGCCGTTCCTGCAGCGCGCACTGAGCTTCATGCCGGTCTTCGGCGGCACGGCCGACCAGGGCGTCGCCACCGCCTCCGCCCCGGTCGTGTCGGTGGTTCCGGCAGCGCCGCCCCCCACCCCCGCCCCGCTGCCGCCCCGCCGAGCCAACGGCCGCCGGCCCT
>JAEWKP010000184.1 GCA_023393655.1 Pseudomonadota bacterium | reverse complement strand
TATATGAGCAGGACGCGTTGAACGTGGCCCAATCGGCGTCCTCGTTGATCGACCGGCAATTGTTGGGGTGGAAGGTGGCCCTCCAGACGCTCGCGACGTCGGCTCACCTCAAATCCGGCGACCTTCGATCATTCTATGAGCAGGCCATGCTCGTGAAGCCGTTCGTCAACGGTGACATCGGGCTGAGGGAACACGACGGACGCCTGGTGCTCAGCACCGCCGCCCCGTTCGGGACTGACCTCCCACCGACGCGGATCAGAAGTCCTCCGGAGGCGGAACTCGGCCAGCCCTTCGTCGCGAATGTGTTCGTCGGCGCGCTCGTGGACCGTCCTCTTGTCGCGGTGGTGGTTCCGGTCTCGCTCGACGGTAGCGTACGTTACCATCTCCACGTCAGCGTCCCGACCATCGTCTTGCACGACCTCGTGCGACAGTCGCTGGCGCGGGACTGGATCATCGGCGTCGGGGATAAAGCCGGACGTTACGTTCTGCGCTCCGACGACGATGCAAGCTTTCGGGGCAAGCCTGGCAATCCCGATTTCCTCGCGCAAGCGGTCGGGAAAAGCGGGACCTTCGTGGGGAACAGCGCCCGCGGCGAAAGCGTGCTCGTCGGTTACGCGCGATCGGACGTCTCGGGGTGGCTGGTTGCCGCGAACATCCCCCGCACCGTGATCGAGCGTCCTCTGTGGGACGCCGTGCTCTCGCTCGTGGCGTTTGGAGCGACGGCGTTGATTGTCGCCGGCCTCGGCGCCCTGTGGATCTGGCGAACGATCGAGCGGCCCCTCGCGGCGGTGACGGGTGCGGCTCGCCGTCTGGGCCGGACCGACGAGGCCTTGGAGTTCCCGACCAACCTCAGGGAGTTCGCGACCCTACGCGACGCGCTCTCGTCGGCCTCCCGCGAACTGAAGCGAAACAGCGACGAACTTGAAGCGCGAGTAGAGGAACGCACCCGGGAGCTCACGGAGGCAAACGAGAGCCTCGTCGCCGAGAGCGAGAGGCGAGCTCGTCTGGAAGGGATGCTGTCCCAGGCGCAGAAGATGGAAGCCATCGGCAACCTGACTGGCGGCGTGGCGCACGATTTCAACAATTTGCTGCAGGTAATTGGGGGAAATCTGCAACTGCTTGCGCGCGAACTGGGGGAAAACGACCGCGCTCGCGTTCGCATTGAAAAAGCCATGGCGGGCGTCGCGCGGGGGGCTCACCTCGCCACGCAACTGCTGGCCTTCGGCCGTCGCCAGCCGTTGGAGCCGAGAGTTGTCAACGCCGGGAAGCTGATCCGCGGCATGGACGATCTACTCCGTCGAACGATCGGCGAGGCGGTTGATATCGAGACAGTTGTTGCCGGCGGCCTGTGGAACACGATGGTCGATCCCACCAATCTTGAGAACGCTATTCTCAATCTCGCGATTAACGCCCGCGACGCGATGGATGGACGCGGTCATCTCACGATCGAGACCGGAAATGCCTTCCTCGACGACAGCTACGCCGAGCGCCACGACGAGGTCCAAGCGGGTCAGTACGTCCAGATATCTGTAACGGACACTGGATCGGGGATGAGCCCCGAGGTCATGGCAAAGGTGTTCGAACCTTTTTTCTCGACGAAGCCCGCGGGAAAGGGGACGGGATTAGGGCTGTCCATGGTGTTTGGCTTCGTCAAGCAGTCTGGCGGCCACGTGAAGATTTACAGCGAACCCGGTCACGGGACGACGGTGAAGTTATACCTGCCACGCTCCGCAAAGGCGGAGGAAGCGATCGTGGAGGCCGAGACGGGGCCAGTGGTCGGCGGCTCGGAAACGGTTCTCGTCGTGGAAGACGATGAGGCAGTGCGCGAGACCGTCGTGGCGACGCTGGGCGAGCTGGGCTATCGCGTGCTCAAGGCATCCGATGCGCACAGCGCCTGCGTCGTCATCGATAGCGGCGTGGAGATCGATCTCCTCTTCACCGACGTGGTCATGCCAGGCCCCATGAGAAGCACCGAGTTGGCGAGGCGTGCGAAAGAGCGTCTGCCACAGGTTAGCGTGCTGTTCACATCCGGCTACACTGAGAATTCCATCGTCCACGGCGGTCGGCTCGACGAGGGGGTCAATCTCCTTTCGAAGCCGTATTCGCGCGATGCCCTTGCGCGCAAGCTCAGGCAGGTGTTCCTCAAAGACGGAAAGATCGCGAGGGGCGTGCCGTCGCCGCTGCCGGATCAGAAGGAGGAGGATGTCGCCGCGAAGACCGTTCTTGTCTGCGAAGACGACGCGCTGATCCGCCTCGACCTGGTGGATATGCTTCAGGACATGGGGCATCTCGTCCTGGAGGCGGCGGATGGATCGGAGGCCCTCGCTACTGCTGGGCTGCAAGCGATCGACGTCCTTGTCACCGACGTCGGCCTGCCGGACATGCGCGGCGATGAGCTCGCCCGGCGTCTTCTGGAACGGTCGCCGACCCTGGCCATCGTTTTCGCCACAGGCCAGTCCGCATTGCCCGAGTTTGAGGGACGACCGGGTGTGTCGATCCTCAAGAAGCCCTTCCAATTGAAGGGGCTGGAGCGCGCCTTTCGCGCGGCCTTGGAAAGCGCAGAGAGCGACACGGACGCGAGTGCCGTCGGCTGATACGAGCGTCCTTAAACCCCCGAGAGCGATCGAACGCCCCTCACCGCGGAGAGCGCGTAAGCGAAGAAGATCGGTCACAACGGCGCGGCGGGCTGCTTGATGCTAATCTTAGACCAAGACCGCCGAACTCGGCGGCTGTCGCGCAAGCTAAGGCGGCGTCACCACGTAAACGCCCTACCAGCAAACTTTACGCGGCCTCGCGCCTCCCTGGCTGGGTTTTCAGATATTTCGTCTCTACAACGAAAGGATATTGGCTCCGTCTGCTGTGACGGAGCCTCTTTCGTTTCCTCTGCCTCTTGTCTCGTCAACGTCGCCAGCTAGATTTTTGGCTCTTCAGGCATGGACGGGGAGGACGACATGCCATTCTCATCGCTGACCGATCCGGTCGATCTTGCGCGAGCGGATGGTGCGTTACAAGCGGCTTGGGCGGAGCTTCAGTTGATGACCCCGAAGCCTCTCGGTGAGCGCGAGCGGACCAGGCTGGAGTACATCATCGCAGCGCTCGTCGGTGTGGCCGAGGACGAGGACGATCTTCGGCGGCGCGCTATTGATCGATATCGCGCGAGCTGCTGAGGCAATAAGGAACCAATTCACCGCGCCACTCGTTCGGCCGAGGCACGTCGCTGTGCCTCGTCGCCGATGGAGAGCGGCATGCCCAAATATCGATTCGTTACGGATGACGGGAAGAAGGTGGATCGGGGCGAAGATACTCTTGCGTTCCCGAATGACGGCGCAGCGGCAGACGCCGCTCAACAGGCGTTGGCAGACATGGTCCAGGATGCCTTGCCGAACGGCCAAACGCTAAATTTGAGTGTGGCAGTTCAGAACACTCAGGGCGATGAAGTCTATCACGCGTCCCTCGAATTTCACGGTGAGACGGCTGAGCAAGCCCGCTTTAAGGCGGCGGAAATTGATGCAGGGGCGGATGATGCAGCTGATGCAGTCGCTAGAGCCCTTTCTGCCAATCTCAAGAAAACACCAATGTAGCTATTGGATCGGCTGATACTTGCCCAGCTCCTGGCTGGCTCTCGCGAGCATTGCTTTAAGCTCAATGAGAGTACGTCTACCTCCCCGGCCGGTTCAAACTTGATGATGGCGTCGCCTCGGCGTCGCTGCTGACCTCGATCTGCAACGGTTTCACGACTGGTAGTGGGATTGTCGGCTTTTCAGGCATGCCAGAGTGGCTCGTTCCAAGCCAACGCGAGGTGAAGCGACGGTGATGCCACCGCCAAATTTTCACGCGCCTTAGGGAGCAGGGTCGATCGTGTCGGCCACAGCCTCGTTTTTGGCGCGGGGCAGCAGCGTCAAAATGAAGACGGACAGAACGAACCATTCGCTGTTCGTGACGATCAGCGGCCATTCGCCCAAGCCGACGCCGTAGGCCGTCCCAAGGGCGAAACCGGTCATGGTCAGACTATAGGTCAGCGGCGAGATCGCCCCGTCGCGTGTCCTGACAATCGGACAAGCCTGAGGGACGAAGCTTATAGTCGAGCACAGCGCCGCAAGAGTGCCGGCCAGCCACCGCGACCCGATCACGTCCGATACCTATCTCGACAGCCGCCGGACATTTGCGCGAACCTTGCGCCGATAGCCGCGCGTAATGCCGACAGGCCCTACGCCGGCCGCCGCTTGCACCACCGCTCTCTGAGCAGCCGAGACCTTCTCTTTCGCCATCAGCTTGGCCTCGCGCTCGCCGGCACGGCCGCCGCTGGCAACCTTCAGGCTCCGGAGCCAGATGGCCTGCTGCGCCTCGAGGGCCAGCATCGACATTTCCACGAACAGCTTAAACATCGGCGCCACCTCCGGCCGGGGGGTTCCGAACTCCCCTTCGTGATCGGCCCGATGCAGATTTCCCCCTCCGAGCAGCCGGCTCGGCGCGGCTTCTCGGAGTCACATCCCGCGCCGCCGTAGCCCGCGCCTCTTGGCTCATGCGGTACCATCCGTAGCCAATCGCCCCGGCCAGGATCAACGGCGTAGGAAGACGTGTCGCCAGCATGGTGAGCGGGACGGCAAGCCGCTCAGGGATTTCACCCCTGTCGACTTTCCCGGCAATCCAGGCGCCGGCCAAGCTGAACATCGCTGCGCGGATCATTTCTTCTCCTCCGCCGCGCCCGGCGTAATCGGCACTTGCTCAGCTACAGGATCGCTGGCGGGAAAGGTGTCCTTGAGCGCCCTTTCGAGCTTCTGGTCGGGCGTCAGCTCCCGCTCAGCTTTCGCTTGAGACTTTTGTTCCTCGCGGAGACTTTCAACCGCCGGGCTTCGAGTATTTGCCATGTGTCCCTCCATCCACTGTGCGGAGGCTGAACGCTCCCAGGCTTGCTACCGTTCCCTTTGGGAGAAGCACGGTGCTGCGGATCCTTGCGGGAACCAAAGGCGCGCTTACGTCGTTGTCCGCGCGGTGCCATCGCGGCACCTTCCTGCTCTCCGGTTGGATGCGTTGCCGCGGATGTACCGGCCGCAGCCGACAGGAGGGCAAAG
>JAEWKP010000120.1 GCA_023393655.1 Pseudomonadota bacterium | reverse complement strand
GTCAGGCGGCCGGAGCGGGCAGGGCGCAACGGCGCCGTGGCCGAGGACAAGATCGCAGCCATCGGCATCCGCGTCCGGCGCTGGGTCTCGTTCCACGGCATTTCGCTCAATGTCGAGCCGGACCTGACGCATTTCGACGGCATCGTGCCCTGCGGCGTCAGCCAGTATGGCGTGACCTCGCTCGTCGATCTCGGCCTGCCTGTGACGATGCCGGAGGTCGATTCGGTCCTGCGCGAGGCTTTCGAGCGGGTCTTTGGGCCGACAGTTCAGGCCTGATTTACCATCCGTTAGCCATGGCGCCGCCATCTTCGCCCTCGGGGTTGGGTTGAAGATGGGGATGACCATGCGAAGCGTTTTTCTGGCGGGAAGCCTCGCCATGCTGCTCGCGGCCTGCAACACCACCGACCAGCGTATCGCCGGCGCAGCCGCCGGTGCGGGAGCCGGCGCAATCGTTGGCGGGCCGATCGGGGCCATTGCCGGGGGCGCGATCGGGGCCGTCGCGGCGCCGTCCGTGACCGGCTCGATCAACAAGATGCAGGAATGAGCCTGCCCAGCGGCGCGGATTTGCACGGCCGCGTCCGTGCGTCCGCGCCGGTTGGCGTTTTCGATGCGGCGCGCCATAAACTCGGCAGAGATTGTTACCGAGGAGCGCGCCCGTGCCTGTCATCGAGAGCAAGGTCGATCTGAATTCGGCCGAGACGCGCGCCAATGCCGAAGCCTGGGCCGGATTGCGCGGCGAACTCCAGCAGCATCGCGCCACCGCCGCGCTCGGCGGCAATGCAAAATCCCGCGAGCGCCACACGTCGCGCGGCAAGCTTCTGCCCCGCGAGCGCGTATTGCGCCTGACCGATCCCGGTTCGGCCTTCCTCGAGATCGGCTCGCTCGCCGCCTTCGGCATGTATGAGGGCGATGTCCATGCCGCGGGCATGATCGCCGGCATCGGCCGCGTCGCCGGCCGCGAATGCATGATCGTCTGCAACGACGCGACGATCAAAGGCGGCACCTACTATCCGATGACGGTGAAGAAGCATCTGCGGGCGCAGGAGATCGCGCGCGAGAACCGCTTGCCCTGCATCTATCTCGTCGATTCCGGCGGCGCGAACCTGCCTCACCAGACCGAGGTCTTCCCCGACCGCGAGCATTTCGGCCGCATCTTCTACAACCAGGCGACGCTCTCGGCCGAGGGCATCCCGCAGGTTGCGGTGGTGATGGGTTCCTGCACGGCCGGCGGCGCCTATGTGCCGGCGATGTCGGACGAGACGGTGATCGTCCGGAAGCAGGGCACGATCTTTTTGGGCGGCCCGCCGCTGGTGAAGGCGGCGACCGGCGAGGTCGTCTCGGCCGAGGATCTCGGCGGCGCCGATGTGCATGCCCGCCTCTCGGGCGTCGCCGACCACTATGCCGGCGACGACACCCATGCGCTCGCCATTGCCCGGCGCATCGCCGGCAATCTCAACAGCGTGAAGCGCCCGGATATCGATATCGCCGAGCCGGTCGAACCGCTCTACGATCCGGCCGGGCTCGAAGCGGTCGTGCCGACCGACCTCAAGAAGCAGTATGACATCCGCGAGGTGATCGCGCGGCTGGTCGACGGCTCCGAGTTCGACGAGTTCAAGAAGCTCTACGGCACGACATTGGTGACGGGCTTCGCCCGCATCCACGGCATCCCGGTCGGCATCATCGCCAATAACGGCATCCTGTTCTCGGAAAGCGCGGTCAAGGGCGCGCATTTCATCGAATTGTGCTGCCAGCGGCGGATTCCGCTGCTCTTCCTGCAGAACATCACCGGCTTCATGGTCGGCCGCGACGTCGAGACGCGCGGCATCGCCAAGGATGGCGCCAAGCTCGTTACGGCGGTGGCCTCTGCGCGGGTGCCGAAGATCACGGTTCTGGTCGGCGGTTCCTTCGGCGCCGGCAATTACGGCATGTGCGGGCGGGCCTATTCGCCGCGCTTCCTGTTCACCTGGCCGAACTCGCGGATCTCGGTGATGGGGGGCGAGCAGGCGGCGAGTGTGCTCGCCACCGTGCGCCGCGACAATATCGAGGCCGAGGGCAAGAGCTGGCCGGCCACCGACGAGGAAGCCTTCAAGGCGCCTATCCGCAGCAAGTATGAGGAAGAAGGTTCACCCTATTTCGCCACGGCGCGGCTCTGGGATGATGGCATCATCCTGCCTTCCGAGACGCGGCGCGTGCTGGCGCTGGCCTTCTCGGCGACGCTGAACGCTGAGGTGCCGGAGACCAAGTTCGGCGTGTTTCGGATGTAAAGCGGCGTCGGGACAAGGCAGATGTCGCTCGCGCCCTGTCCTGGCGGCCCTAGTTCTTCACCGTTGAAACGATCCGAATTTCGCCGGGCACGGTCTGTCGGGCCGGGCGCTCGACCTGCAGGGCCGTCGCCGCTCCGGCCTTGAATGCCCTGACTGCGCCGTTGAAATAGTCGGTGAACGCGCGGATACGGCTGCGCTCCTTCAGCGAGACGAGGCGCGTTCTCAGAAGGTCCTCGAAGTCGGACCGGCGTCGCTCGCCCCTGTTGCCGTTGAAGACGACGACCTTGCCCGGCAGCACCACGACATCACCCTTGCGGAGGGTCGGGTCGCTCAAGAACCAGTTGGGGTCCTTGACCGGATCCATCGGCGTGACCAGAACGGGCGGTCGCTCGACCTGCACCTTCTTCGGCGCCTTGGCCGATTGTCGCCTGGCGCGGATGGTCATCTCCAGCGGCGTCGAAACATAGGGCGTCTCTGTGCGAGGCGGCGGGCCGAGCAGAAAGTCAAGAAAGCCGGCATAGGCGGGTCTCAGAGAAAAAAGCTCGAGAACAAATACGCTTGCAACGACAACGACGGCGCTTTTCATGGAATGCACCAATCCCTAGGCATACGCATATTCGGCAGTGGGGATAACATCTGCCCTTTTTCATTCCAAGCTGTCGACGCGCCAAGTCCACATTGGCGTTAACTGCCGGCGCACGCTGCTAACATCTTGTTCAGCATGATCTTGAAGCCAAGCCGCGTCCCGATAGCAGATCGTCATGACAGAGATATTGCAGGGTGTTGCCGCCCCGACAGGCGCGTGGTTTGAAATGGAATTCGCCGCGCACCGCTCTCAGCGCAATTCGATCTTCACGACCTCGTAGACCGCCCGCGCTCCGCGCCTGTCGCCGGGTGCCACGAGGCGCCAGCCGCCGTCGAGCGTCCTGCCATCCGCTGCCGAGGCGAGAATCAGGGGCAGGTTGCCGAAATCGGGATGGATCTCGCCGACCGAGAAGGCGATCTGGTAGCCGTCCCCGGCGCTGACCAGGAAGGTCTTCTTCAATTGCTCTGCCGGCTTGAGGCCATCGAGCGCCTTGTTGGTCTGCAGCACGTCCCAGAGTAGCACGCCTTTGTAGCGCCGCGTCGCCGGCCCTTTCGACGTTTCGAAAGTCACCTCGCGTTCGGCGACAGGGAGGGCGGCGAGGGATTGCGCCGTGAGCCGGATCGACGCGAAGCCGATGCCGACGAGCGCGACGGCCGGTTCCTGGGCGCGCAGGGTCGGCGCCATCGTCAACAGGGTGAGCAGGATCAGGGTTCGGAGCAAGACGAGCGAATTCCGTTGCAGGTCGCCGGCATCAGGACACCATGCGCTCACGCTGTCGATGGCTCATTTCAGGGGCGAAGCGGCATCGCGGCCCCGGTCGGCATGGCCTTGCGCGTGGCTGCCCAGAACAGCAGCGCAATCAGGCTGATCGCAGCGCCGAGTGCGCAGACCCCTGTCCAGCCGGCATGGGCGTAAGCGACGGTCGATGCCGATGAACCGGCTGCGCTGCCGATCGAGTAGAAGACCATATAGGCCGCCGTCAGGCGGTTCTGCGCTTCCGGCCTGACCCGGTAGATCATCGCCTGATTGGTGACGTGGACGGCCTGGAGGCCGAAATCGATGATCAGCACGCCGGCGACCAGCCAGAGGATCGAATGATTCAGCTGGGCGATCAGCAGCCAGGACAGCAGCATCAACCCAAGCGCGATGCCGGTCGTGCGCTGGCCATGGCCTCGGTCAGTCCAGCGGCCAGCGCGAGTGGCCGCCAGCGCGCCGGCCACGCCCGCCAGCCCGAAAAGGCCGATCTGCGTATGGGAGAAAGAGAAAGGCGGCGCGCTCAGCGGCAGGACGAGCGGCGTGAGCAGTGTCGTGATGTTGGCGAAGATCAACATGGCGATGATGCCACGGATCAGCAGCACCGGCTCTTCGATGATGAGCGTGACCAGCGAGGCGATCAGGCGGCCATAGGACAGGCCGGTGGTGCTTCGCGCCTGCCTTGGCAGTGCCTTCCAGAGCAATAGGGCGATCACCAGCGTGAGCGCGGCCGAGACGAAATAGACGGTTCGCCAGCCGGAGAGATCGGTGAGGGCGCCGGCGACGGTTCGTGCCAGCAGGATGCCGATCACTATGCCGCTCGTGACGATCCCGACCACATGGCCCCGTTCGGAGGGGCGCGCCAGGCTCGCCGCGTAGGCGACGAGCGCTTGTGTCACGACTGCCAGAAGCCCGACCGCGGCCATTGCGCCAAGCAGCATCGCGGCCGATTGCGAGAAGCCGACGCTGGCGAGTGCCAGAACCGAAAGCACGGATTGCCCGACGATGAGCTTGCGGCGGTCGAGCAGGTCGCCCAACGGCACGAGGAGAAGCAGGCCCAGCCCATAACCCAGCTGCGTCGCTCCGACGATCAGGCCGGCGACGGTGCGCGACAGGCCGAGATCGTCGGCCATCACGTCGAGAAGCGGATGGGCGAAATAGGCGTTCGCCACCGCTAGCCCGCTGGCAACGGCGAAAAGCAGGATCGTGCGATTGTTCAAGATGGGCTGCGGGGCGGATGGCTTCTCGCTCTTGGCGCGTGGGCGCTCGTTCGCGGGCGCCGGAGGCGCCGCGTCCTGAATCAATCTCATTGCAGACTCCGGGCGGTTTGGTTTTATAATGAAACCGACATGAGCTGTAATGGTATTGGTTTTATCATGCAACCAAAAATGGCGGCGCGGATGAGAAGCAGGCGGAGGACGCTCTGATGGTCGCCCGCACGAGCCTCAAGGGCGATTACTGCCCGAGCGCGCGCTCCCTCGATGTGATTGGCGACTGGTGGTCGCTACTCATCGTCCGCGACGCTTTCGACGGGATGACCCGCTTCGGCGAGTTCCAGAAGAGCCTCGGGATCGCCAAGAACATCCTGACGGACAGGCTCAAGACGCTGGTGGAGAACGGCATTCTGGAGACCGTGCCCGTCGGCAACGGCGCCGCGCGCATGCAATATCGCCTGACGGCGGTGGGGAAGGATCTCTTCCCGGTTATGGTCGCGCTGCGGCAATTCGGCGAACGCCATCTCTTTGGACCGGAGGAGGAACGTTCGCGCCTGGTCGAGCGCGAGACCGGCCTGTCGGTGCGTCTTGATGTCCGCACCGAGGACGGACGTGCGATCGGGCCGGATCAGGCTGTCATCCTGAAAGTACCTGAAAAGGACTGAGCGAGCGGGTTCACCCCAGCGAAAATGCCTCGTGCACGGCGCTCTGCACGCCGCCACCCATGACCGGGCCGCCGCCGGCGACATGGATCGCGTCGCCGACGAGCGCGGCACCCAGCCCGTGACGAGGCGTCAGCATTGGCGCGTATTGCTCCCAGCCGTCGGTCGCCGGGTCATAGGCCTCCATCTGGCCGAAGACGCGGTTGGTGCCTTCGCCGCCCATGACGAAGACCTTGCCGCGGTAGAGCACGGCGCCGTGGCCGGAACGGCCGGTCGGCATCGGCGTGCGCATCGTCCATTTGTCGCCGGCCGGATCGTAGGAATGGTGCAGGTTCGAGTTGGTGTGGAAGGAATCGACGCGCCCGCCGATGACATGGATCTGGTTGCCGATGGCGAGCGTCCCGGTGTGGTCGCGGGCGGTCGGCATCGGCCTGCGCTCGCTCCAGCGATCGGATTTGGGATCGTAGACCAGATGCCAGTCGACCGAGCGCTTGGTCTCGGTGGTCTCGCCGATGGCGCCGCCAATGACGTGCAGCACGCCGCCGAGGCCGACGACGGCAGTCGAGCCGGCGGCGCGGGGCAGGGCGGCGATCTCGGCCCAGCGATCGGTCTTCGGGTCATAGGTGAAGCAGCGCGGATGCGGCTTTCGGTTCTGCTCGAGGAAGCCGCCGATGGCGAAAAGCTTGCCGTCAAGGAAGGCGACGCCGACATGATTGGCGCCCTGGGGCAGCGGCGCGCCGTCATGCCACTTGTCTGCCTTGCCGTCATAGACATGATGATAGGCCCGGTCCGTGCGCTGCTCGCCATAGCCGCCGACGACATGCATCCTGTCCTCGAAGGCCGTCGCCCAGGCCATTTCCGAACGCGGCAGCGGCAAGGGTGCCTTGGCGCTCCAGCGGCCGGGGGAGGCTGCTTTCGGGGCCGGCGAATCGAAGACGTTCTGTGTCGTCGCCAGCGGCGGCTTCTCGATCCGGCCCGGCTGGCTCAGCCGCTCATATTGCGGGCCGTGGTGCTCATGGCCCTGCTGCTGGGCCAGTGCCGGGCTGGCAAGCGCCGCGGCTCCAGCCGCAAGCAGGTGACGGCGGTTCAGGCTGGTCATCGCATCGTCCTCCCGACTACAACGATAAGGCCGAGCTGGCGGGCGATAATCGCACGGAATGCCGGCCGGCTCATGGTTCCCCTCGGCGGTTTCGCCCGTTATGGTCGGGCGCCATCTCAAACGATTTAGGCCTTGGGAAACACGGGGAAACGCATGTCTGGGCATAACAAGGTCGCGATCATCACCGGCGCCGGCTCGGGCGTGGGACGCTCGGTCGCCATCGCCTTCCTGAAGGACGGTTACCGTACTGTGCTGGCCGGCCGCCGGGCCGATGCGCTGGAGGAGACGATCGCGCTCTCAGGCGTCGACAAGGGCCGTGCTCTCGCGGTGCCGACCGATGTCACCGACAAGGCTTCGGTCGAGAACCTGTTCGCCAGGACGACGGAAGCCTTCGGGCGGGTCGATGTCCTCTTCAACAATGCCGGCGTCAACGCGCCGGGCGGCGTGCTGCTGGAGGACCTGTCGCTGGAGGACTGGCAGAAGGTGGTCGACACCAACCTGACCGGCCCGTTCCTCTGCACCCAGGCCGCCTTCAAGGCGATGAAGGACCAGCAGCCGCAGGGCGGGCGTATCATCAATAACGGCTCGATCTCGGCCCATGCGCCGCGGCCGAACTCCGTCGCCTATACCGCGACGAAACATGCGATCTCGGGCCTGACCAAGACCGCCGCGCTCGACGGGCGCAAATACGACATCGCCGTCGGCCAGGTCGATATCGGCAATGCGCTGACCGAGATGGCGAGGAAGATGACGACCGGCGTGCCGCAGGCGGACGGCTCGGTGAAGGTCGAGCCGGTGATGGATGTCGACCATGTCGCGACGACCGTGCTGCATATGGCCGGCCTGCCGCCCGAGGCGAACGTGCTCTTCGTCACGGTGATGGCGACCAAGGCCCCGTTCGTCGGGCGGGGCTGAGGGCAACGACAGCCGCTATCGTCATGGTCGGGCTTGTCCCGACCATCCACGTCTTGCCGCCGCTACCAAGGGCATGAGACAGACGAAGCTCTCATCGGAGCGCGACCTTGTCAGCCGCCAGCCTGCAGCAAGCTCCTGAAGACGTGGATGGTCGGGACAAGCCCGACCATGACGGTCAAGGCGTCAATCGCAGAACTGCACGCGCCTACACGCTGACCATCTGGGGCATCGCGCTCGGCATCCTGATCCAGGCTGTGGCGACTGTCGCCTGGGCGCTTGCCATCGGCAATGCCCAGCTCTTCAAGGACGGCGTCGACTGGGTCTATGACGTTGCGCTCTATGGCATCGCGGCGATCGTCTTCGGCCGCGATGCGCGGATCGAGCGGCTCGCTGCGGTGGCGATCGGCGCGGTCATGGCGGTAGCCGGGCTGCACACGCTCTACGACCTCTGGGACAAGATCGTCCGGCCGCGGCCGATCGAGGTCTGGACGCTCGGATTTGCCGCCGCCAGCGCCATCGTCATCGCCTTCCTCGTCGTCGCCGCGCTCTGGCGCTTCCGGCGCGAGCAGAACCCGGTGATCAAGGCGACCTGGCTGTCGAGCCGCAACGACACGATCTCGACGACGGGCTTCGCGCTGGTCGGGCTCGCCGCCCGCGTCGCGCCGGTGCGTTGGCCGGGATATCTGTTCGATCTCGTCGTCGCCGGCATCTGTTTCCAGGCGACCTGGGCGATCTGGCGTTCGCTGCGGCGGAGCGCGAATTCGGAAGCGTCCCAATCCGGTTTGCGCAACAAGGCGCAGACAGGCGCCACGGGCGGGCTATAAAGGCGGCACGTCTCTTGAGGATGCCGCCGCCATGACGATCGCCGCCAAGCTGCCCTCCATCCTGATCGCCAATCGCGGCGAGATCGCCTGCCGGGTGATCCGCACCGCCAGGCGGCTGGGCCTGCGCACCATCGCCGTTTATTCGGATGCCGATGCCGAAGCGCTGTTCGTACAGATGGCGGACGAGGCCTATCATATCGGCCCGGCCCCGGCTCGCGAGAGCTATCTCGACGCCGACAAGATCCTCGCTGTCGCCAAGGAGGCGGGCGCCGCCTGCATCCATCCCGGCTACGGCTTCCTTTCGGAGAATGCCGAATTCGCCGATGCCTGTGCCGCGGCCGGCATCGTCTTCGTGGGGCCGCCGGCCTCGGCCATCCGGGCCATGGGCCTGAAGGACGCCGCCAAGGCGCTGGTCGAGAAGGCCAGCGTGCCGGTGGTGCCAGGCTATCACGGCGCCGAGCAGGGCGCCGACTTCCTCCGCGGGGAAGCGCGGCGCATCGGTTATCCAGTGCTGATCAAGGCGGTCGCCGGTGGTGGCGGCAAGGGCATGAAGAAGGTAGACCGGCCCGAGGATTTCGACGAAGCGCTCACCAGCGCCCAGCGCGAAGGCAAGAACGCCTTCGGCGATGCGCGCGTGCTGGTCGAGAAGTATGTGCTCTCGCCGCGCCATGTCGAAATCCAGGTGTTCGGCGACAGCCATGGCAATGTCGTCCATCTCTACGAGCGCGATTGCTCGTTGCAGCGCCGCCATCAGAAGGTGATCGAGGAGGCGCCGGCGCCAGGCATGAGCGCCGAGGTTCGCGCCGCCATGGGCAAGGCTGCGACCGAGGCCGCCAAGGCCGTCGGCTATGTCGGGGCCGGTACGGTCGAATTCATCGCGGACGGACGCGACGGACTGAAGGCCGACGGCTTCTGGTTCATGGAGATGAACACCCGCCTCCAGGTCGAGCATCCCGTGACGGAGGCCATCACCGGGCTCGATCTCGTCGAATTGCAGTTGAAGGTCGCTGCGGGCGAGCCGCTCGGTTTCACGCAGGCCGATGTGAAGGCAACCGGCCACGCCGTCGAGGCGCGGCTCTATGCCGAGGACCCGGAAAAGGGCTTCCTGCCTTCGACGGGCAAGCTCTGGGCGCTGCAATTCCCTGAGGGCGAGGGTATCCGCGTCGATACCGGCGTCGAGGCCGGCGATACGGTGACGCCGTTCTACGATCCGATGATCGCCAAGGTGATCGCCCATGGTGCGACGCGCGACGAGGCGCTCGACCGGCTGGGCGCAGCACTGGGCGAGACGGTGGTCGCCGGTCCGCGCACCAATCTCGCCTTCCTGAAGAAGCTGACCGAGGCGGAGGGCTTCCGGAAGGGGCCGTTCGATACCGGCTTCATCGACCGCAATATCAGCGCGCTCGGCGCCGAGCCGCAACCGCTCGATGCGGCGGCCGTCGCGGCGGCGGCCTTGCAGCTTGAGGAAGAGCGGCAGGCGGCGGGCATGATCGCGGCAGCGAGCCGGGCGGAGAGCGAACCCCGCTCGCCCTGGCTCGACCCGGACGCCTTCTCGCTGATGCCACGCCAGCCGCTGGGCTTGCCGCTTACGGTCGATGGCGAGCGCCTGGAAGCCCGGATCGAATGGCATGGCGACGATGCGCGCGTCAGCCTGCCCGGCCATGAGATCGGCGAGGGCGAACACGAGATCGCGCTGGCGGAAGGCGAGGGCGGGACGTGGTTCGCGCTGCATCGCGGCCGGCAGACGACGGTCGCGCTATTCGATCCGTTCGGCGTCGATCTCGATGCGGCGGCGGGCTCGGGTGGCGTCATCAAGGCGCCGATGCATGGCAAGCTCGTCGCGCTCTTCGTCGCGCCGGGCGAGGCTGTGACCAAGGGCCAGCGCCTCGCCATCGTCGAGGCGATGAAGATGGAGCATGTGCTGACCGCCCCGCGCGACGGCGTTGTCAGCGAGGTCGCGGGCGAGCCCGGCGCGCAAGTGGCCGAGGGCGCGAAGGTGGTCGTGCTCGGGGAATAGGCGAGTCGGTGGAATCGCTTGCGGGCGATTGCTGAGGGCTTGCTTCAACCTGCTTTCGTCATGGTCGGGCTTGTCTCGGCCATCGACATCTTCGCTGATCGAAGGGCGAGTTCAAGGCGCGGATGCTCGCCACGAGGGCGAGCATGACGGTATGTCAGCCACCCAACGCGGCAATCGCCCGCTCGGCGACGGCGAAGTTGACCTCCGCCAGCGGGTCTTCGTCATCGAGGAACCAAGCTGCCGACAGCCCGCACCAGGCGATGATCCAGCGCAGCAGGCGCTCTCGCTCCAGCCCCGATTTCGCCAGTACGATCTCCAGCCGGCGCTCGAAGGCGCCGGGCGCGACGGCGACGGGCGGCTCGGGATCGGCGAGATCGGGGTCGCAGAACAGGATCGTGTATTCGAAGGCGCGGTCGCCGACCACTGATTTGGGGTCAATGGCGAGCCAGCCGCGCGCCTCGAAATCGAGGACGTTGTCGTGATGCAGGTCTGCATGGAGCGGCATGATCTCCTGCTGGATCGGCAGCAGCGTGCTCGCCTCTGCCGCGGCACGGGCGATGAGGCCGCCATGCCTGGTGGCTGCCGGAAACAGGTCCTTGAACCAGATATCGAGCGGGATCAGCCCCTTAGGAGCTGGGCCGCGCGGCTTCTGCAGGGCGGCGATGGCGTCGCAGAGGATAACGGTGGCTTCGTCGTCGCCTTTGGCGCCGCTGCGGGCGATGGAAGCGAGGGAGCGTTGGCCCGTGGCCCGTTCGATCAGCATAGCCTCGCCATGTTCGCTGCGGGCGAACAGGCGGGCGGCGCCGTTGCCGTTCCAGTATTCCAACGGCAGGTAGCCGCGCCGCTCGTCCTCGACCTCGGGCAGCTTCAGCATGGCCGGTGCACCGTCCCGCAGCACGGGCAGCAGGTGGCTGGCATGGGTCCTGATCGGGTCTCCGTCCGTGACGAGACCCCAGCGGCCGAGCCAGGGTTCGAAGACTTCCTCGGAAATCTGGCTCATCCGCGACCGATGATCGGGAACTGCTCGGCCTCGTAGATCTGGCCGGAGACCGGGGCGCTATCCTCCGAAAGCCAGAAGGCAGTATGGGCGGCGATCTCCTCCGGCTGCATGATCCGGCCGGTCGGGGCGTCGCGCAGCGGCAGATGGTTCTGCCAGCCGGGCTTGCGGCCCTCGCGCTGCTGGGTTGCGTCCTCGTTGGCGGTCCAGGTCCAGCCGACATTGAGCTGATTGGCACGGATGCGTTCGGGGCCGAGCGTATTGGCGAGGTTGCGCGTCATCGTCATCAGCGCGCCTTTCGACATCGAATAGACCGTGAGGTTCGAGAGGCCGCAATAGGCGTTGATCGAGCCGACGGTGACGATGGCGCCGGGCGATTTCTGCGCGCGGAAGGCGCGGATCGCGGCCTCCGCGCAGAGCAAGGGCGCGCGGGTGTTGATTGCGAAGATGTGGTCGAAGAAGGCGGCCGTGGTCTCGGTCAGGATGCCGCGCGGATAGATGCCGGCATTGTTCACGAGCCCGTCGATGCGGCCGAAGGCGGCGATCGTCGCATCGACGATCGCTTGCGCGGTCGCGGGTTCGGCGAGATCGCCGGTCGTACCCGCCGTCGCGGCGCCGAGCTTGGCGACGGCCGCGTCGACCTCGGTGGCGTCGCGGCCATGGATCAGCACCCTGGCGCCCTCAGTGACGAGGCGCTCGGCCATCGCGAAACCGATGCCGGTGGAGGAGCCGGTGACGAGGATGGCCTTGCCTGCTAGTCCGCGCATGGGAAGCGTCCGTGTCTGGTTCGGGAGGTCGGAATGATCGTGAAGCGAATCGTCGCGAATATCGCAACCGCGGAGCCGAAGCTGGCGCAAGCGTTCTATGGCGATCTCTTCGGCCTCACCCTCGCCATGGATCATGGCTGGATTCAGACCTATGCGGCTGAAGCCATATCGGGCGTGCCGCAACTGAGCTTCGCCAGCGAGGGCGGTTCGGGCGCGCCGGCGCCCGATCTCTCGATCGAGGTCGACGATCTCGATGCCGTACTCGACCGGGCGCGTGCCGCTGGTCATGCGATTACATATGGCCCTGTCGATGAGCCGTGGGGTGTACGCCGCTTTTTCCTGCGCGATCCGTTCGGCCGGCTCGTCAACGTACTGGCGCACCGGGGCTGACGCGGGGCTGTGGAGAAGCGCTGCGGAGACTGGCCCGGCGGCGGGCGCAGGCCTATTTTGCAGACATGCCCCTTCATCTGCTCAAGCTCTGCGTCGGCGCCGAATCGATCGTTGATCTCGAGGAGTGGATCGCGGAACGCCAGGCGCAGCGGCGCGCTCGCGGCGAGCCGGCCGAGCAATTGCACACCACGCGGATGGTGCCGAAGAAGATCGAAGAGATCCTCGACGGCGGCTCGCTCTACTGGGTGATCAAGGGCCAGATCTCGGCGCGCCAGCGCCTGACCGATATTCGCCCCTTCACCGATGGCGAGGGCATCGGACGCTGCCATCTCGTGATGGAGCCGGTCGTGGTGCCGGTCGAGCCGCGGCCGTTCCGACCCTTCCAGGGCTGGCGCTATCTGCAAGCCAAGGATGCACCGCGCGATCTTTCCGAGCATGGCGGCGATCTCGGCGAGATGCCGGAGGAATTGCGGCGGGAGCTGGCGGGGCTGGGGCTGCTGTAGGAAGCAGGCGGCGCATCAGCGCGGTTCGGGCACCGGCTCGGTTATGTCGGATACGGCTTGGGCTGGCGTGGCGAGGTCCCGGGTGCAGCGGGCGAGCAGCTCCGTGCTACGTGACAGGAAGTCGGTGACGGCCTGCAGCGTCCGATCGTCGAAGCTCGACCAAAGCGCCTGCATCGCGATCCTGCGCGGTTCATAGGCGGCTTCGATCGGGGCTGTCGCGGCCCGCACGATGCTGATCAGCACCCGCCGCCGATCGGCTTCGTCCCTGCGGCGGGTGACATAGCCGCGCCGCTCCAGTCGGTCGATGAGCGCCGTAACCGAGCCCGAGGTCAGGCCGGTGGCGGCGGCAAGCTCGCCGGCCGTGACGGTTTCGCGCAGGAAGACGAGGTCGAGCACCTCCAGATCAGTCGGATGCAGCCCGACATGCCTGGCCATGGCGGCGCCGCTGAGCACGCTCTGCGCGCCCATGCGCCTGACGGCCTCGCCAAGCTGCCGCAAGAGCGCGTCCTTGTCGTGATCCGGCATGGTGGTCAGATGCCGATGCCATGGGTCGCCGTCCGGAACGCCATGAGCAAGGCTGCCAGCGTCGCGAGATCGAGGGGCATTCGCAGTCGGCTCCGGCTGGTCCAGCGCCGTGCCGCTTCGAGCGATACGTCGTCAGTCGTCGTGCGTTCGAAGGCAAGGGCTTTGGGGATGAAGTCCAGCGCAGACCAGATGCGCATCGCTGCATGGATGGCGAGGGCGATCAGAAGCCATTGCCGAATGTCGGCAGCCTGCCAGGCCGCCACCAGCGCGGCGATCAGGAGAAGCTCGAACACGGCATGCGCGGGTATCCAGAAGCGCGTGCGCGACACGCCGCCATGCTGAGGCTGTACGAGGGAAGGGCGGTGCGGCCAGGCTGGGTCGAGCACGGCGAACTCATAAAGCCCGCCGCCGATGCCGATAGCCGCCGCCAGGATCGCCGTGCCGATGAGCAGCTCCATGGGGCTTGCCTCCGTCCTGTGCCGGTCACTTGAAAAGGTTTGCCGACACTGCCTCGATTTATCTTGATCATCAAGATAAATCGGCAAGGGCCTGCCTGCTTCCGCTAGCTGGCGAAGAGCGGGCATTGCCGCCGTTAGACCGGAATATTGTCGAGCAATCGCGTGCTGCCGATGCGCGCCGCGAGGATCAGGCGGACTGGGCCGTCGGCCAGCGAGGCGATCGGTGCCAGCGTCTCGGCGTGGCGCGCTTCCAGATAATCGAGCTCGAAGCCGGCGGTGATGATCGCGTTCTGCGCGTCGGCCACCGCCTTGAACAGGTCGTCGCGGTTGCGGATGCGGGCGGCGAGCTCCTGCATCACGCGATGAAGCAGGGGTGCCAGCGCCCTGTGCTCGGCCGAGAGGTAGCGATTGCGCGAGGACATGGCGAGGCCGTCCGCCTCGCGGATCGTCGCCAGCGGGATGATGCCGATGCCGAGATCGAGATCAGCCGCCATGCGGGTCACGACCTTGAGCTGCTGGAAGTCCTTCTCGCCGAAGATCGCATAGTCGGCGCGCGACTGCGTGAAGAGCTTGCAGCAGATCGTCGCCACGCCCTCGAAATGCGTCGGGCGGAAGCGGTCCTCCAATCCGACGGCAGCGGGGCCCAGAAGCAGGACGCGCGTCGCGAAGCCAGCCGGGTACATCTCCTCGACCGAGGGGAAGAACACCGCGTCGGCGCCGGCCGCAACCAGCTTGGCGCAATCGTCGTCGAAGGTGCGCGGGTATTTCTTGAAATCCTCATGCGGCGCGAACTGCGTCGGGTTGACGAAGATCGTGACGATCACCCGCTTGGCATGGCGCTGGCCTTCGCTGACCAGCGCGATATGGCCTTCATGCAGCGCGCCCATGGTGGGGACCAGCGCGACTTTCTCGCCGGCAGCGTGCCAGCCGGCGACGGCTTCGCGCATCGCGGCGACCGTCTCGAAAACCGTAATCCCAGCCATTGGCGCGTCCTCCGTTCGGCGCACGGGTAGCAAATGCCGCTGCCATGGCCAATATCAGGGCGAAGGATGATTCAGGCGGATCGAAGGGGCCGATGAGCGAAAGGAAGGACCGGGCTGTCGGCAAGGCGGGAGCGAGCGCGCCGGCGACGCATTCGCAGCCGGGCGAGATCGACCGCTTTCTCGGTGCGGCGAAGCAGCTCGCGCCCCTGGCGCGCGGGCAGGCGGGGCGGCTGGTCTTCGCGCTCGATGCCACGATGAGCCGCCAGCCGACATGGGACCTAGCCTGTTCGCTGCAGGCCCGGATGTTCGACGTGGCCTCCAGGACATCGGAATCCGGCGGCGGGCTCGCGGTGCAGCTCGTCTATTTCAGAGGCATCGGCGAATGCCGCGCCTCCGGCTGGGTCGGCGAGCCCGCGCGCCTGACCGGGCTGATGCGCCGCATCGCCTGCGAGGGCGGGCAGACCCAGATCGCGCGCGTGCTGCGCCATGTCCGCGACGAGGCGAGGACGGTGCCGGTGCGGGCCTTCGTCTATGTCGGCGATGCGATGGAGGAGGATGTCGATGCGCTGGCCGCGCTTGCCGGCGAACTCGGCCTGCGCGGCATCCGCGGCTTCGTCTTCCAGGAGGGGCATGATCCGGCAGCGAGTGCTGCCTTCGCGGCGATCGCGCGGCTGACCGGCGGCGCCCATGCCCGGTTCGACGCGAATGCGCCGGGTTCGCTGCTCGATCTGCTGCGCGGTGCGGCGGCCTATGCTGCCGGCGGGCGCGAGGCGATGGCGCGGCTCGCCGGCTCGAATACGGCCGTGAAAGGGTTGATCGCTGCCATGGATGGAGGCCGCCGGTGAGCCTGCTTTACGGCGTTGCCGTGCTGATCCTCGTCTGGTGGCTGGCGAAGCTTTTCGCGGGGTCGAACCCCAAGGTGCTGGCGCGTTTGGCGAAGACCGGCGGCGGCGTGGTCGCGCTCGGCGTGGCCGGGCTCCTGATGCTACGCGGCCGGATGGACATGGCGATCTTCCTCGGCGGCGTCGGCGCCTGGCTGCTCGGCTGGAGCGCAACCGGGCCGGGCGGCATCCGCTTTCCCTGGGCCGATCGGGCCGGTCCGACCGCGGGCGCGACCTCGAAGGTCAGATCCACCCTGCTGGAGATGGAGCTCGACCACGACAGCGGCGGGATGAGCGGCAGCGTCACCGCCGGCTCCTATGCGGGGCGGGCGCTCGACAGCCTCGATATGGCTGAGCTTGCAGCGCTGATGCGCGACTGCCTCACCCGCGATCCGGACGGCGCGCGGCTGCTAGAGGCATATCTCGACCGCCGGTCGCCCGGCTGGCGTGAAGACGCTCAGCGTGACGGAGACGCGGGGCAGGGCGGCGCGCCGGGCGCGAGCGCGATGTCGCAGCAGGAGGCCTACGATATCCTGGGGCTTCAGGCGGGGGCGGGCGAGGAGGCGGTCCGCGAAGCCCACCGGGCCCTGATGAAGCGCATCCACCCGGATGCCGGTGGCACCAGCGGCCTTGCCGCTCGCGTCAACCAGGCCAAGGACGTCCTTATGAAGCAGCGATAGGGACGGGCTCTGGGAGTGGGTCTGCGACATCTCGTGAACTCCTTTCCCTGGTCCTTGTTCAGCTGCGCGTGGCGAAGCAGGCGAAGCCGCCGCGCTTCAGCTTGTTGCAGGCGTTCTGGGCATCCTTCGAGTCGTCGAAGCCGGCGAAACGCGCCCGGAACAGGGTGGAGCCGCCCTTCTCGACCTTCTCGGTGAAGGGCGAGGCGCTGGCGAGCGAGGCCGAGGCCTTTGCCTTGGCGCGGGCCAGGATTTCCTTGGCCTTGCCCTCGTCATCGGTGGCGCCGAGTTGGATCACCCATTTGCCGGAGGCGACGATCGCGGCCTGATGCGACATGGCGGGAGCGGGCTCTTGCACCTGAACCTTGGCGGGAGCGGGCTCGATCTTGCGGGCAACCGGGGCCTCGGCCTTGGCTTCGGCGACCTTCACAGGCTCGGCGACCGGCTCGGGCACCTTGGCGATCGAGGAGGTGACGTCGACATTGGCCGGCGGGCGCAGGACCTTCGCGTCGGCCGGTTGAGCGCCGATCGACCAGCGCATGGCGGACGGCGTCGTCGTGGCAGCGACGGGGCGCATGCCGGAAATCTGCAGCGGCCTGCCGCCGGCGCCCGCGATCGGGCGCGGCGGCG
>JAEWKP010000112.1 GCA_023393655.1 Pseudomonadota bacterium | reverse complement strand
CGTCTCGTCCCGGTGACACCTGTCGCAGACACCCAATTGCGCAGCGAGGGCATCCAGCCGCTGGTCATCGTCTCGAACGGCGATCTCACGGTCGCGCTCGCCGTCGAGGCGATCGTCGACATCGTCGAGGACACCTTCGAGCTCGAGATGGCGGCAGCGGGAGAGCGCGGCATCATCGGCTCGGCGATGATCCGCGGCCGCGCCACCGACATCCTCGACCTCGCCCATTACCTGCCGCTGAACGAGCCCGGCTGGTTCGCGGCCGGGCGGAGCGCGGAGCCGTCCGGCCGCATCCTGCTGGTCGAGCCGTCCGATTTCCTGCGGGACATGCTGACCCCCGTGCTGAAGGCCTCGGGCCGGATCATCGCCACGCTGGCGGATTTCAGCGAGGCGAGCCTCACGGCCGCCGGCGAGCCGATCATGTCCGCGCTGCTCGACCTCGATCGCGACAGCGACGCCGCCTTTGCCTTTGCGACAGCCCTGCGCGAACGCGCCGGGGGCGAGCGCCTGCGCATCCTCGGCCTGACCACCTGCGCCACGCCCGACCTGCACATGCGGGCGGCCCAGGCCGGTTTCGACGACATCCTCGCGAAATTCGACCGCCGGGCCCTGCTGAGCGAGCTCAATGCGGCGGGCGCTGACCTGAGGCATGCGGCATGAGCTCGAGCGCGCCCCCGCCCCCTGTGCCGGCCGCGCCCGGCTTCGGCGACTCGCTCGACTACGTGACGATCCGCGTCGGCGAACAGCTCCTCGGCCTGCCGATCGGCCGGGTCCAGGACGTCTTCATCGCCAACCGCATCACGATCGTCCCGCGTGCGCCCGACGAGATCGTCGGGCTGCTCAACCTGCGCGGCCGCATCGTCACCGCGATCTGCCTGCGCAAGCGGCTCGGGCGCCCCGCCCCGTTCAAGCTCGACGGGCAAGGCCGCACCGAGCTGACGGCGATCGGCATCGACCATGACGGTGAGGCCTATGCGCTCATCGTCGACGCCGTCGGCGAGGTCATCCGGCTCGACCGTTCGACGTTCGAGCCGCTCCCGGTTCATCTCGATCGCGTTTGGGCGGCGCTGGCGACGGGCATCCATCGTCTGGCCGATGAGCTTCTCGTCGTCCTCGACCTCGACGCCGTCCTCGATCTCGACCTTCGCAGCGCGGCCTGACGGCGGCGCCACAGTTCTGGAGACCCAGTCATGAAATACTGCCTCGTCGTCGACGACTCAGCGGTGATCCGCAAGGTGGCCCGCCGCATCCTCGAAGGGCTGCAGTTCCGCATCGCCGAAGCCGAGGACGGCGCGCGCGCCATCGACGCCTGCAAGGGCGAGATGCCGGATGCCGTGCTGCTCGACTGGAACATGCCGATCATGGACGGCTACGAATTCCTGCGCACGCTGCGCCAGATGCCCGGCGGCAAGCGCCCCAAGGTGGTCTTCTGCACGACCGAGAACGACATCGCCCATATCGCGCGCGCCATGCATGCCGGCGCCGACGAATACATCATGAAGCCCTTCGACAAGGAGATCGTGGCTTCGAAATTCCATCAGGTCGGATTGCTCTGAACGAGCGCCTTCCGATGCGGGCGCCTCGCAAGGCGCTCGCCCAGGATGCCCTCCCGCTACCGCCGGCCCCGTGAGAAACATGCCGATGCTGTCTCCTCTCGCGATCCCTGCAAGCCCCGCATCGCGACACAAGACCGTGGTGATCGCCGACGATTCCGTCGTCGTGCGCGGGCTCTTCGCGCGCTGGCTGGGCGAGGCCGGCAATTTCCACGTCGTCGCCGTCGCCGGTGACGGCGAGACCGCGGTCGCGCACGCCACCCGCTTCAAGCCCGACGTCATGGTGCTCGACCTCGACATGCCGGGCGTGGACGGGGTGGCCGCCCTGCCGCAGATCCTGAAGGAAAGTCCGAATACGGGCGTCCTGCTTGCCGCGACGCTGAACGAGCGCAATACCCGCCTCGCGCTGGAATGCATGACCCGGGGCGCGATGGACGTGGTCTCCAAGCCGGACAGCCGCAGCGGCATGACCCTGTCGCTCGATTTCCGCAGCGAATTCCTGCTCAAGCTCGGCAATATCGTCCACACACCGGTCAAACCCGGCTCGCTGCCACCGGAGGTCGACACCGACCTGCCGCATACCGGGCCGGTCAATCTGCGCCCGCTCGTCTCGGTGATGCCGCGCTATCTCGTGATCGGCGCCTCGACCGGCGGCCCCCGCGCCGTCGCCAAGGTGCTGTTCGACATCGGCGAGGGCCTCAACGACCTGACGACGATCGTCGTCCAGCACATGCCGCCGCTTTTCACCGCTTCCTTCGCCGAGCAGGTCGCCAGCCATATCGGCGTCCCCGCCCGCGAACCTTTCGACGGCGAGCGTTTGATGCGCGGCACCGTGTATATCGCGCCCGGCGGCCGCCATCTCGGCATTGACCGCCGGCTCGGCCATATCGTCGCGCGCATCGGCGACGAACCCCCCGTGAATTTCTGCCGGCCTGCCGTCGACGTGCTGTTCGGCGACGCCGCCCGCCATCTCGGGCCGGCCGCGCTCGGCCTCGTCCTCACCGGCATGGGCAGCGACGGCACCGACGGCGCCGGCGCGCTGCGAAAGGCGGGAGCCGCCGTCATCGCCCAGAACGAGCCGAGCAGCACGATCTGGGGCATGCCGGGCTCGGTCGTACGCGCCCGCCATGCCAGCAGCATCATCGCGCTCGACGAGATCGGTGCCTCGATCCGCTGCCTCGTGCGCGGGGTGCAGCCGGTATGACCGAAGCCGATTTCTCCTTCCTCTGCCTGCTGCTCCAGCAGCGCTCCGGCCTGTCGCTGACCGCGGACAAGCGCTACCTCGCCGAGAGCCGGCTCGGCATCCTCTGCCGCCGGCGCGGCATCGCCGATATCGAGGCGCTCGTGCGCCAGCTCCGGATAGCCCGCGACCCGGGCCTGGAGAGCGCCGTGGTCGATGCCATGACCACCAACGAGACCCTGTTCTTCCGCGACCAGACGCCGTTCAACCTGTTCCGGGACGTCATCCTGCCCGAGCGGTTGGCCGCCAACGCCGCCAGCCGTTCACTGCGGATCTGGTGCGCGGCCGTCTCCAGCGGCCAGGAAGCCTATTCGCTGGCGATGCTGATCGACGAGCTCGGCGAACGGCTCGCCGGCTGGAAGATCGAGATCCTGGGAACGGACATCTCCGCCGAGATCCTGGAGAAGGCCCGGGCCGGCATCTACAGCCAATTCGAGATCCAGCGCGGCCTGCCGATCCAGATGCTGCTGAAGCATTTCCAGCAGGTCGGAGACAGGTGGCAGGTCTCGCAGCGCATCCGCGCGATGGTCGAGTTCAGGCAGCACAACCTGCTGGAGCGCAACGACCCGTTCGGCCGGTTCGACGTGATCTTCTGCCGCAACGTCCTGATCTATTTCGACGTCCCCACCAAGGTGAAGGTCCTGGAGCAGCTCGCGCCTCGCCTGGTGCCGGACGGAGCCTTCCTGCTCGGCGCCGCCGAGACCGTGCTGGGGCTGGCGACGAAGCTCGTCTGCGACCCGCAGCACCGTGGCCTCTACCGGCACGCCGCGATGGCTCCTCCGCTCGTCGCCGCCGCTACGCCGGGCTTTCGTCCGCGCCCGGCCATACCCGCGGTGCTGCGCGGCTGAACCGGCCTTGCCGGTCACCCCGCAAACAAAAACCCCGCCTCTCGGCGGGGTCCCCGTCGACCTGTCGTGTACATCCGACGATCAGGTCAAGAACTGGTATGGCATCGCTTCATGACCGCCCGATGACGGACCGCCCACCGGAATGCGTCAGGCCGGGATGCGCTCCTCGGCCTCGGACGGCTCGCGCAGCACATAGCCGCGGCCCCAGACGGTCTCGATGTAGTTCTTGCCGTCCGACGCGTTGGCGAGCTTCTTGCGCAGCTTGCAGATGAAGACGTCGATGATCTTGAGCTCGGGCTCGTCCATGCCGCCATAGAGATGGTTGAGGAACATCTCCTTGGTCAGCGTCGTGCCCTTGCGGAGCGAGAGCAGCTCCAGCATCTGGTATTCCTTGCCGGTCAGGTGCACGCGGGCGGCATCGACCTCGACCGTCTTGGTGTCGAGATTGACGACCAGGTCGCCGGTGGTGATGACCGACTGGGCATGGCCCTTCGAGCGGCGCACGATCGCATGGATGCGGGCGACGAGCTCGTCCTTGTGGAACGGCTTGGTGAGATAGTCGTCGGCGCCGAAGCCGAGGCCCTTCACCTTGTCCTCGATGCCGGCGAGGCCGGAGAGGATCAGGATCGGCGTCTTCACCTTGGCGACACGAAGCGAGCGCAGCACCTCGTAACCCGACATGTCGGGAAGGTTCAGGTCGAGCAGGATGATGTCGTAGTCGTAGAGCTTGCCGAGATCGACGCCCTCTTCGCCGAGATCCGTCGTATAGACGTTGAAGCTCTCCGACTTGAGCATGAGCTCGATACTTTGAGCGGTCGCGCTATCGTCCTCGATCAGCAGAACCCGCATGTCCACGTCCCCAATTTCGCCCGCAGGGCAGGTTTGACCGTTGTTTCCGCCCGGACCCGTTCGGCCCTGGACGACGACGCACTTGCCCAATGAAACGCCACGCGACACGCTACGAGGAAACTGGTTAACAAACCGTGATTCCCGAGCGCAAGCGCTTCCTCGGAGAAAGTGAACGATCCTTGTCGAGGTGAGTCGAATTTGACACGGATCGCTGAACTTCCCGGCCGCGAAAGCGCCTTTCGCGGAGGGTTGCCGCGGGAAACAGCGCCATAATGGCTCTGCGACACGTGGCAGCCTCGAACCACAGTGTTAATCACAGAGCTTAACAGCTGGTAAATGAGCGCAATTTGTTAGGAACCCTTACCAAATCATCCACAGGGCTCCCGACGGCAGCTATGATGCGCGCGAACCCTGCCGATCAAGCTGACATGATCCGATGAATTCGCCCTCCCACGGCCATGACCGCCTCTCCGCTTTGGCATCCGCCATCGAACATCTCGAAGGCGTGAGCGTCTATGGTCGCGTCATCGGCGTGCGCGGCCTGCTCGTCGAGGTTGCCGGCCCGATCGGCGCGATGAGCCTGGGCGGGCGCGTCGGCATCGAGATCGCACCGGGCACGCGCGTTCCCTGCGAGGTCATCGGCTTCTCCGGCGACAAGGCCCTGGTCATGCCCTTCGGCGGGCTCGATGGCGTCCGTCGCGGCTGCCCCGTCCATGTCGATAGCGCTCAACCCGGTCTCAAGCCGACATCCGCCTGGCTCGGCCGCGTCGTCGACGCGCTCGGCCGCCCGGTCGATGGCGGCCCGCCTCTGCCGCAGGGCGACACGCTCTTCGCCTTCCGCAATGATCCCCCGCCGGCCCATGCGCGGCGCCGCGTCGGCCACCCGCTCGATCTCGGCGTACGCGCCCTCAACACCTTCCTGACCTGCTGTGTCGGCCAGCGCATGGGCATCTTCGCCGGCTCCGGCGTCGGCAAGTCCGTGCTGCTCTCGATGCTCGCCCGCTATGCCCAGGCCGACGTCAATATCATCGGCCTCGTCGGCGAACGCGGCCGCGAGGTGCAGGAGTTCCTGCAGGAGGACCTCGGCCCGCAGGGCCTCGCCCGCTCGATCGTCGTCGTGGCGACATCCGACGAGCCCGCCCTGATGCGCAAGCAGGCGGCGCTGACGACATTGACGCTCGCCGAATATTTCCGCGACCGCGGCCTGCAGGTGATGTGCCTGATGGATTCGGTGACGCGCTTCGCCATGGCGATGCGCGAGATCGGCCTGGCGGCCGGCGAGCCGCCGACGACCAAGGGCTATACGCCGACCGTCTTCGCGGAGCTGCCGCGCCTGCTCGAACGCGCCGGCCCCGGCGTCGACGACGGCGCGATCACCGGCCTCTTCACCGTGCTGGTCGATGGCGGCGACCATGACGAGCCGGTCGCCGATGCGGTGCGCGGCATCCTCGACGGCCATATCGTGATGGAGCGTTCGATCGCCGAGCGCGGGCGCTATCCGGCGGTCAACATCCTGAAATCGGTCTCTCGGACGATGCCGCGCTCCTGCGACCCGGCCTATTATCCCGTCGTGCAGAAGGCGCGCGCGACCCTCGCGACCTATGCCGACATGGAGGAGCTGATCCGGCTCGGCGCCTATCGCCAGGGTGCATCAGTGGAGGTCGACGAGGCGATCCGCCTTCATCCCGCGCTCGAAGCCTTCCTCAAGCAGGCCAAGGACGACGCCACCCCGCTGGGCGAATGCTATACCCGCCTCGCCGCCATCATGAGCGGCAGCGTCTGATGCTCGCTTCCCGCCGCAGGATCCCCGCCCGATGATCGCCACACTGCTGACGGGCCTCGTCGCCCTGATTCATGTCTACATCGTCATTCTGGAAATGGTCTGGTGGGACACGCCGCGCGGCCACAAGGCTTTCGGTCTCACGCCGGAATTCGCGGCGCGTTCGAAGGTGCTCGCCGCCAATCAGGGGCTCTATAACGGCTTCCTCGTCGCCGGCCTTGCCTGGGGGCTCTGGCTCGGGCCGGAAGGCTTCGCGATCAAGCTGTTCTTCCTGGCCTGCGTCCTTGTCGCCGGGCTGTTCGGCGCGGCGACCGCCAGCCGCAAGATCCTCTATATTCAGGCCCTGCCCGCCGCGCTCGCCATCGCAGCGCTGATGGCCGGGATCTGAGCGTCCTCAGCCCCGCGCCACCATCCGCACCAGCGCGAACATCGCGGCGAAACCGACGGCCTGAATGGCCGCCGAGATCATCAGCGTCGGGCTCGCGCCGAGCCGCTCGACCATCACCGCGAAGAGCAGGGGCGCGGCGGCGAAGGTCATGTTCTGCGGCACGGTGAGCTTGCCGAGCATCGCGGCAAAGCCGTTGCGGCCGAACAGGGCAAGCGGCAACGTCGCACGCGCAACCGAGATCACGCCGAGCGCCGCGCTGAACAGCGCGACGAAGACCGCTGCAGTCATGATCGTCATCGGCACGAAAGGCAGCAGGAGGCACAGCGCCGGCCCCAGCAGCAGCCCGAACAGCGCCACCTTCTCCGCCGGCAGCCTCTCCCCCAATGTCGCGTCGATGGCACGTGCGGCAAGCGTCGCAGGGCCGCTCAGCGTTGCGACCCAGACGGCCTCGCCCTGCGTCAGCCCGGCCTCCTGGAACAGGGTGATCAGGTGCAGCGGTAGCCCCCAGGAGACGAGCCCGCTGGCCGAGAAGGCCAGCGCCACCAGCCAGAACGCCGCCCGGCGTGAATGCGTTGCCAGGCTGCCGTGCTCCCCTGCCAGGCTCGCTCCCGCAACGACCGTCGGGGCAGTCGCAGGCGCCGGTCCATGCCGGTAGCGCGGGATCGCGGCATAGATCGGCAGCACGATGACGAGCTGCATCGCGGCGAAGACGATGAGCGTCATCCGCCAGCCGCAGGCATTCATCAGCACGGCGGTCAAAGGCCAGAACACGCTGGAGGCAAGGCCGGTGACCAGCATCATCAGGCCGATCACGCGCCGCGTCCGCTCGCCCATGAGCTGGGCGATGGTGACATTGCCGGTATTGGCCAGCGACATCGCATGGCCGAGCCCGATCACGAACCAGCTCGCGAGATAGCTCACCGGCCCCTGCGCCTGCGACAGGATGGCGAGCCCGAGCGCGCAGATCACCGCGCCGATGCACATCGAGCGGCGCGTGCCCTCGCGGTCGAGCACGCGCCCGATCGCGGGCGCGACCAGCGCCCCGGTGATGAGCAGGATGGTGATGCCGCCGAAGACGATCTCCGCATTCAGCCCGATCTCGCGATCGAGCGCGGCGACCAGCACCGAGGGCGAATAGAAGGTCGAGCCCCAGCCGATGATGCGGGTCAGCGCGAGGCCGAGAAGCAGGGGACCGTGCCCGCCGAAACGAGAGGAGGCAGCCAAGACAGGATATCCGCGGGGCAAAAGGGCCGAAGGCCCGTGCTGCCTTTCTCACTAGACCATCCCGACAACCCGCGGCAGCAGCCCCGACGCGCCCGGATCATGCGTAAAAGGCAGCCCGTTTCGGTAAGGAAAGGTCAACCTCCTTGCGCCATGTTGCTTCTCGTCTCGCGGATGGAGTTCGGGCGCATGTCGAGGGGTCGGCGGCGCCCGTAGCATCGGACCGAAAAGTGGAATCCACCTTTCGAAAGCTGATGTGATGACAACTGGATTGACTGCCGTTGCCGTGTCCTGACGGGCGCGCGGTGGCCTAGGGCGTAATCAGGAGTTGAAAACCACATGAAGTCGCGAGAGACGCTTCTTCGCCTCAAGCGCTTCCAGGTCGACGAGAAGCGTCGCCGGGTAAGCCAGATCGAGATGATGATCGCCGATTTTCACCGGATGGCTGGAGATCTCGATCGCGAGATCCAGGCCGAGGAATCGCGCGCCGGCATCGCGGACCCCGCCCATTTCGCCTATCCGACCTATGCCAAGGCCGCGCTCGGCCGCCGCGACAACCTGCGCCAGTCGGCCGACAATCTGAAGGGCCAGCTCGACGAGGCCAAGGCCGAGCTCCAGGAAGCCTTCGAGGACATGAAGAAGGTCGAGATCCTCGATGATCGCGAGCGCGCCTCGGAGCGCGCGGCGGAAGCCGCCCGCGACCAGGCCACCATGGACGCGATCGGGCTGCGCTCGCGCGCCTGAAGCCGGTTTCAAGGGTTCAGAAAAAGGGCGGTGTCCTCGGGACGCCGCCCTTTTTCATGCGATGATGGGATGATGCTCGACGGAATCGCGCCGCAGCTTG
>JAEWKP010000049.1 GCA_023393655.1 Pseudomonadota bacterium | reverse complement strand
CTTCACGCCCGCAGCAGCCGGGCGTCTTCGGCCGGCTGCGCGGACTGTTCGGCAATCGTGACAAGGAGGAGGTCCGCCAGGCCTCGTCCAGCGTCGCCGCGATCGGCGGGCCGGGCATCCTTGCGGTCGATGGCCTGCGCAAGAGCTATGGCGGGCGTGCCGTCGTCTCGGATGCGAGCCTCCATCTGCGCCAGGGCGAGGCGGTCGGCCTGCTCGGCCCCAACGGTGCCGGCAAGACGACGATCTTCTACATGATCACCGGGCTGGTCGCGGCCGATGCCGGCATCATCTCGCTCGAAGGCAACGACATCACGGCCTTGCCGATGTACCAGCGTGCGCGCCTCGGCATCGGCTACCTGCCGCAGGAAGCCTCGATCTTCCGCGGCCTGTCGGTCGAGGATAATATCCGCTCGGTGCTGGAAGTGGTCGAGCCCGACCGCAAGGCACGCGAGCGCCAGCTCGACCAGTTGCTCGAGGAATTCACCATCGCCCGCCTGCGCAAGGCGCCCTCGATCGCGCTCTCGGGCGGCGAGCGCCGCCGCTGCGAGATCGCGCGGGCCTTGGCCGGCAAGCCCTCCTTCATCCTGCTCGACGAGCCTTTCGCCGGCATCGACCCGATCGCTGTCGGCGACATCCAGGCGCTGGTGCGCCAGTTGACCGATCGGGGCATCGGCGTGCTGATCACCGACCACAATGTCCGCGAGACGCTCGGCCTGGTCGATCGCGCCTATATCATCCATTCCGGCCGCGTGCTGACCGAGGGCTCGCCGGCCGAGATCATCGCCAATCCGGATGTCCGGCGCGTCTATCTCGGCGAGGATTTCCGCCTCTGAAGCGCTACGGCTCGCTTCACTGCTGCTTTTTTGCAGCGCAGCATTTTCTGCCTGCAGGCATGGCTGAGCCTTTGACGCGGCGGTGAGCCGGCGCTAGTGTCCCTTTCGCAAGCAAGAAGCGTGCCGATGGCGCGCGAGTGAGAAGGGCGTTTGGCGCATGGCGATGATGCCGCGCATGGAGCTGCGCCAGGGACAATCCCTGGTGATGACGCCGCAGTTGCTGCAGGCGATCAAGCTCCTGCAGCTCTCGCATCTCGAACTCCAGAACTTCGTCGAGGGCGAGCTCGAGCGCAATCCGCTGCTGGAGCGCGACGAGGGGCCGGAACAGCCGGCCCGCTTCGACGATGCCGACAGCCCTCACGCCGCCGATGCCGAGAGCTTCGCCAAGGCCGAGAGCCTGCACACGCAGGAGGGCATGGAGGGCAGGCTCGGCACCGGCCTCGACAATGTCTTCCAGAACGAGCAGCCGACCTCGGCCCGCAGCGAAGCGGGCGGCGCTGAAAGCCTACCGATCGTCGGCGGCGCCTATGGCGCGACGGGCGGCTCCTTCGATGGCGATCCCGAGGGCTTCGAAAGCAGCCTGACGGCCGATGCCTCGCTGCACGACCATCTCATCTCGCAGCTCGATCTCGCCGTCGTGACGCCGGCCGACCGCATCATCGGCCGTCACATCATCGATGCGGTCGACGATAGCGGCTATCTCGGGGAACCGCTTCCGGAGATCGCCGAGCGCCTCGGCGTCGCGATCGACAGGGTCGAGGCGGTGCTGCGGGTGGTCCAGAGCTTCGATCCCTCGGGCGTCGCGGCCCGCGACGTCTCCGAATGCCTCGCCATCCAGTTGCGCGACCGCAACCGCTTCGATCCGGCGATGCAGGCGCTGGTGGCGAATCTGCCGCTCGTCGCCAAGCGCGATTTCGCCGCACTGAAGCGTCTCTGCGGCGTCGACGACGAGGATATCGCCGACATGGTCGGCGAGATCCGGCGGCTCGATCCCAAGCCCGGCCGCGCCTTCGGCGGCTCAGCCGCCGAGACCGTGGTGCCGGATGTCTTCATCCGCGCCGCGCCCGACGGTTCCTGGCTGATCGACCTCAACCCCGACACGCTACCGCGCCTGTTGGTCAACCAGACCTACCATGCGCGCGTCTCCGGGGCCGCCCGCAACGATGTCGAGAAGGCCTTCATCGCGGAATGCCTGCAGACGGCGAACTGGCTGACGCGCTCGCTGGAGCAGCGTGCGCGGACGATCCTGAAGGTCGCGAGCGAGATCGTGCGCCAGCAGGACGGCTTCTTTGCCCATGGCGTCGAGCATCTGCGCCCGCTCAACCTCAAGACCGTGGCCGATGCGATCGGCATGCACGAATCGACCGTCTCGCGCGTGACCTCGAACAAGTACCTGACCTGCTCGCGCGGGGTCTTCGAGATGAAGTATTTCTTCTCGGCAGCGATCGCCGCGACCGGCTATGGCGAGGCGCATTCGGCGGAAGCCGTGCGCTTCCGGATCAAGCAGATGATCGACGACGAAAGTCCCTCGGCGGTCCTTTCGGACGATGCCATCGTCACCCGGCTCAAGGATGGCGGCATCGATATCGCCCGGCGCACCGTGGCGAAATACCGCGAATCCCTCAGAATCCCGTCCTCCATGGAGCGCCGGCGCGAGAAAGTCGCGATGGCGCTGGGATAGCGTCGCGCGATTTTGTTCCAAAGCGCTGGCGCATGCGCGTCATGAGTGCGCCGGCTCATTGACAACCCCGACTCGCGGTTCTTAGCTCCTAGGGATGGCCGAACAGGGCCATGGCTAAACCAAGGGGAAGCACTCCATGAGCTTGCGAATCTCCGGCAAGAATCTCGATGTCGGCGAGGCCCTGCGCGGTCAGGCCGAGGAGCGGGTCGCTGCGGCGGTCAGCAAATATTACGAGGGTGGCTACCAGGGCCACGTCACGGTGGACAAGGACGGCTCCGCCTTCCGGACGGATGGTGTCCTCCACCTCTCCTCGGGAATCACGCTGGAAGCCTCTGCCACTGCCCATGATCCCTATGCCAGCCTCGACAAGATGGCCGAGCGCATCGAGAAGCGGCTGCGACGCTACAAGCGTCGGCTGAAGGATCGTTCGGCGGGCAATGGCCGCGACGTTGGCATCGAAATCCCCAGCTACGTGATTGCGGCTCCCGATGAGGATATCGAGGAAATCGATGGGGCTTCAGCCGGCGATAACCCGGTGATCGTCGCGGAATCGACCAAATCCCTGCATATCCGGACTGTGAGCGACGCCGTCGCGGAGCTTGATCTGACGGGCGCGCCGGTCGTCATCTTCCGCCACGCTGGCAATGGCCGCATGAACGTCGTATACCGCCGCCGCGACGGCAATATCGGCTGGATCGACCCGCCGGGATCGTTGTCCTGAGGCCGGCGGGCGATCCGCTCCGGCCGTCGAACCTGACCCGTGCCGCCGGCTTTTCGACCGGCACGGGACATGCATGGACGGGCGAATGACGCTGACCGATCTTCTGAGCCCAGCGGCGGTGATCTCGCCGCTGCGGGCCAACGGCAAGAAGCAGGCTCTGCAGGAGCTTGCCCAGCATGCCGCCTCTCTGACGGGCCTGCCTGACCGCGAGCTTTTCGAGGCCCTGCTCCAGCGCGAGCGGCTCGGCTCCACCGGTATCGGCGATGGCATCGCGATCCCGCACGGCCGCATGCCGGCGATCGATCGCCTCGTTGGGCTCTTCGCCCGCACTGAGAAGCCGATCGATTTCGATGCGCTCGACGGTCAGCCCGTCGACATCATCTTCGTGCTCATCGCACCTGAAGGTGCCGGCGCCGATCATCTCAAGGCGCTCGCCCGTGTCGCGCGCGTGCTGCGCAACCAGACCGTTCTGGAACAGGTCCGCAAGGTGCGCGACCCCGCCGCGATCTACGCGATCCTCGCCGAATCAGCCGCACAGGCTGCCTAAGACCTCCCCTCAGCCTGGACTTGTTAAAGACTGCTTGGACGTTCCCGGCCGACGGGCTATGACCCCGGCTGGATTGGCGTCGCGTCTCTCATGTTCCGAACGCGGCGCGCCCTGTTTCGGAGCCGCTGGTCATGGCCTATACGCATGTCGATCTCTTCCCGCTGGGCGAGGACACCACGCCCTATCGCAAGCTCGGCAGCGAGGGCGTCAGCGTCGAGAAGATCGGTGACCGCGAGGTCCTGAGCGTCTCGCGCGAGGCGATCCGCCAGCTCTCCGAACAGGCCTTCATCGACATCAACCACCTGCTGCGCCCCGGCCACCTCGCCCAGCTCGGCAAGATTCTCGACGACCCCGAGGCGACCTCGAACGACAAGTTCGTGGCCTATGATCTCCTCAAGAACGCCAATATCGCGGCCGGCGGCGTGCTGCCGATGTGCCAGGATACCGGCACCGCCATCATCATGGGCAAGAAGGGCCGCAAGGTCTGGACCGATGGCGAGGACGAGGCTGCGCTCGGCGAGGGCGTGGCGGACGCCTATTTCAAGCGCAACCTGCGCTATTCGCAGCTCGCGCCGCTCTCGATGTTCGAGGAGAAGAACACCGCGACCAACCTGCCCGCGCAGATCGACATCTATGCCGAGGGGGAGGACGCCTATAAATTCCTCTTCGTCTGCAAGGGCGGCGGCTCGGCCAACAAGACCTTCCTCTACCAGGCGACGCCTTCGCTCCTCACCAGGGACCGCATGATGGCGTTCCTGAAGGAGAAGATCCTGACGCTCGGCACCGCAGCCTGCCCGCCCTACCATCTCGCCATCGTCATCGGCGGCACTTCGGCCGAGCAGAATCTGAAGACGGTCAAGCTCGCCTCGACCAAGTATCTCGACGCGCTGCCGACCAAGGGTTCGCCCTCGGGCCACGCCTTCCGCGATATCGAGATGGAGGAAGAGGTCCACAAGATGACGCAGGCGCTCGGCGTCGGCGCGCAGTTCGGCGGCAAGTATTTCTGCCACGACGTGCGCGTCATCCGCCTGCCGCGCCATGGCGCCTCGCTGCCGATCGGGCTCGGCGTCTCCTGCTCGGCCGACCGCCAGGCCAAGGGCAAGATCACCAGGGACGGCATCTTCCTGGAGGCGCTGGAGACCGATCCGTCGAAATACCTGCCGGAGGTCGAGGATGCCTCGCTCGGCGGCGACGTCGTCAAGGTCGACCTCAACCAGCCGATGAGCGGAATCCTCGCCACGTTGTCGAAGCACCCGGTCAAGACGCGCCTGTCGCTGACCGGCACGATCATCGTCGCGCGCGACCTCGCCCATGCCAAGATCCGCGAGCGGCTGGAGCGCGGCGAGGGCATGCCCGATTATTTCAAGAATCACCCGGTTTATTATGCCGGTCCGGCCAAGACGCCGGAGGGTTTCGCCTCGGGTTCCTTCGGCCCGACCACGGCCGGCCGGATGGATTCCTTCGTCGACCAGTTCCAGTCCTTCGGCGGCTCGATGGTGATGCTGGCCAAGGGCAACCGCTCGGCCGCTGTACGCGAGGCCTGCAAGGCCCATGGCGGCTTCTATCTCGGGTCGATCGGCGGCCCGGCGGCGCGGCTGGCGCAGGACTGCATCCGGAAGGTCGAGGTGCTCGAATATCCCGAACTCGGCATGGAAGCGGTCTGGCGCATCGAGGTCGAGGATTTCCCGGCCTTCATCGTCATCGACGACAAGGGCAACGACTTCTTCAAGGAGCTGAACCTCGGATGAGGCTGGTCCTGGCCGTTGCGGCGCTTTTGCTGGCCGCTCCCGCGTCGGCCCAGCAGCCGCGCCCGGCGACCTGCTCGCGCGCCCTCTTCCAGAACGAGGCCGGCTTCCGCCAGCAGCAGACGCGGCTCGCGGGAGTGGCCACAGCCGAACAGGCGACGCAATGCCGGGCCTATCGCGAGCATGTCACCTACCTCCAGAAGGCCCGGACCGTCTTCGCGACCTGTCAGGGCGGGGCGGAGCGCGCGCGCAATGTCGCCGAGATGGATTCCGAGCTGGTGAATTACCGCGCGCTCATCGCCAATCGCTGCGGCGGGCGGTAAGAGCCTTCTCAAAATACCTGAAGGGCTTCCCATGATCGACCAGCCGCCGCCGCTCCAGATCGCCGTCCTGCCGGTGACGCCGTTCCAGCAGAATTGCTCGATCGTCTGGGAGCCAAAGTCGAACGAGGCGGCCATCGTCGACCCCGGCGGCGACGTTCCGAAGATTCTGGGCGCCCTGAAGGAGCTTGGCGTCACCCCGGTCGCGATCTGGCTGACCCATGGCCATCTCGACCATGCGGGCGGCGCGACCGAGCTGGCCGAGACGCTGTCGATCCCGGTCATCGGGCCGCATGAAGGCGACAAGCCCCTGCTCGATGCCTTGCCGGAACAGGGCTTGCGCTTCGACATCCCCGGCATGAAGGCCGTCGTGCCGACGCGCTGGCTGAAGGAGGGCGATACCGTCTCGCTCGGCGACCTGACCTTCGCGGTCGCGCATGTACCCGGCCATTCGCCGGGCCATGTCACCTTCTTCCAGAAGGACCTGCGCTTCCTGCTGGCGGGCGACACCGTTTTCGCCGGCTCGATCGGCCGCACCGATTTCCCCTATGGCGACCACGAGGCGCTGATCTCGGGGATCAAGACCAAGCTCCTGCCGCTCGGCGACGACGTCCAGTTCCTGCCCGGCCACGGTCCGGCCAGCACGCTGGGCGAGGAGCGGCAGAACAATCCGTTCTTGCAGGGTTGAGATAAAGCCATGGCGTTATGCTCGCCTTTGTGGCGAGCATCCCCGTCTCGAACACCGCCCAGCATCACGAAAACGCAATGGTCGGGATCAGCGCGGCCGGGGCGGAAGACGGAAACGAAAAGACCCGCAGCGGATGTCCGCTACGGGCCTCGGAATGAACCAACGGCCATGTCCTGAACGGGTGCGCGTACATCCGGCGTCAAACGTTCGGCTCATGGCCGTCTTCAACGGCGCTGGAGAGCAGTGGAACGCTCTCGACATCGCCGTGACCCGGAGATGGGAACAGCGCTTCCCGATTACAAGGCCCCGTCTGAAAAAGATCGGCGCCACTCGTAGAGCGCGTCCGGCTCGCTCTCTTCGTTGCGCGTGCCGTCGTTGAGATCGACGAGGCGGAAGCCGTGGCGCTCGTAGAAGGCGCGCGCGGCACTGTTCTGCTGAAAGGTGAACAGGGTTAGGCGTTCCGGGCTGCGCTCTTTCGCCGTCGCAAGCAGCAATGAGCCGATGCCGCGCCTGAACGCACCCGGCAGCAGGTAGAGCTGGTCGAGATCCTCGCCGTCGAGGCAGAGGAAGCCGAGGATGCGTCCGGCCTCCCGCGCGACCCAGGTCTCGCCGGTGGCGAGCCTGACATGCGTGATCCAGCCCCGCACCTCGTCGTCGCTATGGACGCGACGCAGATAGGGCAGGGCCTCGGCGCGCGACGCCAGATAAAGCGCGGCGATCTCCCCGGCATCCCAAGGGGAGGCGCGTTCGATCGTGACGGCGGGCGTCGCGCTCATGGCCTCAGGCGTCGAAGACGCCGAGCAGGAAGTCCTGCTTGCCGATCTGGAAGCCGTTCTGGCGCAGGATGTCGTAGGCCGTCGTGGCGTGGAAATAGAAATTCGGGATGGCGAAGCGGGTGAGATAGGCCTCGCCGGTCATCGTCACGGTCGCCGAGGGGCCGCGCGGGAAGGTGACCTCGCGGCCAAGCCCGGCATCGAGCGTGGCGCCGTCGGCGGCTGCGACGAAGGCCAGCGTCTTGGCGATGCGCTCCTTCAGCTCCGGGAAGCTCTTCTCCTCGTCGGGGAAGCGCGGGTTCTCGCCGCCGGAGAGGCGCGCCACGGCATTCTTGGCGAAGTCGCAGCAGAGCTGGATCTGGCGGGTGAAGGCCAGCATGTCCGGCGCAAGCCGGGCGGAGAGCAGCACTTCCGGCTGGATCTTGCGGGTCTCGGCCTGGTCCACGGCCTTGTCGAGAATGGCGTCGAGCGCCTTGAGCGTCTGCACGAAGCCGGAAAGGGCGGCGGCCTTGACTGAGAGCGTCATGATGTCCTCGGAAACGACAACGGGCCCGGAAAGGGCCCGCTGTGCAAAGCTATAGAGGAGATTTTGTCAGCCTGCTCTGCGCTGGCAGATCAATCCTTCGCGCGCTCGACATAGGACCCGTCGGCCGTCATCACGACCACGCGGGTGCCGACGCCGACATGCGGCGGCACGGCGCTGCGCACGCCGTTCGAGAGGATCGCCGGCTTGTAGGAGGAGGAGGCCGTCTGGCCCTTGGTCACCGGCTCGGTCTCGACGACCTCGAGCGTGACGCGCTGCGGCAGTTCGATCGCGACGGCCTTGTCCTCGAAGACCGAGAGCGAGACCTTCATGTTCTCCTGGAGATAGGGAGCGGCGTCGCCGATCACGTCCTTGTCGACCGGGATCTGGTCGTAGGTCTCCGGGTTCATGAAGACGTACTGCTCGCCGTCCTGGTAGAGATAGGTGAAGTCGCGGTCCTCGACATAGG
>JAEWKP010000111.1 GCA_023393655.1 Pseudomonadota bacterium | reverse complement strand
TCGCCGCGCTGTTCGCGCTGGCGCGCAAGGTCGCGGCGGATGTCGGCTTCGACCTGCAGGATTGTCCGATGACCGGCGGCGGCTCGGACGGCAATTTCACTGCGGCGCTCGGCGCGCCCACCCTCGACGGGCTCGGCATCGACGGCGATGGCGCCCATACGCTGCAGGAATACGGGCTGATCTCCTCGCTCGCACCGCGCCAGGCCCTGATGAAGGGCTTGCTGGAGACGATCTGAGCGGTCGGCAGCTCGCCCTGAACGGCAGAAAAAAGCCCCTCGCGCTGCGAGGGGCTTTTTTCATATCGGGAGCTGCCCGAAACCTCAGGCTTCCGGCTCGCCCATGCCGCCGGCGGCGAGGAATTTCTCGAGCCAGTGGATGTTGTAGTCGCCATTGAGGATGTCCGGGTTGCGCACCAGCGTACGGAACAGCGGCAGCGTCGTGTCGACGCCGTCGACGACAAACTCGTCGAGCGAGCGGCGCAGGCGCATCAGGCATTCGTCGCGGTTGCGGCCATGGACGATCAGCTTGCCGACGAGCGAATCATAATGCGGCGGGATCGTGTAGCCCTGATAAGCCGCCGAATCGACGCGCACGCCAAGGCCGCCCGGCGTGTGGAACGAGGCGATCTTGCCGGGCGAGGGCCGGAAGGTCGCATGATGCTCGGCATTGACCCGGCATTCGATGGCGTGGCCCTCGATGACGATGTCGGACTGCTTGAGCGAGAGCGGCGCGCCTGCGGCAATGCGGATCTGCTCGTTGACGAGGTCGATCCCGGTGATCATCTCGGTGACCGGATGCTCGACCTGGATGCGGGTGTTCATCTCGATGAAGTAGAACTCGCCGTCCTCATAGAGGAACTCGATCGTGCCGGCGCCGCGATACTGCAGCTCGCACATCGCCTTGGCGCAGATCTCGCCGATCCGGTCGCGCTCGCCGGCGTTGAGGGCGGGCGAGGGGCCTTCCTCCCAGACCTTCTGGTGGCGGCGCTGCAGCGAGCAGTCGCGCTCGCCGAGATGGATCGCATGGCCGCGACCGTCTCCGAGCACCTGGATCTCGATATGGCGCGGCTTCTCCAGATATTTCTCGATATAGACCGCGTCATCACCGAAATTGGCCTTGGCCTCGCTGCGGGCCGTGGCGAGCAGGACGGGAATCTCTTCCTCGTTGCGGACGACCTTCATGCCCTTGCCGCCGCCGCCGGAGGCCGCCTTGATGATTACCGGGAGGCCGATCTCCCGAATGATCTTCAGGGCCTCGGCTTCGTCACTGACGCCGCCCTCGGAGCCCGGCACACAGGGGATGCCGAGGCGCTTGGCGGTGCGCTTGGCCTCGATCTTGTCGCCCATCGAGCGGATATGCTCGGCCTTGGGGCCGATGAAGGCGATGTTGTGCTGCTCCAGGATCTCGGCGAAGCGGGCGTTCTCGGAGAGGAAGCCGTAGCCGGGATGGACCGCATCGGCGCCGGTGATCTCGCAGGCCGCGATCAGGGCGGGGATGTTGAGATAGCTCTCGCGGGCCGGCGGCGGGCCGATGCAGACGCTCTCGTCGGCGAGGCGCACATGCATGGCGTTGGCATCGGCGGTGGAATGTACCGCGACGGTCGCGATACCGAGCTCCTTGGCGGCGCGAAGCACGCGCAGCGCGATCTCTCCACGGTTGGCGATCAGGATCTTGTCGAACATCTTGAAACCCAAATCGGACCCGACGGCGCGCGGCGCCATGCTCACTCGATCACCAGCAGCGGCTCACCGTATTCCACCGGCTGGCCGTCCTCGACCATGATGGCCGTGACCTTGCCGGCGCGGGGCGCGACGATGTCGTTGAAGGTCTTCATCGCCTCGACCAGCAGAATGCGCTCACCCTGCTTCACGACGCTGCCGATCTCGACGAAAGGCTTGGCATCGGGCGAGGGGCGGCGATAGGCGGTGCCGACCATCGGCGAGGGCACGGCGCCAGGATGGGCGGCGGTCGGCCTGGTCTCGGCCGGAGCGGAAGCGGCGACCGGAGCCGGCATCGCCACCGCGGGAGCGGCGACGGCGGCCGGGACCTGGACGGTCGCCGTGATGTTGCGGGCGACGCGGACGCGCAGATCGCCCTTCTCGACCTCGATCTCGGTGAGATCGGTCTGGTTCAGGAGCTCGGCGAGCTCGCGGACAAGTTCGGGGTCGATCGGGCCCTTGGTCGCCATGGCGGGTATCACCGTCTTCTTCGGATATTCGGATGGGGGCGGCGGCCTTAGCCGTGCCCCCGTTCAACAAGGTTCAGGCGGCTTTCGCGGCCCGCTTTTCCAGCAGCGGCACGATCGCGTCGAAAGCCAGGTCGTAGCTCGCGACGCCGAAACCGCAGATCACGCCGACGCTGACCGGCGCCATATAGGAATGGTGCCGGAATTCCTCGCGCGCATGTACGTTTGAAATATGGACCTCGATCGCCAGCGCATCGACGCCCTTGATCGCGTCGCGCAGCGCCACCGAGGTGTGGGTATAGGCGCCCGCGTTGATGACGACGCCGGCGCCCGCAAGTCCAGCCTCCTGGATGAAGCTGACGAGCTCGCCCTCGAAATTGGTCTGGCGGAAGGTCAGCTCCACGCCGGCGGCCTCGGCCCTGCGACGCAGGCGTTCCTCGACGCCGGCCAGCGTGACCGCGCCATAGGTTCCGGGCTCGCGGGTTCCGAGCAGGTTGAGGTTGGGTCCGTTCAGGACGTGGACGGCGACCATAGGGGGCGTTGATTCCGGCACCGCGCGCGGGCGGCAGGAGCCGCCCTCATAAACGTTGCGGGCCGGCAGGGGAAGCCTGAAGCAACCCTGCCGGCC
>JAEWKP010000267.1 GCA_023393655.1 Pseudomonadota bacterium | reverse complement strand
CCGCGGCCAGGGCACCTCGATCGGCTTCGGCGCCAAGGTCGAGGCCCCGGACGACCGCCGCATCGGCCAGATCTTCCGTCAGGTCGAGCCCGAGGATTTGCTGAAGTTCGGCCTGATGCCGGAATTCGTCGGCCGCCTGCCGGTCCTGGCGACGCTGGAGGATCTCGACGAGCCGGCGCTGAAGACCATCCTGTCCGAGCCGAAGAACGCGCTGGTCAAGCAGTATCAGCGCCTGTTCGAGATGGAGGATACCCAGCTCACCTTCACCGACGAGGCCGTCAGCCTGATCGCCCGCAAGGCGATCGAGCGGAAGACCGGCGCGCGCGGCCTGCGCTCGATCATGGAGAGCATCCTGCTCGAGACCATGTACGAACTGCCCGGCCTCGAAGGCGTCGAGCAGGTGGTGATCGGCCCCGAGGCGGTGGAGAGCAAGGCCCGGCCGCTCTTCATCTATGCCGAGCGCGAGGACGAGACGAAGACCGCCTCGGCCTCCTGACCTCTTCTGCAATGCGACAACAGGACGCGCGCCCTTGGCGCGCGTTTTGCGTTGTGATGGGAATGGGACGCTTGCGGTTTCGCATCGCAACAGCCCTGCGCGAGATCGAACCGCCTGTTCTCGCGGCATCCGTCCCTCGTCCGCTGCAGGACAGCGGTGCATGGGCCGGATACCTCGCTTGAAAGCCGGCGAGGAAGTCTCCACTTTAGGTGCACTTGCGAGAGTCGCATGCCTTGGAGGGTGCGATGCGCGAGGGCGGAGAGGCGAATGGTCGCCTTGGCCGCACACGTCCGATCGGTCCGCCCATCTCGGGGGTCCGCCGGGCGCAACTGCAAAGGAACTGCCATGACTGGCTCGACGCCACGCGCTCCCTTCGTCCCAGGCGAGGCCGGCACCTTCCCGGTACTGCCTCTGCGCGACATCGTCGTTTTCCCCCACATGATCGTCCCGCTCTTCGTCGGCCGCGAGAAGTCCATCCGCGCGCTCGAAGAGGTGGTGAAGACGGACGGGCTGATCCTGCTGGCGACCCAGAAGAACGCCGGCGACGATGATCCGCAGCCCGACGAGATCTACGAGATCGGCACGCTCGCCCGCGTGCTGCAGCTGCTGAAGCTGCCCGACTCCACCGTGAAGGTGCTGGTCGAGGGCGTCGGCCGCGCCAGGGCCTCGTCCTATTCGGCCAGCGAATCCTTCTACGAGGCCGAGGCCACCGGCCTTGCCGAGGAAGAAGGCAAGAAGGTCGAGGTCGAGGCGCTCGCGCGTTCGGTCGTCAGCGAGTTCGAGAGCTATGTGAAGCTCAACAAGAAGATCTCGGGCGAGATCGTCGCTGCGGTCACGCAGATCGACGAGCCGACCAAGCTCGCCGACACTGTCGCGTCGCATCTGGCGGTCAAGATCGCCGATCGCCAGAGCGTGCTGGAGATCACCAACGTCGCTCACCGCCTGGAGAAGGTGCTCTCGCTGATGGAAAGCGAGATGTCCGTGCTCCAGGTCGAGAAGCGCATCCGCTCGCGCGTCAAGCGCCAGATGGAGAAGACCCAGCGCGAGTATTATCTCAACGAGCAGATGAAGGCGATCCAGAAGGAGCTCGGCGACGGCGATGAAGGCCGCGACGAACTGGCCGAGCTGGAAGAGCGCATCGCTCAGACCAAGCTGACCAAGGAAGCCCGCGATAAGGCGACGGCCGAGCTTAAGAAGCTGCGCCAGATGTCGCCGATGTCCGCGGAAGCGACCGTGGTGCGCAACTATCTTGACTGGATGCTCGGCATCCCGTGGGGCAAGCGCTCGAAGATCAAGAAGGATCTCAACGCCGCCCAGCTGGTGCTTGACGACGATCATTTCGGCCTCGACAAGGTCAAGGACCGCATTGTCGAATATCTCGCAGTGCAGCAGCGTGCCAACAAGCTCGCCGGTCCGATCCTGTGCCTCGTCGGCCCTCCGGGCGTCGGCAAGACCTCGCTCGGCAAGTCGATCGCCAAGGCGACTGGCCGCGAGTTCGTGCGCATGTCGCTCGGCGGCGTGCGTGACGAGGCCGAGATCCGCGGTCACCGCCGCACCTATATCGGCTCGATGCCTGGCAAGATCATCCAGTCGATGAAGAAGGCCAAGACTTCGAACCCGCTCATCCTGCTCGACGAGATCGACAAGATGGGCCAGGACTTCCGCGGCGATCCCTCGGCGGCCCTGCTGGAGGTGCTCGATCCTGAGCAGAACTCGACCTTCAACGACCATTACCTCGAGGTCGACTACGACCTGTCGAACGTGATGTTCGTGACGACGGCGAACACGCTGAACATCCCGCCGGCCCTGCTAGACCGTATGGAGGTGATCCGCATCGCCGGCTACACCGAGGAAGAGAAGACCGAGATCTCGCGCAAGCACCTGATCCCGAACGCGATCAAGAAGCACGGGCTCAACGGCAAGGAATGGTCGATCACCGACGAGGCCCTTCAGACCCTGGTGCGGCGCTATACGCGTGAAGCCGGCGTCCGCAACCTAGAGCGAGAGCTCTCCAACACGGTCCGCAAGGGCGTGAAGGACATCGTGCTCGGCCGGAAGCAGAAGGTCGTCGTCAACGAGCCGCTGCTCGAGGAGTATCTCGGCCCGCCGCGCTATCGCTACGGCATGGCGGAGACGGAGGATCAGGTCGGTGTCGTCACCGGTCTGGCCTGGACCGAGGGCGGCGGCGAACTGCTGACGATCGAGGGCGTCATGGTGCCCGGCAAGGGCCGCATGACCGTCACCGGCAACCTGCGCGACGTGATGAAGGAATCGATCTCGGCGGCGGCGTCCTATGTCCGCGCGCGGGCCGTCGATTTCGGCATCGAGCCGCCGCTCTTCGACCGGCGTGACATCCACGTCCACGTTCCCGAGGGGGCGACCCCGAAGGACGGTCCTTCGGCCGGCATCGCGATGGCGACCACCATCGTCTCGATCCTGACCGGCATCCCGACCAATCGTGACGTCGCCATGACCGGCGAGGTCACGCTGCGGGGCAGGGTACTGCCGATCGGCGGATTGAAGGAGAAGCTCCTGGCGGCGCTTCGCGGCGGCATCAAGAAGGTGCTGATCCCCGAGGAGAACGCCAAGGACCTGATCGACCTGCCGAAGTCCGTCCGTGACGGGCTGGAGATCGTCCCGGTTGCGCGGATGGAGCAGGTGCTCCAGCACGCGCTGACTCGCCAGCCGGTTCCGATCGTCTGGGAAGAGGATCTCAAGGCCGTGCCGCCCAAGGGCGCGGACGACGACGCGGCGGGCCTCGTCGCCCACTGATCTCCGG
>JAEWKP010000253.1 GCA_023393655.1 Pseudomonadota bacterium | reverse complement strand
ATGCGGTAGAGGGTCGAGCCGAGATAGAGCGCGCGGGCGCCCATCGGGTTGTCCGGGCCGCCCGGCATGAAGCGCGGCAGGTCGGGGCGGCGCTTCAGCATCTGGGCCGGCGGCGTCCAGGTCGGCCATTCCTGCTTGCGCGAGATGGTCTGGGTGCCTGCCCAGTCGAAGCCGGGGCGGCCGACGCCGCCGCCGTAGCGCATCGCCTTGCCGTCGGGCATCACGAAATAGAGGCGACGCTCGGTCGAGTCGATCACGATGGTGCCGGGCCGCTGCTTCGTCGGGTAATCGACGATCTCGCGCGGAATGGCGGTGGCCTGCGCCTTGGCCGGGTCTACGTACTGGACGAGCGGCTGGCGGGTCAGAGGGTCGATTTCGGCTCGGGCGGCGGAGCCCATGGCGAGCAGGCCAAGGCCGGCGAGCAGGGCCGGGCGGAGGGAGCGGATCATCGGCGGAACCTCGGGCGGGTCGGGACGGCTGGGTCGCGAAAATGACGCAGAAAAGTCAACGTCTCCTCAACGTCCTGTCAGCTTCCCCAGGGTCGTGCAATCCAGCCGCAATCACATCGGTGGGAGCAGCGGAGCTTTGCAGCGATGCGTTGCGCGCATGCAACATCGCTGGTTCGTCGTCAGCTCCGCAATACGACGCAGGCGCCGCGATCTGCCTGGAGCCGCCGGCATAACGCGATCGCCTCGGCCCGCGTCGCGGCCGGCAGGCGCACCCGGTAGAACGCACGGGTGCCGCGGCTGCGCAAACGCGTTCCGATCACCATCGGCGGCAACGTCCCGATGATGGCGCGGTGGCGGGCTCCGGCCCGCTGGAAGGCAGCCAGCGCCCGTGCCTTCGAGAAATTGCCGGCGAGCTGAACGCCCCAGGGCGCGAAGGGCGCTTCCGCGATGGCGGGAAGGGCAGGGCGAGACCGCCGGATCGCGACGAGCGTCGGCGCGCAGCTAGCCTGTGCATCGCCGTCGCGCGTCGCCGGCGGCATCGGTGCCGAGCGCCCGTCGCCATTGGCGCGGTCAATCGCCTCGTCGGCCCAGTCCTCGGCGGTCCGGCCGGTGATGGCGAACACGTAGTTTTCGGTCTCACTCGGCAGGAAGCGCGTCTGCCCGGCCTTGCGTGCCGCAAGCCAGCCCGCGACGCGATTGGGCCCGCCGTTATAGGCTGCTGCGGCAAGGCCCCAGTTGCCGAAGCGGTCGCGCAGTTCCGCCAGGAAATGCGCCGCCTTGGGCACGGCCTGCTCGGGGTCGAAAGGATCGGCGAGGCCGCGCTCGCGCGCCGTGCCGGGCATGAACTGGGCGACGCCCTGCGCGCCGGCCGGGCTGGTGACGCCCGCGCGGAAGCTCGATTCCTGGAAGATCAGGCGGGTCAGGAAGGCGGCGGGCAGCCCTTGCGCCTTCGCGGCGTCGTCGATCAGGCGGCACAGCGCATCCTGGATGCCGGACGATGCCGGCAAAGGCTCTTCCGCGGCCTGTGCGGGGCAGCACAGCGCGCCGGCGAGCAGCAGCGCTGCAAGCCCGCGCGGCAAGCGGATCGAACGGTGGAAACGGCCCGGCATCATCCGCCCTCTCTGCCATGTTCGGGGGCTTGCGGCCATCAGGCGCGCCTTTCGCGTTGTGACGAGGTGCCGGCCTGTGCGATGAGGACGCCGCGCGGTTGCCCGGTGATCGGGTGGCTGCGCCTTGGTTCGGTGAGGCTCGCAGCGGAAGGCCGGAATGGCGAAGGCCTGGATTCAGTGGTCGCGATGGTTCCTGGGGGCCGCGGTCGTCGGCGCAGGCGTGCTCTTCGCCTTCGTCGCGACGCTCGATCCCTTCGGCATGCGCGTTCATGCCGGGCAGGCGCCGCGGCCGATCATGGATATCAACCAGCGCTTCATGTACCCGCAGCTCGTCCGCTCCGGGCGCTTCGATGCGGCGGTGGTCGGCACCTCGACGATGCGGCTGCTCGACCCGCAGGTCCTGTCGAGCGGCCTCGGTGCCCGCTTCGTCAATCTCGCCATGAATGCGGCAACCCCCTGGGAACAGGTGCAGATGGCGCAGCTCTTCCGGGACAATGTCCGCGCGCCCAAGCGTTTGATCTGGGGCATCGACACGACCTGGTGCGAGGCGGACGCGACCGATGAGGCCAGGCGCCTGACGCCGCGACCGGTGCCGGGCTGGCTCTCCCGTGAGGTCGGCTGGAGCGACTGGCCGAAGCTGCTCAACCTGACTAATCTGGAGATCGCCGGCCGGCTGATGGCCTATAAGCTCGGCTGGTCGCGCGAGCGCATCCGCGGCGACGGCTACGAAGTCTTCACGCCGCCGGAGGCGAGCTACGATCTCGCCCGGGCGCGCAGCCATATCTATGCGAGCCATGGCGGCGCGATCGCCGATCTGGCGCCCCTGTCGCCGCCGGCCGCCATCGCGCCGGCCGAGAGCGCCGGCTGGCGCTTCCCGGCCCTGTCCTGGCTGGAGGAGAGCGTCGCGGCTTTTCCGAAGGCGACGCAGGTCATGCTCGTCCTGCCGCCCGCTCATCTGGCGGCCTATCCGCGCCAAGGCTCGGCCGCCTGGCAGCGCTATGCCCGCTGCAAGGCGGATATCGCCGCGCTGGCCCGACGCCATGGCGCGGTGGTCGTCGATTACGCCCACGCCTCGCCGATCACGTCGCAGGATGCCAATTACTGGGACCCACTCCATTTCCGCCTGGCGATCGCGGCTCGCTTCGGCGAGGAACTCGCGCAGATCGGCAAGGGCGGTGCGGCGTGGGCCGACGGCGCAGCGATCGTGCTGCGCTGACCGGAGCGATCGGCAGGCCGCGCGCTGCGGCGTTGAACCGGTTACCGTGCCGCAGCGACTACCTCACGGATGCACAATCCTGTTTTCGACTTTGCCCGCTGGCTCGCGCCGGCGGGCCTTTTGCGTTCGCGGTGGGCGGCCGGTATGGGAGCGTCATGGGCGGCACATGCCGAACGCGGCCGTGCTGCCTTCAGGCGCCCATCAGCACAGGACCGGAACCGATCATGCCGAAGCTCTGCAAGTTCACTTCGCCTGCCGATGGCAAGCCGGTCTACGTCAACCCGGAGCAGGTGGCGGCCGTCTATCAGTTCAAGGGTGAGCCGCCGGACACGATCATCGCCTTCCGGAAGGACTTCCTTCTCGGCGTCAGGGAGAGTGTCGACGAGGTCGTGGCGACCCTGGAACGGGCGTCGCCGGACAAGGCCGGCTGACGCCGATGCCGGCCGCGGCCGGATGCCGCGCGCCGACGGATGGGGTTTGGGAGCGTCCGGGAAAATGGTGGGCGATACAGGGATCGAACCTGTGACCCCTCCCGTGTGAAGGGAGTGCTCTACCGCTGAGCTAATCGCCCGAACCCGGCCTCTCCTAGTCGGCGCGCCTCATGCCGTCAAGGACGTGCGGGCACGAGTTCCAGAACTTCTTTCACGGCGGCCGCCAGCTCGTCGAAATGCTGGATGATCAAGTCCGGTTCCAAAGTCTCGATGGCGACATCTGTGTAGCCGAAGGGCACGCAGATGCAGGG
>JAEWKP010000234.1 GCA_023393655.1 Pseudomonadota bacterium | reverse complement strand
CGACAGGCTGAAGGCGCAGAAGGTGGCGAAGGTCGTGCCGGCGATGAACTTCCAGTTGGCGAGCTCGCTCAGCGGCTTGTCGGCGATCAGGCGATAGAACAGCGGCGGCAGCGCGACATAGATCAGGAAGAACTGCAGCCAGGCCAGCCCCTCCTCCGGCAACTGCTTGTAGCGGCCGATGGCGAAGCCGAGCAGGATCAGCCCGAAGAACGGCGCGACCAGGTTGAAGATGCTGAGAAGGTCGGCCATCGGGAAGCGAGCGATCCTGGCGTCAGGGCGGCCTCATGAGGCCGGGTGATCCGCGAACGACCAGATTTCCGTAGCAGGAAACAATCCAACCGATCGGCGAGAGCCTAAATCCTGACCGTGATCAGTTGGCAATCCCTTCCTTCCGCTTCGGGCCATTCCCTGACAGCAAGGCGAGCGGGCCGTTCACCAGCCCGGTCAATGCAGATTTCGTCCAGCTCTGGGCGGCGCGCTCGAAGAAGCGCCAGATCAGCCAGGAGAAGGCGATCAGCCCCAGCGTGACGAGGATCACCAGCGGCAGGGGCTGCAACGCCTGCCCGGCATGATTGAAGGCGACGTAGCCGATCTGCTGGTGGAGCAGGTAGAGCGGATAGGTCAGGCCGCCGATCGCCAGCATCAGATGCGCAGGTAGCGGCAGGCGCGGGAACCGGATGGCCGCGGCAACGGTCGCGATGATCACGATACAGGACGCTGCCACGACGAGGTCGCTATAGGCGACGTGATAATTTTCGCGGTTCCACTGCGCGAGTTGCAGCGACTGGAAGATCGCGACCGCCGTGCACAGAGCCAGCAGCGCGAGAATCCTGCGATCATAGCCATCGCGGAAGGCGGCATAGAGGATGAGGCCGGTGCAGAAGAAGGCGCTCTGATCGGTGAGGAGCAGGTAGCGCATCACGCCGCTGGAGACCGTCGCCCGGTCGATGACCGAGATCAGCAGCCAGCCGATGACGATCGCGGGGTAGTTCGCGCGCTTGAACCGGCCTGCCGCCATGAAGGCGAAGACCCAGGCGTAGAAGACCACCTCGTAGAAGATCGACCAGTAAGAGCCGTCGAGCGCCGGCTTCCCGAGCAGTTCCGGCTTGATCAGGAGGTTCGCGGCCCATTGGCTGGGCGTCGCCTGCAGGCGCGGGGCGCCGAAGGCCACCACGACGAGGAAGGTGATGGTCATGCACAGGACGAAGGTCGGATAGATCCGCGCGAAGCGGGCAATGCCGAACTGGAGCGGCGTGCGGCCCTCGGCGGAATAGGCGATCACGAAGCCGCTGATCACGAAAAACAATTGCACGCCGAGATAGCCGTATTTCAGGACGGGCTCATAGGCCGGCAGTGCGATATCGGTCACGCCGAGCGACAGGCCCCGAAAGCCGAAATGGAAGAGCACCACGGCCAGGGCAGCCAGCAGGCGCAGTGCGTCGAGGGTTTCGAGCCGCAGGCTCGGGGCGGCGGTTTCCGGCTTGGTCATGAAGTCTGCACGTCGCTCGCGGCCAGGGCGGCGCCGGACCCCTCCAGCGTCGGACACCAGGCACTATAGCGGATAACCGCCGCTCGATCGGGACAAAGCCCGGCGATGGTTACCCGTCTGCGATTGCGCCGGAACGCCCGACATGCTCGGCCTCATTGGATAAGATAAAATACCTAGGAAATTATACTCACCGAAGCGCAAAGGAATAATAACCTAGGCACATTATCCGCCCGCTTTAAAAAGCATCATGGACGGGCCGCGGCGATCTGGTTCACAATGCTGCAACGCAATACGGAGCCGCCGATGACGACCAGGACGCCGCGCCAGTTCTTCCGCCCGCTCGCGATCGGCGCGCCGGAGCCTTTCCGCGAATTGCCGCTGCGGCTCGAACGGATGATCCATTTCGTGCCGCCGCATCTGGAAAAGGTCCGCGCCAAGGTCGGCGAGCTCGCCGGACAGGTCGATATCGTGCTCGGCAATCTCGAGGATGCGATTCCCGTCGAGGCCAAGCAGGCGGCACGCGACGGCTTCATCGCCATGGGCAAGGCGGTCGATTTCGGCAGGACCGGCCTGTGGACCCGCGTCAATGCATTGAATTCGCCGTGGTTTCTCGACGACATCACCGCGATCATGGCCGAGATCGGCGGCAAGCTCGACGTCGTGATGGTGCCCAAGGTCGAGGGCCCCTGGGATATCCACTATGTCGACCAGCTGCTGGCGCAGTTCGAAGCACGGCATCAATTGCGCAAGCCGATCCTGATCCACGCGATCCTGGAGACGGCGGAAGGCGCCAAGAATGTCGAAGCGATCGCAACAGCCTCCCCACGCATGCACGGGATGAGCCTCGGCCCGGCCGATCTCGCCGCTTCGCGCGCCATGAAGACGACCCGCGTCGGCGGCGGACACCCCGAATACAAGGTGATCGCCGACCCCTCCCCCGATGGCGGCACTCGTGCGGTCGCGCAACAGGACCTCTGGCACTATACGCTCGCCAAGATGGTCGATGCCTGCGCCGCGGCCGGGATCAAGCCGTTCTACGGCCCGTTCGGCGATTTCGCTGACGAGGCGGCCTGCGAGGCGCAGTTTCGCAACGCCTTCCTGCTCGGCTGTGCCGGGGCCTGGACGCTGCACCCCTCGCAAATCGCGATCGCCAAGCGCGTCTTCAGCCCCGATCCGGCCGAGGTCGCCTTCGCCAGGCGGATCCTGGAGGCGATGCCCGACGGCTCCGGCGCCGTGATGATCGACGGCAAGATGCAGGACGACGCCACCTGGAAACAGGCGAAGGTGATCGACGATCTTGCCCGGCAGGTCGCTGCGCGGGACCCCGATCTGGCCGAGCGCTACGGAATGTGATGGGACAGCCGGCCGCAATCGATTGATTTCGACGCATTTACGACGCATTGCTTGCGCAAGGCGGCAAGAACGTAAGCTGGCGGCGTATCAGCCAGCGCAAGATGGATCAGTCATGGAAGCGCGTTCGGCCAAGTTCAGGATCGGGCAGGTGGTCAAGCACCGCATCTACCCGTTCCGCGGCGTGATCTTCGACGTCGACCCGGTCTTCTCGAATACCGAGGAGTGGTGGATGGCGATCCCGGAGGCCATGCGCCCGTCGAAGGACCAGCCCTTCTATCATCTCTTCGCCGAGAACCAGGAGGCGGAATACGTCGCCTATGTCTCCGAGCAGAATCTCGTCGACGACGATTCCGGCGAGCCCGTGCGCCATCCCCGCGCCAGGGAGTTCTTCCGGCGCGATCGCAAGGGCCGCTACAAGCTCGACCGCGCCGACCTGAACTGAGGCAGCGGCCTTTCGCGACCCACGGCTGTCATTCCGGGGCGCGCCGCAGGCGCGAGCCCGGAACCCGCGACTGGGTAAAGCAGCAGGTGTTCGGTTGCGAGCGGCTGATCCGGTCGTGGGTTCCGGGTTCTTCGCGGCACGATGCGCCGGAATGACAAAGGGGTGATCAGAAGCACCCGGCAACTTCCTAAGCCGCTAGCGCCCCAAGATAAAGGCCGGCCCCGCAAGGGACCGGCCTTTTCCTGTTTCAGGCGATAGCGCCGTGGCTCAGGGCTTCGGCGGGGTCGCGGGTGCAGCAGGGGCGGCCGGAGCGGCCGGAGCGGCACCGGGAGCCGGAGCGGCAGCGCCGCCGGCGCCGAGGCGCTGGCGCAGCTCTTCCTGGCGCTTGCCGAGCTCGTCCTGCAACTGCTTCTGCTGCTCCTCGAGCACCTTGGGGTCGATCGCCGCGCCCTCGAAGCCCTTGGTGAAATCGGCGAGCGGGATGGTGAAGGTCAGTTCGCGAGCGCCCTGGTTCTGGACGCTGACGTTCAGGTTGGTGCCCTTCTTCATCGCGTTGATGAAGTCGTCCTTGACCTGCGCCTCGGCGAAGCAGCCGTTCGGGAAGCAGATCGCGTAGCGGCCGCCGGTCGGCTGCGCGTTGTCGACGCCGAAGCGGATGCCGGGCTGGAGCAGCAGGCCGAGCGGCATCAGGAAGCGCACGATCTTGTTGGCGTCGCCCTTGACGTCATAGATCGCGACGGCCAGCACCGGCTGCCCCTGATCCGAGACGAAGTCGCGCGTGGTGTAGCAGATTTCCTTGTTGGCACCCTGGTCCTTGCCGCAGACCTTGGCCCAGCGCGTCTGCGAGGGCTCGGGCTTGACCTGGACGACGGGCGGGCCGGGGGCCGCGGCGGCGCCGGGCTGGGCCGGAGCGGCCGGCTGGGCCGGGGCAGCCGGACGGGACGGAGCCGGGCGCTGCGCCGGGGCCTGGGCGAAGGCCGCGACGGGCGTGAATCCGATGGCCGCGCTGAGCACGAGGCCCAGGGCAGATGATGACAGGCGATACGAAGCGGACATTCCTTGTCTTTCCTTATCAAGCGAATTCGGGATCACGACTTCGCAAGCCGCGCGCGTCACCGCTGATGGCCCAATCGCATGGGGCGCCGGCCATCGCAAGCCGTGCACATCAAGGCCGATTGAGGCGTTTGAATGACACCCTGCCCTCGCCTTTAGCGAGTTCGCACCAAGGATTCCAGCCCGAATAGCTGCGTGACCATGCTGCGCCCATGCTATTCTTGCGCAGGGAATCAGGTCGCACGATGGAATTTCTTCGATTGCCCCAGGCGATGAGCCGCCGCGGGGTCAACCTTATGCTGGCTTTGGCTCCGTTCGCCGCCTTGGCGCGCGGCCGCAGTGCGCTGGCCGATTCGGCTCCGCTGCGGCACGCCATCGCGATGCATGGTCAGCCGGCCCTGCCACCCGGCTTCGCGCAGCTGCCCTATGCCGATCCCAAAGCGCCCAAGGGTGGGCGCATCGTCATGGGCATCCAGGGGACCTTCGACAGCCTCAACCCGCTCGTCGTCCTCGGCGTCGCGCCCGACGCCGTGCCGAAATACGTCCAGCAGAGCCTGCTCTACCGCTCCGCGGACGAGCCTTTCACGGCCTACGGCCTGCTTGCCTCCGGGGTGTCGCTCGACGCGGACCGGATCCGGCTCGCCTTCGAGATCGACGAGCGAGCCCGGTTTTCCGACGGCAAGCCGGTCACCGCCGACGACGTGATCTTCACCTTCGAGATGCTGAAGACGAAGGGCAAGCCCTTCCATCGCTCCAGCCTGGGCCGTGTGACCAAGGTCTCGGCGCCCTCGCTCCGGCGCGTCGAATTCGAGCTCGGGGACGGCTCCAACCGCGAATTGCCGCTGGTGATCGGGTCGCTGCCGATCTTCGCGAAGCATGCGACCAACGCCGAAACCTTCGGCGAGACCAGCTTCAAGCCGGCACTCGGCTCCGGCGCCTACAGCGTCGAGGAGGTCCGGCCCGGCGAATCGCTCACGCTGAGACGGCGCAAGGATTTCTGGGCCGAGGACCATCCGGTGACGCGCGGGCTCTATAATGCCGACGAGATCCGCTACGATTTCTACCGGGATTCGAATGCGCTGTTCGAGGCGTTCAAGGCCGGGCTCTACGATGTGCGTCTAGAGGGCGATCCGACGCGCTGGATGACCGGCTATGACGTGCCGGCCGTGCATGACGGGCGCATCCGGCAGGAAACCCTGCATTTCGACACGCCGAAGGGCATGACCGGCCTCGTCTTCAACACGCGCCGGCCGATCTTCGCAGATGTCCGGGTGCGCGAGGCGCTGGGCCTGCTGTTCGACTTCGAATGGGTCAACCGCAACCTGTTCCACGGCGTCTATCGCCGGGCCGGCAGCTTCTTCTCCGATTCGGATCTCTCGGCACTCGGCGTCCCGGCCGACGAACGCGAGAGGGTCCTGCTCGCCGGTTTTCCGGGTGCGGTGCGCGAGGACATTCTCGCCGGCAGCTGGAGGCCCGCGGAAACCGACGGCTCGGGCCGCGATCGCGAACAGGCGCGCAAGGCGCTCGATCTGCTCAAGCGCGCCGGCTACGTCCTGCGCGAGGGCGTGCTGCGCAACGGCAAGGACGAGCCCTTCGCCTTCGAGATCACCGTGACCAGCCGGCCGCAGGAGCGGCTCGCGCTCAATTACGCGCAGTCGCTCGCCCGACTCGGCATCGCGGTGTCGGTGCGACTGATCGACGACGTTCAGTACTGGCGGCGGCTGTCGACCTTCGATTTCGACATGATCCAATGGACCTGGCCGGCCTCGGCCTCGCCCGGCAACGAGCAGATCGGCCGCTGGGGCTCGGCCAATGCCGCCCGCAACGGCGCGCTGAACTATGCCGGCGTGAAATCGCCTGCCGTCGACGCCGTGCTGCGAGCCCTGCTCGGGGCGCGCGAGCGCGAGGATTTCGTCGCGGCGGTGCGGGCGCTCGACCGTTTGCTGATCTCGGGCTTCTACGTCGTGCCGCTGTATTACCTGCCCGATACCTGGATCGCGCTGGCACGCGGCGTCGTGCTCGCGGGACGCCAGCCGGCCTATTTCCTCTCAAACGAAACGCTGGCGCGCCTCCCGGCCGCACCGGCTCCGGCGAACTAGGGTTTGTCGATGCGGGCAGACCAGGACGAAGCCTCCGCCTTGCTCGACGGTCTCGATCTCGACACCCTGCTCGCGGCCCTGACCCGGACCCGCGGCTATGATGCGGCCCTGCGCGACCCGCCGGGCCGGCGCGGCTGGAGCGATGTGAAGCCGGGCTCGATCAATTTCCTGGACCTCGACGAGCGCATCGACCGGCTGGCGCGCCTGCTCGCCATCAACAAGGGCACGCCGGGCGCGAGCGTCGCGATCCTGGCGCCGCTCGGGCCCGAGGCGATCATCTCGATCCTGGCGAGCCTGCGTGCGGGGCTTTCGCCATTGATGCTGCCGCTGCACGGCAACGAGCTCGAACTGCTGGGGCTGATCGAGGCGTCCGGCGCGGTGATGGCGGTCGGCGTCAGCCGGGTCGGACCCTTGCGGCCGCTGCTGACGTTGCGCAACCTCGCGATGCGGGCCTTCGGCACGCGCTTCGTCGGCGGTTTCGGGCCGGACGTTCCCGATGGCGTCGCCCCTCTCGATATGCTGATGGCCAGCCCGACGCTGCACCCCCTGCCGCAGATGATCGAGCGGCCGGTGCTGCAGATCGCCGACGGCCTGTCACTGCAAGGGCCGATCACGCTGCCGGAACGCGAACTGCTCGGCAAGGCGCTGGATATCTCGCGGGCGCTGAAGCCCACCGCTTCGTCGCGGATCGTGACGACGCTGGTCGGCGGCGACCTCGCCGCGCTGGCGAGCGGGCCGGGTATGGCGATGCTGAGCGGCCTGGAGCTCCTGCCGCTCGGCCTGTTCAACCTCGGCGACCTGGAGGCTTGCATCGAGGGCGGGCGCAGCGTCCATCTCGTCCTGCCGGGTGCCATGGAGCCTGCGCTGGCGCATTCGCGACTCGCGGGGCATCCGGCGCTGGCCAGCCTGGTCTTCGTCCATCGGGCGACGGAGGCGCGCAGCTTCCCGGCCATCGACCGGCCGGACGTCGCCATCGTCGATATCGAAGCGCGTTCGGCCGGCGATATCACGGTGAGCAAACGGCAGGGACCTTCGGCGGCCGAATAGGGCCTTCATTGGGAACTTCTGCGGCGGCTTCGCGTTGACAGACAGGGCGTCCTTTTTGGAGTGGCAGCCATGCTTGCCGCCGGTTTCGTCCTTCTGACTCTCTCCAGCACATCTCCTGCGATCATTCAGGTGGCGGATTCGCCGCCGCGCTTCGACATCGCCGCGTCCTGCCGCGATGTCGGCAAATCGGGCATCGATATCGGCCGCCCTGCCCGAGCCTGCCAGGGCGATTAGGAACGCGCCCGCGCCGCGCTCACCGCACGTTGGAACCAGTTCGAGCCAGGCGCCCGGACGGCCTGTGTCGAAGGCGCCAGTTTCGGCGGGCCTCCGAGCTATGTCGAGGTCCTGACCTGTCTGGAGATGAAGAAGCCGTGATGGCAGGGCACCTATCAGCCGAAACCCTCATGTTCCGGCATTCCCGGGTTGCCTTCGCCAACCCGCTCCGCAAAGCTCTCGACCCGATTGACGGAGAGACCGCCCCATGCGCAGCTTTTGCCTTTCGCTTCTCGCGACCGCCCTGCTTGCCAGCGGCTCGGGGCCGGCGCTCGCCAACCCCCAGGCCTGTGCCGACCTCTGGACCGCGCGCAACGAGATCTACAAGGCTCAGGGCTATTGCTTCCGCACGAAACGCGCCATCGCGGCCTTCGGCAATGCCGGCTGCCAATATGACGATGTCGAGGACCTGCCGCTCTCGGCCAATGATCACCGGGTGATCGCCGACATCGTCCGGCAGGAGCGCGCGCTGCGCTGCCCGCGCTGACGCCGATTGCCTGTGGAAGGCAGGGCAGCCCTGCGTCCAGCGAAGGAAAGGCCGTGCTAGAAGCGCCGGCCGCATCTCCGCGCCCGATCCAACACGACGATTCACCGCCCGCATGACCACCGCAATCGAGATGGGAACGACAAGGACCGGCGAGCCCGGTCTGATCGATCTCGCCGAATTGCTGGCGACGCGCCTGCTGGTGCAGGGCAATTCCGGCTCGGGCAAGTCGCATCTGCTGCGCCGCCTCCTGGAGCAGAGCGCCCCGCTGGTGCAGCAGGCGATCATCGATCCCGAGGGCGATTTCGTCTCGCTCGCCGACCAGTTCGGCCATGTCGTCGTCGATGCCGAATGCGGCGAGGCCGAATTGCAGCGCGTGGCGCTGCGCGTGCGCCAGCACCGCGTCTCGGTGGTTCTCAATCTCGAAAATCTCGAAGCCGACGAGCAGTTGCGCGCCACCGCCGCCTTCCTCGGCGGCCTCTTCGATGTCGACCGCTCGCTCTGGTTCCCGATGCTGATCGTGGTCGACGAGGCCCAGCTCTTCGCGCCGGTGATGGCGGGCGAGGCCTCCGACGAGGCACGCAGGCTTTCGCTCGGCGCCATGACCAACCTGATGTGCCGCGGCCGCAAGCGCGGCCTTGCCGGCGTGATCGCGACCCAGCGCCTCGCCAAGCTCGCCAAGAACGTTGCGGCGGAGGCCTCCAACTTCCTGATGGGCCGCACCTTCCTCGATATCGACATGCAGCGCGCCGCCGACCTGCTTGGCATGGACCGGCGCCAGGCCGAAATGTTCCGCGACCTCGAACGCGGCCAGTTCGTCGCGCTGGGCCCCGCCCTGTCGAAGCGCCCGCTGCCGATCCGGATCGGCGCGGTCTCCTCGGTCGATCGCGGCGGGGCACCGGGGTTGATGCCCCTGCCCGAGCAGGCGCCGGAGGATGCCGGCAAGCTGATCTTCACGCGCGGCGAGGACGAACCGCTGCCAATGGCGCGCCCGGTGCGCCCGGCACCGCGTCCCAAGCCGCATCCGACCGAGGTGCTGCGCCGGATCGAGAATTACCGCCCCGCGCCGCAGGCGGAGCCGGAACCGGAGATCGAGCTGGAGCCGGCCGAGCGCGAGGCGATCATGGTCGAGATCCTGCGCGAGCTGATGGGCGATCCCGAGGCGCGCTCGCGCCAGGTCGCGGTGCTCTACCAGGATTTCACGGTGCGTTGCCGGATGCGCCGGCTCGGCCGTACGCATCTGAGTCTCGAGGAATTCCGCCGCAGGCTCGCCGTGGCGCGCGCCGGTGTCAGCGACAGCATCGCGACGAGCGAGGGCTGGCAGGCGGCCGTGGAAGCGTCCGGCACGCTGCCGGAAGACCTGCAAGGGCTCTTCCTCTTCATCGCCCGCACCGCCATCGAAGGCCGCCCCTGCCCCAGCGATGCCGAACTGGCGGAGGTCTATGGCAGCGCTTCGCCGAGCCGGGCGCGGCGGGTGCTCAGCTATATCGAGGAGCGCGGGCTGATCGTCTGCCATGTCGATTTCAGAGGACAGCGCACGCTGGCCCTGCCGACGCTCGGCGTCGAGACCGCGCCGGGACTGGCCCAGCCGCGCAGCGCAGGCATGCCGCGCAGCGCGCGAGGCTAGCGCGGCTCCAGCCGACTCGATGACTTGAACTCACGAATGCTGTTCCCGCTGGCGGGCTAATCGCGCCGGCTTCGCATCGCCAAGTTCCAGCCTCCACTGGAGATCTGGATCATGGAATATCGGCGTTTGGGCCATTCGGGACTGATGGTCCCCGCCCTGAGCTTCGGCGCAGGCACCTTCGGCGGAACCGGGCCGCTGTTCAGCGCATGGGGCACGACTGATGCCCGCGAAGCGCGTCGCCTCATTGATATCTGCCTCGAAGCGGGCCTGAATCTGTTCGATACCGCCGATGTCTATTCGAACGGCGCCTCCGAGGAGGTGCTCGGCGAGGCGATCAAGGGACGGCGCGACAAGGTGCTGATCTCGACCAAGACCACGCTGCCGATGGGCGACGGGCCCAATGATGCCGGTTCCTCGCGCGGCCGCCTGATCAAGGCGACCGAGGATGCACTGCGCCGTCTCGGCACCGACTATATCGACCTGCTGCAACTCCACGCCTTCGATGCCGGCACGCCGGTCGAGGAGGTGCTCTCGACACTCGATATGCTCGTCCGCGCCGGAAAGCTGCGCCATGTCGGCGTCTCGAACTTCGCCGGCTGGGAGCTGATGAAGTCGCTGGCCGCCGCCGAGCGCCATGGCTGGCCGCGCTATGTGGCGCATCAGGTCTATTACTCGCTGGTCGGCCGCGACTACGAATGGGAGCTGATGCCGCTCGGCCTCGACCAGGGGGTCAGCGCGCTGGTCTGGAGTCCGCTCGGCTGGGGGCGCCTTACCGGCAAGATCCGGCGCGGCCAGCCTGTACCCGCTGGTAGCCGCCTGCACGAGACCGCCGAATTCGGCCCTCCGGTCGAGGATGAGCAACTCTACGCCATCGTCGATGTGCTCGACGCCGTCGCCGGCGAGACCGGCAAGAGCGTGCCGCAGGTCGCGATCAACTGGCTGCTGCAGCGCCCGACGGTCTCCTCCGTCATCATCGGCGCCCGCAACGAGCAGCAATTGCGCGACAATCTCGGCGCGGTCGGCTGGAACCTGACGGCCGAGCAGGTCGCGCGCCTCGATGCCGCAAGTGTCCGCACCGCGCCGTACCCTTACTTCCCCTATCGGCGGCAGGCCGGTTTCGCGCGGTTGAATCCGCCGGTGGTCTGATCCGCGCAGCCCGCGCGAAACTTGACCACCCCGCCTCGGAGCGTGCATGACCTCAACCCGCATTCACGGGTCCGGCCATGCGCGTTCTGTTGATCGACAACTACGACAGCTTCACCTGGAACCTGGTCCATCTTATCGGTGGGCTGGGCGCCGAGGTCGATGTCTGGCGTAACGATGCGCTCACCGTCGACGAGGCGCTTGCCGGCGACCACGACGCGATCGTGCTTTCGCCCGGCCCCTGCACGCCCAACGAAGCCGGAATCTGCCTCAACCTGATCCGCGAAGGCGCGGGCAGGAAGCCGATCTTCGGCGTCTGCCTCGGCCTGCAGGCGATGGGGCAGGCCTTCGGCGGCCAGGTCGTGCGCGCGCCGCTGCCGATGCATGGCAAGGTCTCGCCGATCCGCCACAAGGCACGCGGCCTGTTCCGCGGCATCAACGGGCCACTGCAGGCGACGCGCTATCACTCGCTTGTGGTCGAACGTGCCTCCTGCCCGGATGTCTTCGAGATCGAGGCGGAGAGCGATGACGGCCTGATCATGGCGCTTTCTCACCGGGAGCTGCCGGTCCACGGCGTCCAGTTCCATCCGGAGAGCATCGCTTCCGAGCATGGCGCGACGATCCTGCGGAACTTCCTCGACCTCGCGGAGCGGTGGCAGAGCGAACGCGAAGCCTCCGCCCTGACCCCTTCAGCCTGATTCCGCAGAGTTCCCATGGACGATTTCAAACCCTTCATCGCCAAGGTCGCGACCGGCGCGACGCTCTCGCGCGAGGAAGCGCGCGACGCCTTCGACACGATCCTCTCCGGCGGGGTCACCAACGCGCAATCGGCCGCCTTCCTGATGGCGCTGCGCGTGCGCGGCGAGACGATCGACGAGATCGCCGGTGCCGCCAGCGCGATGCGCGGCAAGATGCTCACCGTCAAGGCCCCGCCAGAGGCGATCGACATCGTCGGCACCGGCGGCGATTCCTCCGGCTCCTACAATGTCTCGACGCTGGCCTCGATTATCACCGCAGCCTGCGGCGTGCCGGTCGCCAAGCACGGCAACCGCGCGGCGTCCTCGCGCTCGGGTGCAGCCGACGTGCTGACCGCGCTCGGCGTCAAGGTCGGGCTCGATCCGGCGGCGACCGAGCATTGCATCCGCGAGGCCGGCGTCGGCTTCATGTTCGCGCCGACGCATCACGCCTCGATGCGCCATGTCGCGCCGGTGCGCACCGAGCTCGGCACGCGTACGATCTTCAATCTGCTCGGCCCGCTCTCCAATCCGGCCGGGGCCAAGCGCCAGCTCATCGGCGCCTTCTCCGAGACCTGGCTGGAGCCGATGGTCAAGGTGCTCGCCTCCTTCGGCTCGACCCGCGTCTGGGCCGTGCACGGCTCGGACGGGCTCGACGAGATCACCACGACCGGACCGACCCGTGTCGTCTCGCTGGAGAACGGCAAGATCGAGAGCTTCTCGATCAGTCCCGCCGATGTCGGCCTCGAACCCGCCAAGCCCGAGGTGCTGCGCGGCGGTACGCCAGAGGAGAACGCGGCGGCGCTGAATGCCGTGCTCGCTGGCGAAAAAACCGGCTTCCGCGACATCGCTGCCTTCAATGCGGCCGCGGCGCTGCTCGTCGCCGGCAAGGCCAGAGATCTGAAGGAAGGCTTCGCCCAGGCGACGGCCGCGCTCGATTCCGGCAAGGCCAAAGCGACGCTCGCCGCGCTCGTCAAAGCCTCGAACGCGTGAGGCCGGCATGACCGACATCCTCGCCAAGATCGAAACCTATAAGCGCCAGGAGATCGCGGCTGCGAAAGCCGCGGTTCCGCAGGCCGAGATCGAGCGGCGCGCCCGCGCCGCCTCCAAGCCGCGCGGCTTCGCCGATGCGCTCGCCGGCAAACTCGCACAGGGCACGCCGGCGCTGATCGCCGAGATCAAGAAGGCGAGCCCCTCCAAGGGCCTGATCCGCGCCGATTTCGACCCGCCCTCGCTCGCCCGCGCCTATGCGGCCGGCGGCGCGGCCTGCCTCTCGGTGCTGACCGACGCGCCCTCATTCCAGGGGCAGCCGGACTTCCTGACCGCAGCGCGCGAGGCCGCCGGCCTGCCGGTTTTGCGCAAGGACTTCCTCTACGAGCCCTATCAGGTCTACGAGGCCCGCTCCTGGGGCGCCGATTGCATCCTGATCATCATGGCCGGCGTCGACGACGCCACTGCCAGGGCCCTGAACGAGACCGCGCGCGAGCTCGGCATGGACGTCCTCGTCGAGGTCCATGACGATGCCGAACTCGACCGGGCGCTGAAGCTCGAAAGCCGCCTGCTCGGCATCAACAACCGCGACCTGCGCAGCTTCCATGTCGATCTCGCCGTGACCGAACGGCTAGCGCCGCGCGTGCCGACTGAGCGGATCGTCATCAGCGAGAGCGGCATCTTCACGCATGACGACATCGCCCGGCTCAACCGGAGCGGCGTGAATACCTTCCTCGTCGGCGAGAGCCTGATGCGGCAGGCCGACGTCACTGCCGCGACGCAGGCGCTGCTGACCGGCAAGGCCGTCGCGGCGTGAGCCGGCTCAGCCATCTCGACGCGCAAGGCGCCGCGCATATGGTCGATGTCGGCGACAAGGCCGAAACGACCCGTATCGCCGTCGCCGAAGGTAGCGTCGTGATGGCGCCGGAGACGATCGCGATCGTGCGCGACGGCAACGCCAAGAAGGGCGATGTGCTCGGCACGGCCCGGCTCGCCGGCATCATGGCGGCCAAGCGCACCCATGAGCTGATCCCGCTCTGCCACCCGCTGTTGCTCAGCAAGATCGCCGTTGATCTGGAGCTGGACGAGGCGCTGCCGGGCGTGCGCGTGCGCGCCGAGGTGAAGATGAAGGGCCAGACCGGCGTCGAGATGGAGGCGCTGACGGCCGTCTCCGTCGCGTGCCTGACGATCTACGACATGGTGAAGGCGGTCGACCGGGCGATGCGGATCGAGGGTATCCAGCTCCTGCACAAATCCGGTGGCCAATCCGGGGACTACAACGCGAAGGCTGGTTGATGGCGCTCACCCCGGTCCCTATCGCTCGCAAGGCATTGCTCGACAGCATTCCGGGGCCGACCGGCGCTGAGACCCTGCCGCTTTCCGAATGCGCCTGGCGCGTGCTCGCGACCGATGTGCAAGCGCTCAGGACCCAGCCACCCTTCGCCAACTCCGCCATGGACGGCTATGCCGTGCGCGGCGACGACATGGCAGAGGGCGCCACGCTCGCCGTGATCGGCGAATCCGCCGCCGGCCGTGCTTTCGAGGGCGCCGTGGCGCCGGGCCAGGCGGTGCGGATCTTCACGGGCGCGCCGATGCCGGAAGGCGCCGACACGATCCTGATCCAGGAGGATG
>JAEWKP010000230.1 GCA_023393655.1 Pseudomonadota bacterium | reverse complement strand
AGGCAGGCGTCGCCGCTGCCATCGCCTCAGCCCTTCGCCTCACCGGCCACGGACCAGTGCCAGAAATCCCGGCCCTCCTGCGTGAGGAAGCGGTTCAGCACCATCTTGTGGACCTCGTCGGCCCCGTCGACCAGGCGGGCCTGACGGGCATAGCGGTAGATCCATTCGAGCACCGTGTCCTTGGAATAGCCACGGGCGCCGTTGACCTGGATCGCGACATCGGCGGCATCGTGCAGGACGTTGGCGACCTGGACCTTGGCCATCGAGACCTCCTTGCGGGCGAAGCCGCCGCGATCGAGCTCCCAGGCCGCCTTCATCACCAGCAGGCGGCCGATCTCGATGCGCATGGCGAGATCGCCGAGCTTGAGCTGGATGCTCTCGCGGTCGGCGAGGCGCTGGCCGAAGCCATAGCGCTCGGCGGCATAGGCCTGGGCGATCTCGATGCAGCGCTTGGAGAGGCCGAGCCAGCGCATGCAATGGGTCAGGCGGGCCGGTCCGAGGCGGACCTGCGTCACCTTCATGCCCTTGCCTTCGCCGGCCAGCACGTCCGCGACGGGGATTTCCAAGCCGTCCAATTCGATCTCGCAATGGCCGCCATGCTCCTCCGGGCCCATGATCTCGATGCGGCGCAGGATGCGCCAGCCCGGCTGGTCGGCATGGAAGAGGAAGGCGGTGAGGCCGTTGCGCGGATCGTCCGAGGTGCGGGCGACGAGGATGAAGTGCTTCGCCTCCTCCGCGCCGGTGATGAACCATTTGCGGCCGCTGATCACATATTTGTCGCCACGCCGCTCGGCCCTGGTCTGGATCATCGAAGGGTCGGAACCGCCGCCCGGATGCGGCTCGGTCATGGCGAAGGCCGAGCGAACCCTGCCCTCGACGATCGGCTTCAGCCAGCGCGCCTTCTGCTCGGGCGTGCCGAGCGCCTCCAGCACCATCATGTTGCCGTCGTCGGGCGCGGCCGAATTGAACACGACGGGTCCGAAGATCGAGCGGTTCATCTCCTCGTAAGCGACCGCCATGCCCATCTTGCCCAGGCCGGCACCCCCGGTCTCCGGCTTGAGCTGCAGGCACCAGAGACCTGCGGCACGGGCCTTGGCCCGCATCGTGTCGAGCAGAGGCAAGGCGATATTGCCATGGGCGTCGTAGGATGCCTGATCGGCTTCCAGCGACAGAATTTCACGCTCGACGAAAGCGGCGATGCGCGCGCGATAATCCTCGACGCGGGGAGAAATCTCGAAATCCATGGCGGTGCTCACAGGGACGAAACGAGGTGGCCGCCATCGACTTCGATGGTGGAGCCGGTGATGTAGCTGCCGGCGCTCGAGGCGAGCAGCAGCAGGGCGCCGTCGAGCTCCTCCGGCTTGCCGAGCCGCCTCTGCGGGATGCGCTTGATGAGTTGCAGCCCGGCGTCGGTCACGAAGAAATCGCGGTTGATGTCGGTCTCGATATAGCCGGGGCAGAGCGCGTTGACGCGGATGCGGTCGCGCGCCCATTCCAGCGCCAGCGCCTTGGTCAGCTGGATCACGCCCGCCTTCGAGGCGGCATAGGCGCTGACGCCGCCGGCGACGCGATGGCCGAGGATCGAGGCGATATTGACGATGCTCCCGCCCCGACCGCCCTCGCGCATGCCGCGCGCCACGGCCTGGGCGACGAGGAAGACGCCCTTCAGATTGGTGTCGAGCACCGCATCCCAATCCGCTTCCGAGAGATCGGCGGCCGGGCCGGCGCCACTGACGCCGGCATTGTTGATCAGGATGTCGAAATGCCGGCCCCCAAGCGCTTCCGAGATCGAAGCGGAATCGGCCACGTCCAACTGGATGGTTTTCGAGGCGCCACCCGCTGCGGCGATCTCCGCGCTCGCCTCACCCAACGCGGATTGCCGGCGCGCCGCGAGAGTCACCTCGACACCATGACGCGCGAGCAGCTTTGCGAAATGCAGCCCAAGCCCACCGGACGCCCCCGTCACCAGCGCGCTCTTCCCCGAAAGATTCTCGAACATCAGGCATCCCGCTTCGAACAGCCGTAACTGTCGACCGGTTGCCGGCGGCGATCAAGGCGCCTGCCACGCAAAAAGCCCGACGCATCGCGCCGGGCTCCTTCCGATTCATAAGGCCGATCGACGGCCGTTGGGTCACTGCCAGGTCTGGCGGCCATACCATTCATCGACATCGCTGCGGGCCTTGTCCTTGGCGAGGCCGTAGCGCTCCTGAATCTTGCCTTCGAGCTGATCGCGCTTGCCGGCGATGACGTCGAGATCGTCATCGGTCAGCTTGCCCCATTGCTCCTTGACCTTGCCCTTGAGCTGCTTCCAGTTTCCTTCGACGCGGTTCCAGTCCATCGGGACCTCCTCATGCGAGTGTGGATTCCCTGAAACAACGCGCCAGGGGCGCAATTGTTCACGCCTCGCCTCATCAGAACGGCGGATGCGCGGCGAAATCGATGCGATCGATGATGAGGCGAAGGAGATGATCCATGCGCTTCCTCGCCCCGGCCTTGCTGGTCACAACGCTCGCGGGCGGCCTCGCTCCGGCCGCGGCTCAAACCCAGCAGCAGCAGAACGTCATGACGCATATCGGTCGCGCCGTGGCGCTCAACAACAAGTGCCCGGCGCTCAAGCCCAACAACCTCATCATCGGCATGGTGACGCGCCAGCATGGCATCGCCATGAACCGTGCGCCCTATAGCGACATCATCGTCGCCAAGGGCGCCGCATACGCCCGCGAGATCGCGGCGCTCGATCAGCAGGCGGCCTGCGATCTGGGGCGGAAGCTCTACGGACCGCAGGGCGAGAAGGTGCCGAATTTCCTGCGTTGAGGTAGCGCATCATAAATACCCGGATAAAAATATTGCCTTATTAAAATCCGGGTATTATTGAGTGCCCATTGAACAGGATGGGTCGCACCGATGCAGATCGCGGACAGGAAGGCGGCGACGGCCGCCTACAAGGAACGGAAGACAGTGGCGGGCATCTTCGCCTTCCATTGCGAGGCGGCCGGACTGACATGGGTCGGGCGGGGGCCGGATCTTTCAACGATCGAGAACCGGCTGCGCTTCACCTTGCGCCATGGCAGCCACCGCCAGCGCTCCTTGCAGGCGGCATGGAATGCACATGGCCCCGAAGCCTTTCGCTTCGAGGCGCTCGAAAGGCTGGAGGACGAGGATATCGCCTATGTGCTGGATCGCGTGCTGAAGGAGCGCCTCGCCCATTGGCAGGCGAAGCTCGGCGCCGAGGCGCTCTAGGCAGCGGACCGAAGCGGCGCTGGCGCGCCGCTCAATCGTCCATCTTGAGGGCGGCGATGAAGGCTTCCTGCGGGATTTCGACCTTGCCGAACTGCCGCATCTTCTTCTTGCCTTCCTTCTGCTTCTCCAGAAGCTTGCGCTTGCGGGTCGCGTCGCCGCCATAGCACTTGGCAGTCACGTCCTTGCGCAGCGCCCGGATGGTCTCGCGGGCAATGATCTTGCCGCCGATCGCGGCCTGGACCGGGATCTGGAACATGTGCGGCGGGATCAGGTCCTTGAGCTTCTCGCACATGGCGCGGCCGCGGGCATCGGCGCGCGAGCGGTGCACCAGCATCGAGAGCGCATCGACCGGCTCGGCATTGACGAGGATCGACATGCGCACGAGGTCGCCCTCGCGATAGTCGGTGATGGCGTAGTCGAAGGAGGCATAGCCCTTCGAGATCGACTTCAGCCGGTCGTAGAAGTCGAACACCACCTCGTTGAGCGGCAGGTCGTAGACGACCTTGGCGCGCGAGCCGACATAGGACAGGTCGGTCTGGATACCGCGCCGGTCCTGGCAGAGCTTCAGCACGGAGCCGAGATATTCGTCGGGCGTGAAGATCGTCGCCTTGATCCAGGGCTCCTCGATGAACTCGATCTTCATCACGTCCGGCATGTCGGCCGGGTTGTGCAGTTCCAGCGTCGTGCCGTCGCGCAGCTTGAGATGATAGACCACCGAAGGCGCGGTCGAGATCAGGTTGAGGTTGAACTCGCGCTCGAGCCGCTCCTGGATGATCTCCAGATGCAAAAGCCCGAGGAAGCCGCAGCGGAAGCCGAAGCCGAGCGCGGCCGAGGTCTCCATCTCGTAGGAGAAGCTTGCATCGTTCAGGCGCAGCCGGCTCATGGCGGCGCGCAGCACCTCGAAATCGGCGGCGTCGACCGGAAAGATGCCGCAGAACACCACCGGCTGCACCGGCTTGAAGCCCGGCAGCGGTTCCGCGATCGGCTTCTTCTCGTCGGTGATGGTATCGCCGACGGCAGTGTCCGCGACTTCCTTGATCGAGGCGGTGAAGAAGCCGACCTCGCCGGGGCCGAGCTGCTTGACCTCGGTCATCTTGGGCTTGAACACGCCGACGCGATCGACGCCATAGGAGGCGTTGGCCCGCATCATCCGGATCGTCATGCCCTTCTTCAGCACGCCGTCGATGACGCGCACGAGCACGACGACGCCGAGATAGGCGTCGTACCAGCTATCGACCAGCAGGCACTTGAGCGGCGCATCGGGATCGCCCTTCGGCGCCGGCAGCTTCTCGACGATCGCCTCCAGCACGCCCTCGATATTGAGGCCGGTCTTGGCCGAGATCGGCACGGCCTCGGACGCATCGAGCCCGATCACATCCTCGATCTGCTGCTTGATGCGCTCCGGCTCGGCGGCGGGCAGGTCGATCTTGTTGAGGACGGTGACGATCTCGTGGTTGGCGTCGAGCGCCTGATAGACGTTGGCGAGCGTCTGCGCCTCGACGCCCTGCGAGGCGTCGACCACCAGGAGCGAGCCCTCGCAGGCCGCGAGCGAGCGCGAGACCTCATAGGCGAAGTCGACATGGCCGGGGGTGTCCATCAGGTTCAGGACATAGTCCTTGCCGTCCTTGGCCCGGTAATCCAGCCGCACCGTCTGCGCCTTGATGGTGATGCCGCGCTCCTTCTCGATATCCATCGAGTCGAGGATCTGGTCGCTCATATCGCGGGCGGCGACGGTGCCGGTCTGCTGGATCAGACGGTCGGCCAGCGTCGACTTGCCGTGGTCGATATGGGCAACGATCGAGAAGTTGCGGATGTTGTCGATCGCGTGGGTGGTCATGTGGCTCGGGCGGCGCTGGCCAGGATCGCGCGCCGGCAGGGCCGGGGCTCACTGGATCGCTGAAAATCGGATTGCACCGCAGATAGCAGCGCAGGCG
>JAEWKP010000204.1 GCA_023393655.1 Pseudomonadota bacterium | reverse complement strand
CACTCAGGTCATTACTTCGCGTCCACCGACGTGCCCAGGACGGCCTTGACGATTGGCGCTTTCGACGGGGCGACGGAGGCCGCTGCAAATCTGCATATCTACGTCGCCGACAAGCGCGACTACCACGAGATCGCGGGCGGCCTGCCGCAATACGACACCGTTCCACCACGCGATTGAGGTGTCGAGGGCGAGCTTCCGCTAGCAACCCTAGGCGGATTCCCCGCCCTGAGCATCCAGCGCGGCAAGATAGCGTTGAATTGATAGCGCGACCGTGCCAGCGCGCGCATCTTGGCCTTGTTGAGCGCTCAGCCCCATGTAGTCGCGTTCGACGGTAAGCAGATACTTGGTGGCTTCCTCGACTGATCCTCCTTGGCGGAGGTGGCGAGCGACGGCGAGCAGATATCGGTCATATTCGTCGGCAACGTCGGCTAGCCCGACTTCCTTGAGTTCGGAAAGGCCAATAGGGTCCCATTCCTTCCAGCCGATATCGCGCAACCTCGCCAAATCAATTCGAGCTACGGCCTCCATTCGCTCCTCTTTGGAAAAATCACCGACTAGACCCACGTTCGTCGACCTGTCTGCATTGAAAGTGCTTATAGCTCCAGACAAGCCACCAGCGAATGTCCGCTGACGACCCGTTGCTGCCCCTAACCGCGTAAACGCGACGGACCATCGCGTCAGAAGCTTCGCTCGATGAATATCTGCGCCGAGCTCTGCCGGCCTGACAGGCTCGCCGCGCGTGCGTTTCCGGCGATGTCGAGCTTCTGCCAGGCGACGGAACCTTCGAGACCGAGACGCACTCCATCGATCGGCGCCCAGACCAGATTGGCCGCCACCCGGTCGATCTGGATCTGGCCCGCCAGCCCGGACGCGTTCGGAATCGTCAGACGATAGCGGCTGACATAGGCGTTGCTCGACCATTCGTCGGTCCATTCCCGCCCGATCGTGACCACGCCGGACCAGCCGCGCGTCGTCAGATCCCCGGTCAGGACCGAAAAGGCCGTGCGCTGGTCGAGCCTGGAGCCGATATAGGGCGCCGCGTTCACGGCGCCGGCGATCTGGGCGGTCAATGTCAGCGGCCGGTCCAGCAGCTTTTTCTCCCAGGTCGCGCCGAGGATCGCAGCCCGGCCGACGCGGCTGGAGCCGCCACCGGGAATATCCCGCGCCGCGATCGCCCCGTGCAGCGTCAATCCGCCCTGCTCGTAGAGCAAGCGCACGACACCGTCCGGCACGCGATTTCCCCTTGTCGGCAGCACCGTACGCCGGTCGGCGGACGCATCTTCGGCCGAAAGCGACAGGCTGAGCTGTTCGGTCAATTGCCGCTCGTAGCCGATCAAGGCGACCGTCCGGCTCGGAATCCGCCCGAGGAAGGCGAATTCGTCGCCAGCCCAGAAATTGAAGCGCGAGTCGGCGAGTCCGAAGGCGAAGGCGCCGAAGGTGACGCTGGCCTCGTTCATCGTCAGGTCGCTGCCGCCTTCGCTGTTTGTATCCATGGAGAAGTCGAAGGCGGTCGCCAGATGGTGGCCATCCGCGAGCATCTGTCCGGTCTCGATCCGGAAGCTGGCGCTCAGGGGAAAGCTGGTGGCGCTCTGCGGAACCTGCCCGGTCGCGCGCGCCAGCGCATTCGCCTTGTAGCTGTCCCGCTGGATCCCGGCATTGACCGAGCCTGAGACGGCGATGCAGGTGCCGGAATTCGGCGAGACGAAGCCGCGAGGGCTCTCGTCACCCTCGTCGTCGTCGCCATTCTCGGTCTCGTTGTCGTCGTTGCCATCGTTCTCCGGCGCGGATGTCACCCCGGCGGGAAAGGAAAAAAGCGGGATTGGGTCAGGAGGCGTGATCGTACAACTGCGCAGGAACAGGGGCGGCTTGCTCGCAGCCTGCAGGGGAGAAGCGGCGAACGGGACGAAACAGACGGCTATGGGCAGCGTCGCGGCCTGAATCCTCGCCGCGATCGGCAGTATGCCGCGCCGAACCGGCCTGTCGTGTTTCTCGTTGGGGGGCATGCGTTTGGCGAGGATCATGGACGTCTCGCGCGATCATCGCATTCGGGCGCGGAGAACGCTATGAAATCTCCCCCGGTCCCGAACTGCTGCGATGGAGCTCGCCATGCTGAAACGCTATCTCGCCCTGGCTTTCATGCTGCTTGGGCCGATCGGCTGCACCACGCAGGACAGCGTCCCCCGCGCCAGAGCCGACGGGCCCGCCTATATGCAGCCCGGCATCGGCGCTCCGGCTCGCCAGACGGATTCGTTCGGAAGCACCCTTCGGTAGAGCCCGCTTCATTTTTTTGCCGAAACGCGCCGTCATTCCGGACAAGCCGCGAAAGCGGCGCCGATCCGGAATCCATCGAAGGGCGCAGGGCTCTACGATGGATTCCGGGTCAAGCCCGGGATGACGAGGTGTTTCCGCGAGAAACCGGCATGCTCCTAGAGCCTGCGGCCGGTCGTGCCCCCTGCCCCCACAGGACACAAAAAAGCCCGGCAGGCCAAAGCCCGCCGGGTCGTTGATGCAAGATCGCCCGGCAGCGTCAGCCGCGCGGCGCGAAGGCCTTGAGCGTGGCGGCGGCCAGCGCCGACTTCAGGACGGCGCCGAGAATGAAGGGCACAGCACCCAGCATGATCGCCTTGGACAGGCCGATCAGCACGGCGAGCCAGGCCACGCCGATCACCAGGCAGAGCACGTTGCCGGCAAGCATCGAGGCGAAGGCAAGCCCGACGCGGCTGCCGTTCCAGCCCTGCTGCGCCAGCCAGCCGGTCAGCGCCGCGGCGAAGGGGAAAGCCAGCAGGTAGCCGCCGGTCGGGCCGGCGAAATAGGCCGCGCCACCGACGGCGCCGGCGAAGACGGGCAGGCCCATGGCGCCCTGCGCCAGCCAGGCGATGACGGTGACCGCGCCGAGGCGCCAGCCGTAGAGCGCGCCGACCAGGGTCACCGCGAAGGTCTGCATGGTCATCGGCACCGGATACATCGGCACCTTGATCTGCGAGGACAGCGCCAGCAGCAGGCTGCCGACGATCACGGCGCCGGCCTGCCAGGCGAGCGAGCGGCTTTCCAGCCGCAGCGGGCTGAACGGGCGGCTGAGGGCGAGATCGGTCATGGTCACTCCTGGGTCGCGATCAAATTATCTATAATTTCGATCTTTGATCTATGAGGAAGTCCATATCTCGGAAGAAAAGGCAAGCGCGCCCTTTGTGCGAAACCTCCCACGCTGGGGAAGGACAATGCTCAGCCGACGATGGCGAAGGCCCCGCGCGTCGCGCCCGAGGCGGTGCGAACCGGGCGCTCGCCGATCCACTGCGCGTGCCGCGCCAGCGTCACGACCGCGGTTTCGAGGTCGCCATTGCGCAGGGCGTTGAGGATGGCGCGATGGTCATGGTCGGTGCGGGCCTCCCATTCCGAGCGCCAGGCCGAGAACAGGAAGCGCGCGCTCGCGGCATGGAGATCGTCGATCGTCGCGAGCAGGCGCTTCATGCCGCAAGGCGCGACCAGCGTGCGGTGAAAGCGGCGATTCGCCTCCTCCCAGGCCCTGACATCGGTGGCGGCGTCGCAATCGCGCCGCGCCTGCTCGGCCTTGTCGAGGATGGCGGCGGTGAGATGCGGTGCGGCATGGCGCAGCGCCAACACCTCCAGCGCCGCGCGCATCGCTGCGACCTCCTTGACCTCCGACAAGTCGAAGGAGGCGACCCGGACGCCGCGGCGCGGCTCGCTGATCGCCAGCCCCTGCGCCTCCAGCCGGCGGAAGGCCTCGCGCACCGGGACATGGCTGGTCTCGAATTCCGCGGCGATATGGTCCTGCCTGAGGCGGTAGCCGGGCTCGATCGTTCCGGCGATGATCCGCTCGGCCAGGGCCCTGGCGATGCGGACGGCGATGGTGTCTTCGGCAGGCTTCGTCATGATTTATAGATAAATCGAGCATGCGGCGGAGCCGAGCGCGATCGGTGCGACAATCCCCATATCGAGGCCTCGCCGATCCTGACGTTTCCTGTCAGGAAGACGGCAGCAGCCGGAACGGCTGCGTGCTATTCATGCCGGGCAGATCGCCGCGAGGCTGGAAAGGCCCGGCATTTGCCCTACATCTAGCGCTTCACCGCAACGGACGCCCCGATGGCCCGCAAGACCGAATCCGCCGCTGCCCAGGCCGCTGCGCTGGAAGACATGTTCGACCGCAACCGCGCGGCCGATCCGAACAGCCGCGCCATCACCGTGCGCGGCGCGCGCGAGCACAATCTCAAGAATGTCGATCTCGCGATCCCGCGCGACAAGCTCGTGGTGTTCACGGGTCTCTCGGGCTCGGGCAAGTCCTCGCTCGCCTTCGATACGATCTATGCCGAGGGCCAGCGCCGCTATGTCGAGTCGCTTTCGGCCTATGCTCGCCAGTTCCTCGAGATGATGCAGAAGCCCGATGTCGACCAGATCGACGGGCTCTCGCCGGCGATCTCGATCGAGCAGAAGACAACCTCGAAGAACCCGCGCTCGACCGTCGGCACGGTCACCGAGATCCACGACTACATGCGCCTGCTCTGGGCGCGCGCCGGCATCCCCTATTCGCCCGCGACCGGGCTGCCGATCGAGAGCCAGACCGTCCAGCAGATGGTCGACCGGATGGTCGAATTGCCGGAGAAGACGCGCGGTTATCTGCTCGCGCCGGTGGTGCGCGGCCGCAAGGGCGAGTTCAAGAAGGAGATGGCCGACTGGCTGAAGCGCGGCTTCCAGCGCGTCAAGGTCAATGGCGAGTTCTACGAGATTCCGGACGCTCCCGCCCTCGACAAGAAGTTCAAGCACGACATCGACGTGGTCGTGGACCGCATCGTGATCCGCCCGGACCTCGGCGCGCGCCTCGCCGACTCGCTGGAGCAGGCGCTGGAGCTGACCGACGGCATCGCCGTCTTCGAATATGCCGACGAGAAGGAGGAGAACGGCGAGGCCAGGCGCGTCACCTTCTCCTCGAAATTCGCCTGCCCGGTCTCCGGCTTCACCATACCCGAGATCGAGCCCAGACTCTTTTCATTCAACAACCCGTTCGGCGCCTGCCCGGTCTGCGACGGCCTCGGCCACGAGATGCGGATCGATCCGGACATGATCGTGCCGGACCACTCGCTGACGCTGAAGAAGGGCGCGATCGCACCCTGGGCCAAGTCGACCTCGCCCTATTACGGCCAGACGCTGGAAGCGCTCGCCAAGCATTTCGGCTTCGCGATGACAAAACCCTGGTCCGAATTGCCGGAGAGCGCGCAGAAGGCGATCCTGTTCGGCACAGGCACCGAGCCCGTGCGCATGGCCTATAACGATGGCCTGCGCTCTTACGAGGTGAAGAAGCCCTTCGAGGGCGTCATCACCAATATGGAGCGGCGCTGGAAGGAGACGGAGTCGGACTGGGCGCGCGAGGAGATCGGCCGCTTCATGTCCGAGACGCCCTGCGCCGCCTGCAACGGCTATCGCCTGAAGCCCGAGGCGCTGGCGGTGAAGATCGACGGTCGCCATATCGGCGAGGTCTCGAAGCTCTCGGTCAAGGACGCGCTGGACTGGGTCACTGCCCTGCCCGCCCGGCTCTCGAAGAAGCAGAACGAGATCGCCCCGCGCATCCTCAAGGAAATCCGCGACCGGCTGACCTTCCTGCTCGATGTCGGCCTGGAATACCTGACGCTCGCCCGCGCCTCCGGCACGCTCTCGGGCGGCGAGAGCCAGCGCATCCGGCTCGCCAGCCAGATCGGCTCGGGGCTCACCGGCGTGCTCTATGTGCTGGACGAGCCCTCGATCGGCCTGCATCAGCGCGACAACGAGCGCCTGCTCGGGACGCTGCGCCGGCTAAGGGACCTCGGCAACACGGTGATCGTGGTCGAGCATGACGAGGACGCGATCCTGACGGCGGATTACGTCGTCGATGTCGGCCCCGGCGCCGGCATCCATGGCGGCGAGATCGTCGCCAAGGGCACGCCACAGGATATTCTCGACGATCCCAATTCGCTTACCGGCAAATACCTCACCGGCGAGATGTCGGTCGCGGTGCCCGCCAAACGCCGCAAGGCCACGAAGGGCCGTAGCCTCAAGATCGTCGGCGCGCGCGGCAACAACCTGCGCAATGTCGATGTCGAGATTCCGCTCGGGATGTTCACCTGCATCACCGGCGTCTCCGGCGGCGGCAAGTCGACGCTGGTGATCGACACGCTCTACAAGGCGGTGGCGCGCAAGCT
>JAEWKP010000170.1 GCA_023393655.1 Pseudomonadota bacterium | reverse complement strand
ACGCGGCCCGACATCGCCGTGAACAGCGCGAGCGTCGACCAGAGCAGGATGGCACAGAAGCCGATGAGGGTCGCGGTGCGGGAGGTCATGAGCGGGCCGGGATGAAGTCCGCGCGGCGATAGCAGGTTTCGCAGGGCTTGCCGACGGGCTCGAGCGCGCCTGAGGGCGCTGTTGCACTGCAACCCAGCCTTGCAACCATGGGCGCCATGCTCCCGGCCCCGTTGACCGCAAGCAAAAGCGGGCTCATTGCCTGAATTATGACCACGATCCCGCTGCAATCCGTCACTCGCCGTCCGCTGATGCCGGTTCTGGCGGCGCTCAGCGTTGCGCATCTGCTGAACGATCTCGTCCAGTCGATGATCCCGGCGCTCTATCCGCTGTTCAAGGAGAACTATCAGCTCGATTTCGTGCAGATCGGCCTGATCACGCTCGCCTTCCAGGTGACCTCCTCGCTGCTGCAGCCGATCCTCGGTTTCGTCACCGATCGCAAGCCCTGGCCCTATGCGATGGTTGCCGGCATGTGCTCGACGCTGGCGGGCCTGCTGATGCTCTCCTTCGCCCATAGCTACGCCATGGTCCTGCTCGCGGCGGGGCTGATCGGCCTGGGCTCGGCCGTGTTTCATCCGGAGGCGACGCGAATGGCGCGCCATGCCGCGGCAGGCCGCCAAGGCCTGGCGCAGGGCGTGTTCCAGGTCGGCGGCCATATCGGCTATTCGGTCGGCCCGCTGCTGGCGGCGGCGGTGGTGATGCCGCGCGGGCAGGCGAGCCTGTCCTGGTTCTCCGGCGTCGTGCTGATCGCGATGCTGGTGATGGGCTGGCTCGGCGCGCGCTATTCGGCGATGCGGCGCGAGCAGAAATCCTCCTCGGCTCATGTCGAGGAAAGCGCCAGCCACGGCTTGCCGCGTGGGCGCGTGCTGCTGGCGATGGCCGTGCTGGTCATGCTGCTGATCTCGAAGAATGGCTACACGGCGGCCTTCACCTCCTATTACACCTTCTACCTGATCGAGCGCTTCGGCATCGAGATCCAGCTCTCGCAGATCATGCTCTTCCTCTATCTCGTGGTCGGCGCGATCGGCGTGATCGTCGGCGGCATGATCGGCGACCGGATCGGCCGCGACCGGGTGATCTGGCTGTCGATCCTGGGTTCGCTGCCCTTCGCGCTGCTCTTGCCCCATGCCGACCTGTTCTGGACCGGCGTGCTCAGCATCATCGTCTCCTTCATCATGTCGAGCGCCTTCTCGGCGATCCTGATCTACGCGATCGACCTCGTGCCGCACCGGGTCGGCCTCGTCGGCGGGCTGTTCTACGGCCTGTCCTTCGGGCTCGGAGGCGTCGCGGCGGCGGGCATCGGCCTGCTCGCCGACAAGATCGGTATCATCGAGGTGTTCAAGATCTGCGCCTGGCTGCCGGCCTTCGGCCTCTTGACCTTCCTGCTGCCGAAGGGTGGCCGGCAGAGCTGAGGCTCATCCCGATCACGCGCGGAACGAAAAAGACCCCGGAATCGCCGTCAGGCCATTCCGGGGTCTTTCTGTTTCAACCGCCTGCGCGGGTCAGGCGGCGCGGCCGATCAGGCCATGTACTGGCCGCCATTGGCGGAGAGGGTCGAGCCGGTGATGAAGCCGGCGTCGTCGCCGGCCAGGAACACCACGGCGCGCGCGATCTCCTCGGGTTCGCCGAGGCGGCCGACGGGGATATGCGGCAGGATCGACTTCTCGATCACGGCCGGGTCGATCGCCTTGACCATCTCGGTCGCGATATAGCCCGGGCAGATCGCGTTGACCGTGATGCCGGCGCGCGCGCCTTCCTGGGCCAGCGCCTTGACGAAGCCGATATCGCCGGCCTTAGCGGCGGAGTAGTTTACCTGCCCCATCTGGCCCTTCTGGCCGTTGATCGAGGAGATGCAGATGACGCGGCCGAACTTGCGGGCGCGCATCCCCTCCCAGACCGGGCGGGTCATGTTGAACAGCGAGTTCAGGTTGGTGTTGATCACCGCGTCCCACTGTTCCTTGGTCATCTTGTGGAACATGCCGTCGCGAGTGATGCCGGCATTGTTGACGAGCACGTCGACCGGCCCGAGATCGGCCTCGACCTTGGCGATGCCGGCGACGCAGGAATCATAATCCGAGACGTCCCATTTATAGGTCTTGATGCCGGTCTCGGCCGTGAACTTGGCTGCGGCCTCGTCATTGCCGGCATAGCTCGCGGCGACGCTGTAGCCGGCCGCCTTCAGACCCTTCGAGATCGCCGCGCCGATGCCGCGCGAACCGCCCGTAACCAATGCCACCTTCGCCATAGGCCAGTCTCCCTTTCAGTGAGCGTCTTCCGGCTTGCCGCCGTTATTGTTCAGATAGTTGCAGGGTGGGCGCGTAATCCGCGTCCACGTCCTTGATGATGGCCTGGCCACAGATGACCCGGCCCTGGACCGTGTCGAAGGTCAGGGTGGGCTGGCCGTAGAGCGACCAGCCGAGGCTCAGCGCTTCGGAGACCCGATGACAGAAGGAGGCGTCATCGGGGCCGGTGAGATAGCGGTAGAGCGTCGTACGCTTCGCCATGGGCTGTGAGGCGCTTGTCTCAGCGCTCCACGGCCATGGCGACGCCCATGCCGCCGCCGATGCAGAGCGTGGCGAGGCCCTTCTTGGCGTCGCGCTTGGCCATCTCATGCAGCAGCGTCACCAGCACGCGGGCGCCGGACGCGCCGATCGGATGGCCGATCGCGATCGCGCCGCCATTGACGTTGACGATGTCCGGGTTCCAGCCGAGGTCCTTGTTGACCGCCAGAGCCTGCGCCGCGAAGGCCTCGTTGGCCTCGACGAGATCGAGATCGCCGACCTTCCAGCCGGCCTTCTCGAGCGCCTTCCGGGTCGAGGGGATCGGGCCGGTGCCCATGATCTGCGGGTCGACGCCGGCCGTCGCCCAGGAGGCGATGCGGGCGAGCGGGGTGAGGCCTCGGCGGGCCGCTTCCTTGGCGGTCATGATGACGAGCGCGGCGGCGCCGTCATTGAGGCCGGACGCGTTGCCGGCGGTCACCGTGCCGTCCTTCGAGAAGGCGGGGCGCAGCTTGGCCATCGCTTCCAGCGTCGCGCCATGGCGCGGATACTCGTCGCTGTCGACGACGATGTCGCCCTTGCGGGTCGAGATGGTGACCGGCGCGATCTCGTCCTTGAAGCGACCGGCCTTCTGGGCGGCCTCGGCCTTGTTTTGCGAGGCGACGGCGAAGCGGTCCTGCTCCTCGCGGCTGATCTGGTACTTGGTCGCGACGTTCTCGGCGGTGGTGCCCATGTGATAGCCGTGGAAGGCGTCCCAGAGGCCGTCCTTGATCATCGTGTCGGTGAACTTGACGTCGCCCATCTTGGTGCCGGCGCGCATATAGGCGGCGTGCGGGGCGAGCGACATTGATTCCATGCCGCCCGCGACGATGATGTTGGCATCGCCATTGGCGATCTGCTGCAGGCCGATGGCGACGGTGCGCAGGCCCGAGCCGCAGAGCTGGTTGAGACCCCAGGCGGTCTTCTCCTGCGGGATGCCTGCGGCCATCGCGGCCTGGCGGGCGGGGTTCTGGCCCTGGCCGGCGGCAAGCACCTGGCCGAGCACGACCTCGTCGACCTCGGCCGCTTCGACCTTGGCGCGGCGCAGGGCTTCCTTGATCGCGACGGCGCCGAGATCATGGGCGGGAGTGTTGGCAAAAGCGCCGCTGAAGGCGCCGACCGCGGTGCGGGCCGCACCGACGATCACGATATCCGAATCTGCCATGAGAGGTATCCTCGCTTTGTTGTTGCGGCTGCACCGCTCCCGCCGGCCCAACCGTTCCCCGCCACCTTCGAAGCCCGCCGCGACGCCGTCAAGACAGGCGAGAGGCTAAATCGACCGGGACCTCTCCAGCGATGTGACGCAAGGGACGGGCTATCGCTGTGGTTGCAGGGCCTTCGGTGGTTTTTTGCAGCGCCCGCTCAAAGAGCTTGCGGTGCAGCACCGACAGGCTATCGTCGCGTCATGGGAGACCGTTTCGCCGAGCACGCCGGACCCACCGGCGGCCGCGGATCAACGTCAAGCAGGACCGATGGCTAGCGACAAAGAACCGACCGTCATCAAGAAATACGCCAACCGGCGTCTCTATCATACGGGCACCAGCTCCTACGTAACCCTGGAGGATCTCGCCGGGCTCGTGCGCTCGGGCGAGGATTTCGTGGTGTACGACGCCAAGTCAGGTGAAGACATCACCCGCTCGGTGCTGGCGCAGATCATCTTCGACGAGGAGGCCAAGGACGGGCAGAACCTGCTGCCGATCGCGTTCCTGCGCCAGCTCATCCGCCTGTACGGCGACAGCATGCAGGCGCTGGTGCCGCGCTACCTGGAATTCTCGATGGAGAATTTCACGCAGGAGCAGAGCAAGTTCCGCGAGCAGATGACCAAGGCCTTTGGCGGCCCGGCCTTCAGCGGCAACGCGCTCGACGCCATCCAGGCACAGACGCGGGCGAACATGCAGATGTTCCAGGAAGCCTTCCGACTGTTCAACCCGTTCACCGCGGCAGCGCAGGCCAAGCAGGAAGCAGCCGCCGGCGCGAAGCCCGCGGCGGAAGCGGCCAGCGGCGACATCGGCGATCTCAAGCGCGAACTCAACGAGATGCGCGAGCGGCTGGACAAGCTGTCGCGCTCGCGCTGAGGCGAACCTGGTGATTTTAAGCCGCGCCCGCAGGGAATGCGGG
>JAEWKP010000169.1 GCA_023393655.1 Pseudomonadota bacterium | reverse complement strand
ATCGTCAAGTTCGAGGGGCACTATCATGGCTGGTTCGACAACATTCTCTGGTCGACGGCGCCGGGGCTGAACGCGGCTGGGCCGGAGGAGGCGCCGACGCCGGTGATCGGCAGCAAGGGCCAGGATCCGGAGGCGGGCGAGGGGCTCTCGATCCTCGGCTGGAACGATCTCGCGGCGCTGGAAGCGCGGCTCGCCAAGGGCGATGTCGCGGCCGTGCTGATGGAGCCGGCAATGTGCAACCAGGGCGCCATCGCGCCGGCGCCAGGCTATCTGGAGGGCGCGCTCGCGGCCTGCCGCAAGCATGGCGCGATCCTGATCTTCGACGAGGTCATCACCGGGTTCCGGCTGGGGCGCGGCGGGGCTCAGGAGCGCTTCGGCGTGACGCCGGACCTCACCCTGATGGCAAAGGCGATCGCCAACGGCTTCCCGGTCGCGGCGATCGCCGGCAGGGCCGATCTGCTCGACCTCTTCGCCGATGGCGTGCTGCATGGCGGCACCTTCAACGCCCAGCCGGTCGCGATGGCGGCGCTGGTCGCGACCCAGAAGGCGCTGACGCCGGAGCATTACGAGCGCAGCTCGGCTCATGGCCAGCGTTTGCAGGACGGCATCCGCGCCATCCTCAAGGAGGCGGGCATCAAGGCGCAGGTCGCGGGCTTCCCGCTGATGTTCCACGTCGCCTTCGGGCTCGATGCCCCGGCGCGGAACTATCGCGACGTCGCGCGCGCCGACAAGGCCGCCTATAGCCGCTTCGCGCATGAATTGCTGAAGCGCGGCGTGCGCGTTCTGGAGCGGGGCGCCTGGTTCGTCTCGTCGGAGCACGATGCGGCGGTGGTCGATGCGACGCTCGCGGCTGTGCGCGACGCGGCGCGGGCGGTGGCCTAGTTTCCCGCTGAACCACAACGTCATCCCGGGCTTGACCCGGGATCCATCGTAAAGCGTTGAGTCCTCTGATGGATCCCGGATGTCCGCTTCGCTCCGTCCGGGATGACGCGAGCCCTTACCTGAATGAGGAATCCATTGGCTCCAGCGCCCGGCTTCGTGTCGGGCATTGCGCTGCCATGCGCTCCGCTTCTGCATGCAGCATGCACGGCGCCATTGACCACGCCGCTGGCCGTACCGGATAGTTCGCCCCGAGAGGGAGCGAAGACCGATGCCGCAGCCGAGACCGTCCACCGCGCTTGCCGGGCTCAAGGTGCTGGACCTGACGCGGGTGCGGGCCGGGCCGACCTGCGTGCGCGTCTTTGCCGATTTCGGGGCCGACGTGATCAAGGTCGAGAGCCCGCCGGGACTCGATCCCAACGAGAACATGAGCGGGCCGCGTCTCGGCTACGACATGCAGAACCTGCATCGCAACAAGCGCTCGCTCGCGCTCAACCTGAAGACGCCCGAAGGCAAGGCGATCCTGATGAAGCTCGTCGACGAGGCCGATCTCGTGGTCGAGAATTTCCGGCCGGACGTGAAGGAGCGGCTCGGGCTCGATTTCGAGACGCTGCATGCACGCAATCCGCGCCTGATCCTGGTCTCGATCTCCGGCTTTGGCCAGTCAGGCCCGTATCGGACCCGCGCCGGCTTCGACCAGATCGCGCAGGGCATGGGCGGGATGATGTCGGTGACCGGCCTGCCGGGGCAGGGGCCGGTGCGAGCCGGGATCGCGCTCGCGGATTCCTCGGCCGGGCTCTATGGCGCGGTCGGCGCGCTGGTCGCGCTGCAGGAGCGGGCCATCTCGGGCAAGGGGCAGTGGGTGCAGACCTCGCTGCTCGAAGCCCAGATCGCGATGATGGATTTCCAGGCGGCGCGCTACCTCGTCGAGGGCTCGGTGCCGCCGCAATCCGGCAACGATCACCCCTACCAGACGCCGATGGGCGTCTACCGCACGCGTGACGGCGCGATCAATCTCGGCGTCGGCGGCGAGGAGCAGTGGCGCGCGTTCTGCCGCGCGATCGAGCGGCCGGACTGGGGCACCGCTGCGCGCTATGACAGCTCGGAGAAGCGCTTCGCGCGCCGGCCGGAACTGCGCGAACTGATCGAGGAGATATTCGCCGGGGCCGACAGCGCCCATTGGCTGGAGGCGATGGAGCGCAACAGCGTTCCGGCCGGGCCGATCTATGCGGTCGACGAGATGTTCGAGGACCCGCAGGTGCGCCATCTCGGCATCGCCAAGCCGGTGAGTCATCCCGAACTCGGCGATATCCGCCTGATCGGCCAGCCGGTGACGCTGTCGCGCACGCCGGCCGATGTCGCGACGCCGACGCCGGCTGCCGGCGCCCACAACGACGAGATTCTGGCCGATCTCGGCTATGATGAAGCCGGGCTCGCGCGCTTGCGGGCCGATGGCGTGATCTGACGGAGAGCCTGCGTGAACGACGAAATCCTGTATGCGGTCGAGGGTGGGGTCGGCACGATCACGCTCAACCGGCCCCAGGCGCGCAACGCGCTGACCTTCGCCATGTACGAGCGCATCGCCGAGATCTGCCGCGATCCGGCCGCGCATGGCGATCCGCGGGTCATCGTCATGACCGGGGCGGGCGACAAGGCCTTCGCGGCCGGCACCGACATCGCCCAGTTCCGCGCTTTCTCCAGCGCCGAGGACGCGCTGGCCTATGAGGAGCGGATCGAGACCGTGATCGGCACGATCGAGAGCTGCCCGGTGCCGACGCTGGCCGCGATCTCCGGAGCCTTCACCGGCGGCGGGGCGGCGATCGGGCTCGCCTGCGACCTGCGCATCGCGACCCAAAGCGCGCGCTTCGGCTTCCCGATCGCGCGCACGCTTGGCAATTGCCTGTCGATGGAGAATTACGGGCGGCTCTACGCCATCCTCGGCCCGGCGCGGGTGAAGGACATTGTCTTCACCGCCCGTCTGGTCGAGGCGGAGGAGGGCGCGCGGATCGGACTCTATAACGAGCTGGTGCCGGACCATGAGGCGCTGATGCGGCGGGCTCGCGAGCTGGCTGAGGTCATCGCCGGCCACGCGCCCCTGACGATGCGCGCGACCAAGGAGGCGATGCGACGGCTTACGGCCGCGACCGCTGCTGGGATCGACGGCCATGATCTGGTGACGCTCTGCTACACCAGCGCCGATTTCCGCGAGGGCATGGAAGCGTTTCTGGGCAAGCGGACGCCGAACTGGACTGGGCGGTAGGGCCTACCAGTTTCCACTGGAACCATGCCGTCATCCCGGGCTTGACCCGGGATCCATTCCGGAGCGCTTCCGATGAAGGTTCCGGCATGGATCCCGGATCGACGCCGCTTTGCGGCTTGTCCGGGATGATTCGCGGGTTACCTCCCGGCGTGCTGGGCGGCCGGGG